>DASURV010000023.1:0-15470 GCA_036375455.1 Casimicrobiaceae bacterium | reverse complement strand
ACTGCCGCAACTGCGGCGAACAGTCGCCGGGGAGCTTCGACCTGTGCTGGAAGTGCGGGACGGCGCTCGCGTGATCCATCGTCGAAGGGCGGACGACGCTCGCGTGATCGATCGTCGAAGGGCGGGCGGCGCCCGCACCTGCGCACCAGGGCGCCGGCTCGTCTGCGCGAACGAGCGATAGCTGCGCGTACGGCCTCTCCGGTACGCTACAAGCTGTGCACTGCTCGATTGCGCGCGCCATGCGCGGCGCCGCGGTGCCGATGAACGGCTGCCGGGCGCAGCCATGCCACTGTCATAATGCGCCGGGACGGACACCCGAATGGGGAGTGGGCGATGAAACGTTTCCTGTGCGCTATGGCTGCGATGAGCGCCACGGCTTCGGCGTTCGCGACCGACGTCGGCGTATCGGTCAGCGTCGGACAACCGGGCTTCTACGGCCGCATCGACGTCGGCAGTGCGCCGCCGCCGCGGCTCGTCTATGCGGAGCCGATCCTGATCCGGCCCGCGCCGGTCGGCGTCGTGCGCGAGCCGATCTACCTGCGCGTACCGCCCGGGCACGCGAAGCACTGGGCGAAGCACTGCTACCGGTACAACGCCTGCGGCCAGCCCGTCTACTTCGTCCAGGACTCCTGGTACAGCGACGTGTACGTTCCGTACCACCGGCGCAACGTCTACGTTGCCGCGGAGCCGGCGCCCGCGCCCGTGTACGCCTATCGACCGCCGGTGCGCGAGCGGCTCTATTCGGTGCCGGTCGCGTCGGTGCGCGCCGTCGTCGGGCCGCCGGAGCAACGCTGCTGGGTCGAGCGCCAGCAGGTCGTCGAGGAGCGCAACGACGCGATCAACGTGCCCGGCGCGATCGTCGGCGCGGTCGTCGGCGGCGTTCTCGGCCACCAGGTCGGCGGCGGGCGGGGCAAGGACCTCGCGACGGCCGGCGGTGCCGTTGCCGGAGCGGCCATCGGCGCCAACGTCGGCCGGGGCGGGACGCAAGTCTACAGCCAGGACGTCCAGCGCTGCGCAAGCGTCGAGAGCCACGCGCAGCCGGAGTACTGGGACGTCACCTACCGCTTTCGCGGCGTCGTCCATCGCGCGCAGATGAGCGCGCCACCCGGGCGGACCATCGTCGTCAACGAAAGCGGCGAGCCGCGCGGATAGCGTCCGGCCGCGGCGGACCATCGTCGTCAACGAAAGCGGCGAGCCGCGCGGATAGCGCGCGGCGGTCAGTCGACCGGAATCCCGAGGGTCGCGCCGAAGTACGTCAACCCGTCGTTGGGCTCCTTGATCCGGCCGTTCGACACGTGCTGGACGAGCAGCGTCATTTCGTAGCGGTTGCCGGCGCCGAAATTGAATCCCCACGCCAGGCGCTCGCCGAACTGGAACGCCGATCCGAGGTCGCGCGAGTCCCCGATCTTCGTATGCGACAGCAGGTGGACGCCGATGCCGAGCCTGACGAACGTGTGGTGCCAGGCGTCGGCGTCGGGTCGCCAGCGCAGGTAAGGGGTGACGCCGACGTCCCACAGGAACCCCTCGCCGGCGTCGCGCCCGTCCCACCGCAGCAGATCCGCACCGATTTCGGCGTCGAGACCATGGCGCGCGAGCTCGTCGCGCTTCCAGGCGAGCGGCCACAATCCTCCGACGCCGAAGACCGCGACGCCGTTGCCCCACCCGCCTGTCAGCGACAGGCGCGGGTGCTCGTCGATCGGCGCCGACGCGTCGGCCGCCGCCGTCTCGGACGCGAGCCCGAGAAGCACCGTGGCAACCAAGGAGCCTAGCGTTCGCAACAGCGTCGACGCCGGTCGATCCGTTCGCGCCTTCATGGGTTTCGTACCGTAGCAGACGGCTGGCGATCCTGCCAGACGGGCACCGCCCGCATTGCCGCATCGCGGGCGGGCAGCGTCGATCGCCGCCACGATGCGGGCAGCGCCGATCGCCGCCACCGAACGGCATCGCTCGAGCCGCCGGCCGGCACGCCCGATCCGCCGGCGCGTCTTGCATGCGATGGGGAAACGGCGCAGCGTAGCGAGCCAATCGGCACGAGCCTTCGACGTTGCGGCTCGCTTTAGTCTCGATAGATGTCGCGTTCGCTTGGGGACCCCAAATGAAGAGAACGCTCTATCAGATCCTCGGTGTCGATCCGAAGGCTTCGAGGCAGGACATCGCCGCGGCGTACGCGCGTCTCGCGGCGGCCGACTGGCCGGATTCCGGCATGCCCGGACTGCTGCGCCAGGCGAACGAGATCCTGTCGGATCCCGGGCGCCGCCAGGCGTACGACGCGTCGCTCGTCGAGCCCGTCGTCGAGCCCGAATGGGATTCCGAGCCCACGTTTCTCGGGACCTGGGGGAAGTGGATCGCGGCGATCGTCATCGTGATCGGGACCGTGATGTGGTGGTCGTCCCGGCGCGAGGCGCCTTCGGCGCCGGAGGCCGCACCGCAACCCGCTGCCGCGCGACCGATCGAGGGGGCGCCGCCGCCGTCACCGGCTGCAGTGTCCGCGGACCAGGCGACGGAATCGAGCGAGACGAAGGAACCCGCGCCCCCTGCGGCGGCACCGCCGGCACCGCCTGCGACGCCGGCATCGCGCGTGCGCTCGGCCGAAGACGTCTTCGCCGATGTCGCCCCCAGCGTCGCGCGCGTGAACGTGATGGACGTGTCGGGTCGGATGCTCGGCACCGGCAGCGGCGTCGTCATCGACAACGGCACGCTGCTCACGAGCTGTCACGTCGCGCTGCTCGGCGCGCAGCTCGCGGTGAAGATCGGCGACGCTGTCCTGCCCGCGACCGTCCAGCTCCCGGACGAGGCGTTCGACCTGTGTCGCCTGAACGTGCCGGGAATGCGTGCGCCCGCGCTGACGATCGGCAGCGTGAATTCGCTGCGAACGGGCCAGCGCGTCTACGCGATCGGCGCTCCGGCGGGGCTCGAGCTCACGATCAGCGAGGGCATCGTGTCGGCGCTGCGCAAGGTCGACGAGGGCACCGTCATCCAGACGACGGCACCGATCTCGCCGGGCTCGAGCGGCGGCGGGCTGTTCGACCTGTCCGGGCAACTGGTCGGCATCATGACGTTCCAGCATCGTTACGGCCAGAACCTGAACTTCGCGCTGCCCGCCGACTGGATCGGGCAGATGCGCGCGCGCAGGGCGGGGCAGCCGGGATGGCGCACGGCGGTCGCGGACCGCTCGCAGGCGCCGCCTCCCGCCGCGCTGATCGTGGGCCGCTGGTTGTGCCGCGACTGGACCTCGGGCCGGGCGATGGAGTACAGCTTCGAGATCGATGGCCGCCTCGGCATCTCCACGGCCGACAATCAGGCGGCCACGCTGCGCTACGGCGTCTCCGGCAAGTCGCTGCAGATATCGGATGCGAAGCAGGCGATCACGCTCGTCATCGGCGAGCTCACCGCGGCCAGGATGATCCTGCAGGGCCGTGACCGCAACATCGCGTGCGAGCGGCCGTAAACGGTATCGCGCGCAGCCGGCGCCGGATCACTCGTCGAGGAGCGCGCGCGCCCGCGAGAGCGCGCTCGCGGCGTCCGTCGCCGCGTCGTTCGCTCCGCCATCGCCGGATGGCCTCATCCGCGCGCGCCGGCGCAGCACGACGAACCAGGTGGCCGCTCCGCCCGCGAGCAGCAGGAACGGCCCGAACCACAGCAGGTACGTCGTCGGCTTGACCGGCGGCCGATAGAGCACGAAGTCGCCATAGCGCGCGACGAGGTACTGCTTGATCTCGTCGTTGCTCTTGCCGCCGACGGCCAGTTCGCGCACTTCCTTGCGCAGGTCTTCGGCGAGCGGCGCATTGCTCTCGGCGAGCGTCTGGTTCTGGCAGACGAGGCAGCGCAGCTGCGTTTCGAGCGCCTTCAGCCGCGCGTCGAGCGCGTCGTCGGCAACGGCGAGCGATGCGCCGGCAGCGGCGATCACCGCGAGCAACGTCGCGACGGCGCGCATCACGACCGCTGCAGCTCGCGAACGAGCGGGATGATCGTCTGCTTCAGCGCGTCGGCGGTGAGCGGCCCGATCTGCTTGTAGCGAATGATCCCCGCCTTGTCGATGACGAACGTCTCCGGAACGCCGTAGACGCCGAAATCGATGCCGACGCGCCCGTCCAGGTCGACGATCGACATCCGGTAGGGATCGCCGTTCGACGCGAGCCACGCCAGGCCGTCCTCGGGCTTGTCCTTGTAGGCGAGTCCGATCACGGGGACGACGTTCGCCTTCGCGAGGTCGAGCAGCAGCGGGTGCTCGACGCGGCACGAGACGCACCACGACGCCCAGACGTTCAGCAGCCACACCTGGCCGCGCATGTCGGCGGTCGCGAGCTTCTGCTCGGGCGCGTGCAGCTTCGCCAGCGCGAACGCGGGCGCCGGCTTGCCGATCAGCGGCGACGGCACTTCGCGCGGATCGCGATACAGCCCGACGAACAGGAAGCCCAGCACGACCAGGAAGATCGCGAGCGGCAACGACCAGCGGAGGAACTTCATCGTGAGCGTCGGCGTCGGTGTCGTTCGCGTTCGGGGAGGCGCCTCACGCCGCCGGTGCGGCCACGGCACCCGCGAGCTTCCGGCGCACCGCGAGCCGATAGCGGCGATCCGCGACGGCGATGAAGCCGCCGAGCGCCATCAGCAGGCACCCCGCCCAGATCCAGTCGACGAACGGCTTGACGTAGATGCGCACGCCCCACGCGCCCGACGTGCCGCCGGAGGTCATCGGCTCGCCGAGCGAGACGTAGCGATCGCCGAGGATTCGCGTCTGGATGTCGGCTTCCGTCATCACCTGGCCGGAGGCACGGTAGGCGCGCTTCTGCGGCCGCAGCGTCGCGACGGCGCGGCCGTTTCGCGACACGTCGATCGTCGCGACCGTCGCATCGTAATTGGGGCCCGGCGCGGCCGCGACGCCGCGGAACGTGTACGTGTCGCCGGCGATCTCCACGCTCTGGCCGACGTCGAGGCGCACGTCGCGCTCGATCTCGTAGCCCTTGACGAGGGTCACGCCGGCGATGAACACCGCGACGCCGAGATGTGCGAGCAGCATGCCGTACCAGGCGGGGGCGTTGGCGCGCAGGCGCTCGACGAGGCCGCGCTGCGGGGCGCTGCGCAGGCGCTGCAGCAGCGCCGTCGCCGTGGCCGCGGCGATCCACGCGGCGAGCAGCAGGCCGAGCGCGACCAGCGGCTTCCATTGCCCCATCGCGAACGGCACCAAAGCGGCGGTCGCGAGCGCGACGTAGACGGCCCATCGCAGCCGCGTCCACAGGTCCGGCACGCGCGCCTCGCGCCATGCCGCGATCGGTCCGACGCCCATCAGGAACACGAGAGGCGCCATCAGCGGATAGAACACGGCGTCGAAGTAGGGCGGACCCACCGAGATCTTGCCGAGGCCGAGCGCATCGATGACGAGCGGGTAGAGCGTGCCGAGCAGCACGCTCGCCATCGCGACGACGAGCAGGATGTTGTTGCCGAGGAGCATCGCTTCGCGCGACGCGGCGGCGAAGCCGCCGCCCGCGCCGACGGCGCCCGCGCGCACCGCGAACAGCGTGAGCGAGCCTCCGATCACGACCGCGAGGAAGGCGAGGATGAAGATGCCGCGCGCGGGATCGGTCGCGAACGCATGCACCGACGTCAGCACGCCCGAGCGAACGAGGAACGTTCCGACGAGCGACAGCGAGAACGCGACGATCGCGAGCAGCACGGTCCAGCTCCGGAAGGCGCCGCGCTTCTCGGTGACGGCGAGCGAATGGATCAGCGCGGTGCCGACGAGCCACGGCATGAACGACGCGTTCTCGACCGGATCCCAGAACCACCAGCCGCCCCACCCGAGCTCGTAGTACGCCCACGCGCTGCCCATCAGGATGCCGATCGTGAGGAACGACCACGCGACCGTCGTCCACGGCCGCGACCAGCGCGCCCATGCGGCGTCGAGCCGCCCGCCGATCAGCGCGGCGATCGCGAACGCGAATGCGACCGAGAAGCCGACGTAGCCCATGTAGAGCATCGGCGGATGGACGACCATCCCCGGATCCTGCAGCAGCGGATTGAGGTCGCTGCCTTCGGCGGCGGGGGGCGCGAGCCGCGCGAACGGATTCGAGGTGGCGAGCAGGAACAGCAGGAACCCGACGGCGACCAGGCCCATCACCGCGAGCACGCGGGCGCGCAGCGTCGGCGGCAGGTGGCGCGAGAAGAGCGTCACCGCGGCACCCCAGCCGGCGAGCATCAGCGACCACAGGAGCAGCGACCCTTCGTGCGAGCCCCAGGTGGCGGCGAAGCGGTAATGCGCCGGCAGGTGCGAGTTCGAGTGCTGCGCGACGTTCTCGACCGAGAAGTCGCTCGCGACGAAGCTGTAGGCGAGACATCCGAACGCGAGCGCCACCAGCACGAACTGCGCGCGCGCCGCCGGGATGGCGACCCCCATCAGCGTGGCGTCGCGCCGCGCCGCGCCGAGCATCGGGAGAATCCCCTGCACGAGCGCGACGAGCAGCGCCAGGATCAATGCGAAATGACCGATTTCGGGAATCATCGCTTCGTCTCGTGCATGCTCGGCAGCGCCATGCCGCTCTTCTGGTGCGCCTTCTCGACCGCTTCCTTCGCCTCCGGCGGCATGTAGTTCTCGTCGTGCTTGGCAAGCACCTCGGTCGCGTGGAACGAGCCGTCGGGACCGAGCGTGCCCTGCGCGACCACGCCCTTGCCCTCCTTGAACAGATCCGGCAGCAGCCCGGTGTACGTCACGGGAATCGTCTGCGCGGTGTCGGTCACGCGAAAATGCACGGTCAGCGAGCTCGGGTCGCGTTTGAGGCTCCCCGCCTCGACGAGGCCGCCGATCCGGAACGGCCGCGCCTGCGGCGCCTCCTTGTTGACGACCTGCGACGGCGTGAAGAAGAACACGAGGTTCGACCGGAACGCGTTCAGCACCAGTGCGGCGGCGACGCCGAGGGCCAGCAGGCCCGCGCCGATCCACGCGAAGCGGCGATGCCGTGCCTTCATCGGCTGCCCCGCGCACCGAGCATCGCGGGCGGGCGCGGCGGCGCGACCGACATCCGCAACTCGTCGAACGCGCGCCTGCGCCGTGCGCGCACCACGGCGACCTCGACGGCGATCGCCACTGCCGCGGCGCCGTACGCCATCCAGACGTACCACGCGTAACCGCCCATCGCGAAGAATTCGCTCATCGGACCCCCGGCGCGATCAGCGATTCGAGCCAGCCGGCGCCGCGCTCGCGCTCGACGATGATCGACTGCACGCGCCAGAGCGTCACCGCGATCGTGTAGCACCACGCCGCCGCCGTCATGATCAGGATGCCGGCGAGCATCGTCATCGCCATCTTCGGCGCGACGGTCAGGCTGATCGACGAGCCCTGATGCAGCGTGTTCCACCATTGCACGGAGAAATAGATGATCGGCACGTTGACGGCGCCCACGAGCGCGAGCAGAGCGCAGGCGCGATCGGCGCGCCGCGGATCCTCGATCGCCGCGCGCAGCGCGATGATCCCGAGATAGAGGAAGAGCAGGATCAGCGTCGACGTCATCCGCGCATCCCACGCCCAGTACGTGCCCCACGTCGGGCGTCCCCAGAACGCTCCGGTCCACAGCGCGAGCGCCGCCATCAGCGCGCCGGTGGGCGCGAGCGCCTGCGCCATCATCGCCGAGAGCCGCGTGTTGAAGCCCAGCGCGAATGCGCTCCAGCCCGCCATCACGAGGTAGACGAACATCGCCATCCACGCGGCCGGCACGTGGATGAAGATGATCCGGTAGGCGTCGCCCTGCGTCGCGTCGGCGGGTGCTACGAACAGCGCGACGAAAAGCCCCGCGCCCGCGAGAAGCGCCGCCAGCACGCCGAACAGGTACGACAGGCCTCCGGCGAGCGGATAGAACGAGACCGGCGAGGAGAAGCGGTACCAGTTGATCAGCATCAATCGATCGGGCGTCAATCGAGCGCAATGCGCACAGCGGCGGAGGCCGCGAACGGGATCGCGACCAGCGCGAGCAGCAAGCCGGCACCGAGCAGCGACAGGTGCGCGCTCGCCGAGACGCCCGCGCGCACGGCATCCACGGCACCGGCGCCGAAGATCAGTACCGGCGCATACAACGGCAGCACGAGCAGCGCCAGCAGGCTGCCGCCGCCGCGTGCGCCCAGCGTGAGGGCGGCGCCGACCGCGCCCAGCAGCGACAGGATCGGCGTGCCGAGCAGCAGCGACACCGTCAGCGTGCCGAGCACGCCCGCATCAAGCGCGTATTGCGCGCCGAGCAGCGGCGCGAGCAGCGCCACCGGCAGACCGGTCGTGAGCCAGTGCGCGGCTATTTTACCGGACACGAGCGCTGCCAGCGGCCGCGGCGAGAGCGCGATCTGCTCGAGCGTGCCGTCGGCGAAATCGGCGGCGAACAGCCGCGACAGCGACAGCAGCGACGCGAGCAGCGCCGCCGTCCACAGCACGCCGGGGCCGATCGTGTTCAGCACGTCGCGCGACGGCGAGGAGGCCAGTGGAAACAGCGACACGACGATCACGTAGAAGAGCAGCTGTACGCCGAGTTCCGCCTTGGACCGCATCGCGACGCGAATGTCGCGGGCGAGCGCCCACCCCACCGCGCGCAGGACCGAGTCGTTCACGCCGGCGTATCCAGCGCGAGCGAGCGGATGCGCCTGCCGGCGACCGGCAGCGGCTGGTGCGACGCGGCGACGCAGAGGCCGTCACGCTCGAGATGCGCGTCGAGCAGCGCGCCCAGCGCGGCGGCGCCGTCCGCATCGAGCGCGGTGAGCGGCTCGTCGAGAATCCAGAGGGGACGCGCGACGAGCCGCAGCCGCGCAAGTCCGATCCTTCGCCGCTGGCCCTGCGACAGCACGCGCACGGGCAGTCGCCGCTGCCGCTCGAGCGCCACCGCGCGGAGCGCCGACGCGATGTCGTCGCGTTCCGCAGGCCGGTCGTCGAGTGCGATCCATGCGGCGAGATTCTCCTCGGGCGTCAGCTCGTCCTTCAGCGCGGGCAGATGGCCGTTGAACGCGACCGCATCGCGCAAGCGGGCATCGAGCGGCCGTACCGCATCCCCTTGCCAGCGGATTTCCCCTTCCGCCGGTGTGGTGAGTCCCGCCAGCATCCGCAGCAGCGTCGTCTTGCCGCAGCCGTTTGGCCCGGTCACCACGAGCGTCTCGCCGCCGCCCACCACGAAGCTCACGTTCGTGAACAGCGTCGCGTAGCCGCGTCGCGCCGCGAGCCGCTCGACTTCGAGGGAAGTCTGCACGCGTTCAGCGCACGACGTCGTTGATCACGATCAACAGGCCGTGGGTTCCCGGCTTGACCGGCGCGCTGATGCCCTGCAGATCGCCGGCGGACGGCGTCGCGCTGCCGGATTTCGAGATGCGAGCCTCGACGGTGACCTCGCTGGCCGCGGAGATTCGCGCCGCCGGCGTCATCGCCATCGCGTCGTCCAGCACGAACCGGCGCGGCAATTCGCCCGCCGTCGCCCGCAGCACCGCGAGCGGCATCCGCGGTCCGTTCACCGCACGGGCGAAGATGAAGAGCGCATCGGCGGCGGCCACGCGTTCGCGCAGCTTCGGATCGAGCGATACGCGCCCGGTGATGGCCGAGGCATCGGCGGCGGCCGAAGCGGCGGCGGGTGCGGATGCGCGCTCCGCCGGCGCCCCCGATGCCGAAGCGGCCGGGGCGCCCGGCGACGGCGGTGCCGGAGCTCCGCGCTGCGCGGCGTCGGCCTCCGTGATCATCGTGTCGAGGTCCTTCGTTTCCTCGCTGCCCGGCGGATACTGCATCTTGAGCCTGCGCCATTGCGCGATCGCCGTCGGATAGTCCTTGCGCTCGAGCGCCGCCGTGGCCGCGAGCGACAGCGACTTCGGGTGATTGGGATCGAGCGCGAGCGCGCGCGCGACGAGCCGCGACGGCTCGCCCTGCAGCGACTGATTCTGCATCGCCAGCGCGTCCGCCCAATCGGCGAGCAGCGCCGCGTCCTCCGGCGAGCGCTTCGCCGCTTCGTTGAACGCGGCAACCGCCTCCGGATAGCGCCCGAGCGCCGACTGCGCGCGTGCGAGCAGGCGCCAGCCGGTGGGATCCTCCGGATGCTCGTTCATGCGCGTCGCGAGCTTGTCGACCATCGCGACGATCTCGGTATGGGACGCGGGCGCTTCCGCCGGGGCCGCGGTGCGCAGCGCGTCGGGGCTGCCGAACACCGCGTAGAGCAGCAGCGCGCTCGCGGGAATCGCGGCGACGAGGATCAGGGCCGTCACGTACGCGTTGCGCGAGGGATTGCGGATCGCCGGGGGTGCCGCCGCGACACGAAGCTCCTGGCCGAGGCGTGCGGCGAGCTCGGCGAGTTGAGCGTCGCGCTCGGCGCGGTCGATCGCGCCGGCGGCCAGTTCGTCGTCGACCTGGCGCTTCTGGTCGCGGTAGACGTCGGTCGAGGCGGAATCCGCGACTTCGGTCGGGCGCGCGGCACCGGTGCGCAGGAGCGGCCATACGAGCGCCGCGACGGTCGCTGCGACGAGCAGGAGGGCGACGAGCCAGAAGAGCGGAGCGGGCGGCATGAGCGAAATTCGGAGCGCGTGATGTGCCGGGATGCGCCGGCTGGTGCCGGGCGGCGCAAGCGCCGCCGGGCCGGCGCATTATAGCGATGCGTGCGTCGCGGCCCCGCGCGAGACGGCGCGCCGCTCGTGCGGGCGTTATCATGCGGCTCGCATCGCAGTCGCGCGCGATGCCGGGAGCCGCCATGTCCGATCACGACCAGAACATCCGCGAGGAATCGCTCGCCTATCATCGGCGCGCGCCGGCCGGCAAGGTCGCACTGCTGCCGACGAAGCAGCTCACCAACCAGCGCGACCTCGCGCTCGCCTATTCGCCGGGAGTCGCCGCCGCGTGCGACGAGATCGTCCGCGACCCGCGCGAGGTCTCGGTCCTCACCGCCCGCGGCAACCTGATCGGCGTCGTGACCAACGGCACCGCGGTGCTTGGCCTCGGCTCGATCGGCCCGCTCGCGGCGAAGCCGGTGATGGAGGGCAAGGCGGTGCTGTTCAAGAAATTCGCCGGCCTCGACTGCTACGACATCGAGATCGCCGAGCGCGATCCCGACAAGCTGGTCGACATGATCTGCGCGCTCGAGCCGACGTTCGGCGGCATCAACCTCGAGGACATCAAGGCGCCCGAGTGCTTCTACATCGAGCGCAAGTGCCGCGAGCGGATGAAGATTCCGGTGTTCCACGACGACCAGCACGGCACGGCGATCATCGTCGGCGCGGCGGTGCTGAACGGGCTGCGCGTCGTCGGCAAGCAATTCGCCGACGTCAGGCTCGTCTGCTCGGGAGCGGGCGCCGCGGCGCTCGCCTGCCTCGACCTGCTGGTCGACCTCGGCGTGCGGCGCGAGAACATCTTCGTGTCGGACATCAAGGGGGTCGTCTACAAGGGGCGCACCGAGGAGATGGACGACAACAAGGCGCGCTATGCGCAGCCGACCGCCGCGCGCACGCTCGCCGAGATCCTGCCGGGCGCCGACATCTTCCTCGGACTGTCGGCCGCGCGCGTGCTGAAGCCCGAGTGGCTGCCGGCGATGGCGGACAAGCCGCTGATCCTGGCGCTCGCCAACCCGGAGCCCGAGATCATGCCCGACGTCGCGAAGGCGGCGCGTCCCGACGCGATCATCGCGACCGGGCGCTCGGACTTTCCGAACCAGGTCAACAATGTCCTCTGCTTTCCGTTCATCTTCCGCGGGGCGCTCGACGTCGGCGCGACGACGATCAACGAGGCGATGAAGCTCGCCTGCGTGCGCGCGCTCGCCGACCTCGCGACCGTCGAGCAATCGGACATCGTCGCGAGCGCGTACAACCTGCACGAGACGCTGCCGTTCGGCCCCGACTACCTGATCCCGAAGCCGTTCGACCCGCGGCTCATCGTCAAGATCGCGCCGGCCGTGGCGAAGGCCGCGATGGATTCCGGCGTCGCGACGCGCCCGATCGAGGACTTCGACGCGTATCGCGCGCGGCTCACGAGCTTCGTCTACCACTCGGGCCTGCTGATGAAGCCGGTCTTCAGCGCCGCCAAGAAGGCGCCGAAGCGGATCGTCTATGCCGAGGGCGAGGACGAGCGGGTGCTGCGCGCCGTGCAGGTCGTCGTCGACGAGGGGCTCGCGAAGCCGATCCTCGTCGGGCGTCCCGACGTGCTCGCGCGCCGGATCGAGCGCTTCGGCCTGCGCCTGCTGCCCGACGTCGACTTCCACACGGTCAACCCGGATCAGGACGAGCGCTTCCGCGAGTACTGGATGGGCTACTACGAGCTGATGCAGCGCAAGGGCATCTCGCAGCAGTACGCGCAGATGGAGATGCGCCGCCGCAGCACGCTGATCGGCGCGATGATGATCCATCGCGGCGACGCGGACGGCATGCTGTGCGGGACGTTCGGCACTCACGCGATGCACCGGCGCTACGTCGACCAGGTGATCGGGCGCCGTCCCGGCGTCAGCGTCTACGCGGCGATGAATGCCGTGCTGCTGCCGGGACGCACCGTCTTCATGGCGGACACCTACGTCAATCCCGATCCGAGCGCGGGGCAGCTCGCCGAGATCGCGCTGCTGTGCGCGGAAGAGATCCGTCGCTTCGGCATCACGCCGAAGGCCGCGCTGCTGTCGCATTCGTCGTTCGGCACCAGCGACCATCCGTCGGCGGTCAAGATGCGCGAGGCGCTCGCGCTGATCCGCCAGCGCGCGCCGGACCTCGAGGTCGAGGGCGAGATGCACGGCGATGCCGCATTGAACGAGGCGGTGCGCAAGGCGGCCTTCCCCAATTCGCGGCTCGCGGGTGACGCGAACCTGCTGATCATGCCGACGCTCGACGCCGCCAACATCGCGTTCAACCTGTTGAAGGTCGCGTCGGGGGCGGGCGTGACGCTCGGGCCGATGCTGCTCGGCGTCGCGAAGGCCGTGCACATCCTCACACCGTCGGCGACGGTGCGCCGCCTCGTCAACATGACGGCGCTCACCGTGGTCGACGCGTCGATCGAGCGTTAGGAACCTCCGCGCATCCCCCGCGCGCCTCGGGCGCAGCTCGCGCACTGACCCGCGCGCGCTGCGGGTCGCGCTCGCCGCGAGGGGCGATTACATCGACGCCACGAGGAAGAGAAGGGCCGGTCTCGCGAGGATCGCCCCGCCGAGCAGAACGAGCGCGGCGCCGGCAAGCTTTCCCACGACCGGCCCGTGCCTCCAGGCTCGCTCGATCAGCACGAGCAGGAAGAGTGCGGTCATCCACAGGAGGTTCATCAGTCCCACGACGAGCAGCACCGAGAACAGGGCGACGCAGCATCCGGCGCAATACACGCCGTGTGCGGCCCCGGCCCGAAGCGCGCCGCGCGCACCGCTGCCGAAGTCATGCAGGACCAGGAATGCGAACGGACTGCGGCACTTGTCGAGACAGGTGCGCTTCCAGGCGGTGAACTGGTAGACGCCGGCGGCGATCAGCACGGTCCCCGCGAGCGCGGGGAGCCAGCCCGAGCCGGCCACTTCGTCGCCCACCTGCTCGAGCGGCAGGTAGGCGAGCAGCGGCACGACGCCCAGCGCCGCCCAGATCGCCAGATAGCCGGCCACGAACGCGGCGGTGGCTGCGAAGCCATCCCCGCGCCGCCGCGCCGTCACCAGGTGCGCGAGCGCCATCGGCGCCACCGCAGGCAGCATCATCGCCGCCATCATCGTCGCCCACATCGCGAGGAAATGGAGCGGGCTCATCACGCCCGGCATGAGCACGCCGATCTGACCCAGGCCCATCGCCATGTACCGCATCGCGTGCGCCTGCTCGACCGTGCTGCGCCACGCGAGCGCCGACAGCGCGAGGAGGATCGCGACGACGGCGACGTTGATGCGCCACGAGAGCAGGCCGAACGCGCCGCGCGGCGTATCCGGCGGCGCGCTCACCCGGATCATCGCCGGCTCAGTCGGGTCCGTGCCACGCGAATGGAATGTGCTTGCTCGATTGCCCGCTGCGGTTCCACTGGAAGCCGAAGACGTCCGCGCGATCCACGGTCGCGGTGCCCCAGGTGGCGACCGCGTCGTCGAGAGGTCCGACCTCGGAGCCCGGTGGATTCGACAACTGCACGCGGCGGCCGGGTGCCGTCGTGGGTCCGCCCAGCGCTTCGCCCTGCGCCTGTACCTTTCCGGGCACGGCGGCGCGCCAGGTCGCGAGGTCGCCTGCGACCTCGAACTCGATCGGTGCGAACTCGATGCCGCGCACCTCGGCGATCTTCTGCGCGAATTCGCCGGGCCAGCCGCCGGCCTGGCCGCCGAAGATCGTCTGCAGCGCGTCGCGTTGCGACGCATCGGCGCGCTCGTCGATGAAAATGCCCATCGTCGCCTTGGCGTCCTTCCAGACATTGCCGGTGAACGTGCCGACCGCGAGCACGTTGAGGCCGTCGAGCGCCACGTCACCGTAGCGGCCCTCGCGGATGTGCCACGCGAGGATGCCTTCGCAGTCGCCGAACGTCGGCGCCTGGGCGAACTCGCACGGGCAGGGGATGTTGCACTTGCAGACGTCGAACCAGTCGCCGTCGACGTGCCATTGGGGAACGTTCGCCATGGGTACCTCCCGGCTTGCGGAGAGCGACGCGGCCAGTCTACACCCGGCGCGGGCCGCTGTTATACTCCGCCGCCCGCGAGCGGCGCCCGGTCGCGCGGCGTCCTCATGCTCCAGCGCGTCCAACGATTCCTCGAACGCCTCGGCCCCGGCCTGATCACCGGCGCGGCGGACGACGATCCGAGCGGGATCGCCACGTATTCGCAGGCCGGCGCGCAGTTCGGCCTCGGCATGCTGTGGAGCGTGTTCCTGACCACGCCGCTGATGGTCGGCATCCAGGTGGTGAGCGCGCGCATCGGCCGCGTGACGGGACATGGCATTGCGCGCAACCTGCGCGATCACTATCCGCGGCCGCTGCTGTGGTTCATCGTGTCGATCCTGCTCGTCGCGAACACGATCAACATCGCGGCCGATCTCGGCGCGATGGGCGAGGCGCTGCAGCTCGTCGTCGGCGGCCCGCAGCACGGCCACGCGCTGCTGTTCGGGATCCTCGGCGTGCTGGCGCAACTGCTCATTCCCTATCGCTATCTCGCGCCGCTGCTGAAATGGCTGACGCTCACGCTGTTCGCCTACGTCGCGGTGCTGCTGTCGGTCGACATCCCGTGGGCTCAGCTCGTCGCCGCGACGCTGATCCCGCCGGTGGAGCTGACGCGCGAATACCTGCTGCTGCTCGTCGGCGTGCTCGGCACGACGATCAGCCCGTACCTCTTCTTCTGGCAGGCATCGCAGGAAGTGGAAGAGCAGCGCGCCACGCACGGCGACGAGCCGCTGCGCGATTCGTCGCTGGGTGCGCGCGCGCATCTGCGCCGCATCAAGGTCGACACCTGGTTCGGCATGGCGTTCTCGAACGCGATCGCGTTCGCGATCATGCTGACGACCGCCGTCACGCTGCACGATGCGGGCATCACGGACATCCAGACGTCCGCGCAGGCGGCACAGGCGCTGCG
>DASURV010000022.1:0-3470 GCA_036375455.1 Casimicrobiaceae bacterium | reverse complement strand
GAACTCACTGAACTGCGAAGGGTTTGCGCGATGCATCACCGTTTTCAAGATGGGACCTCGACGCCGGATCGTCAAGCGCGGCCCGGCGAACGGCTCAGCCGCCGGCTCGCTGCCCCATCACCTGCTCGAACGTCGCCGGCTCGTCGGTCACCCTGGCGCGCGCGACGATCCAGTCGACGACGTTCTGCTCGAGCACCATCGCCTCGAAGTCGCGCAACCGCTCGGGCTTCTCGTAATGCCACCGGACCACCGCCTCGGGTTGCTCGTAAGTCTGCGCGGTCTCGTTGACGAGCGCCTTGATCTGCTCGGGCTTCGCCTGCAGCTTCTCGGCACGCACCAGCTCGGCGATGATCAGGCCCAGCGCGACGCGCTCCTCCGCCTGCGGCCGAAAGACGTCGACCGACACCTCCAGATCCTGCGGTTTGACGTTCTGCTGCTCGCGCAGGTTCGCGAGGGCCCGCTGGCGCAGCAACTGCGCCTCGCTGTCGATCAGCGCCTTCGGCACCGCGAAGCTCGCCCGCTGGCGCAGCCCTTGCAGTGCCTGTGCCTTGATCGTCGCCTCGATCTTGCGCTTCAGCTCGAGCCGCAGGTTCGCCTCGACTTCCTTGCGCAGGTCGCCCACGTCGCCGCTCGCGATCCCGAACGCCTTCACGAATTCCGCGTCGAGCGCAGGGACATGGGGCTCGGCGACCTCGAGGACGTGCAACTCGAACCGGGCCGTCTTTCCGGCCACTTCGCGGCCGTGGTAATCGGCCGGAAAGGTCAGCGAGAACGTCTTCGCATCGTCCGCCGTCGTGCCGGTGACGGCGGTTTCGAACTCCGGCAGCATCCGCCCCTCGCCGAGGATGATCGGGAAATTCTTCGCCTGGCCGCCGGGGAACTCGACGTCGTCGATCGTGCCGCTGAAATCCACGCGCACCCGGTCCGCGGCCTGCGCGCCGCGCTCGACCGGCGTGTAGGTCGTCCGCTGCCGCCGCAGCACGTCGAGCGTGCGGTCGACGTCCGCCGGCGTTACTTCGACGCGGGGTCGCGTGATCGCGATCTCGCTCACGTCGCCGATCCGGACCTCCGGGTAAACCTCGAACACGGCCGAGAACTCGAGCGTGTCGGGCGTCGGCTCGGCACGCTGGTGCGGCTCGATGCGCGGCATGCCGGCGACGCGCAGGTTCTGCTCGCGCACCGCGTCGTTGAAGCTGGTCTGGACCCGCTCGGTGATGACGTCGGAGCGCACCTGCGGGCCGTATTGCTGGTCGAGCATGCGCAGCGGCACCTTGCCGGGCCGGAAGCCGGCGACCTTGACGGTGTGCGCGAGCCGCGTCAGGCGCTTCCTGACCTCGCCCTCGATCTCGGCGACCGGCACGGCGACGTGCAACCGGCGTTCGAGTGCGCCGAGCGTTTCGAGTGTTGTTTGCATGCGACGGGAATCCTTGCCAATCGAAGAACGCGCTCGCGCGCGACTTTGTCCGTGGTGCGAAAGGGGGGACTCGAACCCCCACGGGTTGCCCCGCCAGCTCCTAAGGCTGGTGCGTCTACCAATTCCGCCACTTTCGCGTGCTCGGGCGCGGCGCGAGAGGTAGCGCGGTTCGACCTGGCTCGGCGGGTTCGCGAAACCGGCAGCTTCGCGCCGCCGCCCTGGTCCGGAGCCGACAGCAGGGCCTTTCGCCGAATCGGCTAGTATAGTCGACCGGGGTCGTGCCCGCCATCGAGCGGGGTGCCGGGTAGTGTCCAGGACACCACCGGGTGCCGGTCAAGGGTCAACGCCGGGCGCGCGCGTCGCCCGCTCGCGCGTCAGCGGCCGCCGGAACTTCCCCCGCAGTCACATTCGGATGCGTCGCTTGTCGGTCGGTCATTACGAGAACTTCCCGGTCGCCTCGGTCCTGCTTCCCGCGCGCCATCGCCGCGCGGTCGTCGCGATCTATCGCTTCGCGCGCGCCGCCGACGACATCGCCGACGAAGGCGACGCGCCGCCGGCCGCCCGGCACGCCGCGCTCGGTGAATTCACGCACGCGCTCGACGCGATCGAGCGGGACGAAGCAGCGGCCGCTCCGTTCGCGGAGCTCGCCCGCGCCGTTCGCGCTCACGACCTGCCACTGGCGCCGCTGCGCGACCTGCTGTCGGCGTTCGCCCAGGACGTCGACGTCGCGCGCTATCCGGCTTTCGCGGACGTGCTCGATTACTGCCGCCGCTCGGCGAACCCGGTGGGTCGGTTGCTGCTCGCGCTCTACCGCGTCGACGATCCGCGAGCCGGGGCCGAGAGCGATGCGATCTGCACTGCGCTGCAGCTCGCCAATTTCTGGCAGGACATCGCGATCGACTGGCGCAAGGGCCGCCTGTACGTGCCGCTCGAGGACCTCGATCGGTTCGGCGTGCCGCTCGCCCAGATCGCCGCCGCCGCGGCCGACGACCGCTGGCGCCGGCTGATGGCGTTCGAAACGGCGCGCACCCGGGCGCTGTTCGATGCCGGCCGCCCGCTCGTGCACCGCCTTCCCTGGCGCGCGGGGGTCGAGCTGCGCGCGGTGATCGCCGGCGGCACGTGCATCCTCGAGCGCATCGACGCCGTGCACGGCGACGTCTTCACGCGCCGCCCGGTGCTGCGCAAGCGCGACTGGGTGCTCCTCGCCTGCCGCATGCTCGTGCCCCGGCGCACGGCGCTGCCCTCGGCATGAGCCGCGCGGGGGATCCTATGAGAGCGTCGAAGGGCCGCCCCGAGACGCGAACCAGCCCCCACGGGGGGCAGCGCAGCGGCGCGAGCCGCAAGCGTGGGGGGATCATGTGAACCCGGACCAGTACTGCGCCGAGCGCGCCGCGCAGAGCGGGTCGAGCTTCCATTACAGCTTTCGGCTGCTGCCGGCGCAGCGGCGCGCCGCGATCACCGCGCTGTACGCATTCTGCCGCGAGGTCGACGATGTCGTCGACGAGGTGTCCGACCCCAACGTCGCGCGGGTGAAGCTCGCCTGGTGGCGCACCGAGATCGACGCGGTCTACGAAGGCACCCCCCAGCACCCGGTCGCGCTCGCGCTGCAGCCGGTCGTGCGCCGCCATGCGCTCCCGCGGGCACATCTGCAGACGATCATCGACGGGATGCAGATGGACCTCGACAAGGCGCGCTACCTGGATTTCGCGGAGCTCGAAACCTATTGCGATCGGGTGGCGGGCGTCGTCGGCCTGATGTCCGCGGAGATCTTCGGCTACGAGGATCCGCGAACCCGCGATTACGCGCGCGACCTCGGCATCGCGTTCCAGTTGACGAACATCGTCCGCGACGTGGGCGAGGACGCGCGGCGCGGCCGCATCTACCTGCCGCAGGACGAGCTGGCGCGCTACGGCGTCGCCGCCTCGCAGGTGCTGCGCGCGCAGGCCTCGCCCGCTTTCGCCGAGCTGATGCGCTTCCAGGTCGAGCGCGCGCGGAGCTGGTACGAGCGCGCGCTCGCGAAGCTGCCGGCGCAGCGGCGCGCCGCGATCACCGCGCT
>DASURV010000021.1:0-18788 GCA_036375455.1 Casimicrobiaceae bacterium | reverse complement strand
GGTACCGGCGCGAAGCCGGAGGCGGCAATGTGATGTGCCTGGGCCTCGATCTGGCCGGCCCAGTCCTTCGCCTCGCGCTTGGTCTTGAACACAGCGTTCCGGTAGACGCCGGCGCGGCGCACCTGTGCTCGCCATTTGCCGCTCGGAAGCTGGACAATCGTCGCCATCGGCCGTGTGCACTATTCTTTGCACACGATCCCGCGTTCCGTGTGCACTTGGGGTGCGTCCAGTTGTTGACTGAACGTGTACCGGATGATACCCCCATGTGCACCGCATGTGCACTATTTCTCGCACATGTGCGAAATCGGACCGACTTAGCGTTACAACAGTGCCTAATAATCAGGTAGTTAGAGACTGGCGTTTTTGTGTCGCGCCGATGATGGACTGGACGGACCGGCATTGCCGCTACTTCCTGCGTCTGATCTCGCGGCGCGCCCGCCTCTACACCGAAATGATCACCGCGCCGGCTCTCGTGCACGGCGACGTCGCGCGGCATCTCGATTTCGATCCCGCCGAGCACCCGCTCGCGCTGCAGCTGGGCGGCAGCGACCCGGCGGCGCTCGCCCATGCCGCGCGGCTCGGCGCGCGCTGGGGATACGACGAGATCAACCTGAACTGCGGGTGCCCATCGGAGCGGGTGCAGACGGGCAGCTTCGGCGCCTGCCTGATGGCCGAGCCGGCGCTCGTCGCCGGGTGCGTGCGCGCGATGCGCGACGCGGCCGGCGTGCCCGTGACCGTCAAGCATCGGATCGGTCTCGATGCGGGCGAGGATTACGCGTTCGTCCGGGATTTCGTCGGAACCGTCGCGGAAGCCGGATGCGACGTGTTCATCGTCCACGCGCGCAATGCGGTGCTGAAAGGCCTGTCGCCGAAGGAGAACCGCGAGGTCCCGCCGTTGCGCTACGCGTTCGTGCGCCGGCTCAAGCGCGATTTCCCGCGGCTCGTCATCGTGCTGAACGGCGGCCTCGCGAGCTGGGAGGCGATCGAGCGCGAGCGTGCCTTCGTCGACGGCGTGATGCTAGGCCGCGCCGCGTATCACGATCCCTATCTGCTCGCCGAGGCGGATCGGCGCCTGTTCGGCGACGGCGATCCGCCGCGCTCGCGCGCCGAGGTCGTCGCGGCGCTGATGCCGTATGCCGCGAGGGAGCTCGCGCGGGGCACGTCGCTGCGCGCGATCGTCCGCCATATCCTCGGGCTCTATCACGGCGTTCGGGGTGGGCGGCGCTTTCGCCAGCTGCTGTCCGACGCCGCGCGGCTGCGCGATGCCGACACGTCGCTGCTGCAGGACGCGTTGCGCGAGGTGGGCTGACGCATCAGCGGCGCACGGCGGCGAGCGGCGGTTCCGCTCCGGCACTCGCCCCCTCGTCGACGGAACCCGGCGGTCGCAGCACGATCTCGACCCGATGCTCGCGCCCGTCGTCACGGGTGTCGAAGCGGTTGCCTGCGACGCGCCTGCCGTCGACCGTGATGACGACCTCCCCGCGGCCGACATGCGCGGGATTCTCGACGCGGATCACGTACGTCGCATCGCCGCGGCGATAGCGCGCCGTGTAGCCGGCCCAGTCGCGAGGCAGGCACGGCGCCACCTCCACGCTCGTGGCGCGAACGCGGATGCCCAGAATGTACTCGACGCCGGCGCGGTAGAGCCAGCCGGCCGCGCCGGTGTACCACGACCAGCCGCCGCGCCCCACGTGCGGCGGCTCGCTGTAGACGTCTCCCGCGATGACATACGGCTCGATCTTGTAGCGGTGCGCTCCGCCGCGGCTCGCCGCGTGGTTGATCGGGTTCAGCATCGCGAAGAGCTCGTGCGCGCGATCGCCATCGCCCTGCATCGCGTACGCGATCACGCACCATGCGGCCGCGTGCGTGTACTGGGCGCCGTTCTCGCGCACACCGGGAAGGTAGCCCTTGATGTATCCGGGGTCCGGCACGCCGGCGTCGAACGGCGGTGTGAACAGCAGCACGAGGTCGTCGCCGCGCTTGACGAGGTACTCGCCGACCGCGTCCATTGCCTGGCGCGCTCGCTCGGGGTCCGCCGCGCCGGAGAGCGTCGCCCAGCTTTGCGCGATCGAATCGATCCGGCATTCCGCATTGGATGCCGCCCCGAGGGGAGAACCGTCGTCGAAGTAGGCGCGGCGGAACCACGCGCCGTCCCACGCGCTCCGCGCAAGCGCGCGTTGCACGGCGTCGGCATGCCGCAGCCAGCGATCGGCGCGCGCCGCGTCGCCGCGCGCAAGGGCGACCGGCGCGAACCCCCGCAGCGTTGCATGCAGGAACCAGCCGAGCCATATCGACTCGCCGCGACCCTGGATCCCGACATGGTTCATGCCGTCGTTCCAATCGCCGCCGTGCATCAGCGGCAGTCCGTGGCTGCCGACATCGAGGCTCGCCTCGAGCGCGCGTGCGCAGTGCTCGTACACCGTCGCGCGCTCCGGCGACGTCCCGGGCTGGAAATAGAGGTCTTCGCGCTCCGCGGGCACCTGCGGTCCCTCGAGGAACGGCGTCGTTTCGTCGAGCACGCCCGCATCGCCGGTCGTCTCGAGATAGTGCGCGACTGCGAATGGCAGGAACAGCCGGTCGTCGGCGAAGCGCGTGCGCACGCCCCGGCCCGACGGCGGATGCCACCAATGCTGGACGTCGCCTTCGGGAAATTGACGCGCCGACGCGTGGACGATGTGCGCTCGCGCCTCCTCGGGAGCGGCGACCATCAGCGCCATCACGTCCTGCAACTGATCGCGAAAGCCGTATGCGCCGCCCGCCTGGTAGAAGCCCGCGCGCGCGAACAGGCGGCAGGCCCGCACCTGGTACAGGAGCCAGCGGTTCAGCAGGAGATTCATCCCCGCGTCGGGCGTCTCCACGCCGAGCGTGCCGAGGACGCGGTCCCATTCGGCGACGACGCGTGCGAGTTCCGCGTCCGCATCGATGCGCGCATAACGGGTCGCCATCGCGCCGGCCTCGGTGGGATTGCGCGCCTCGCCCAGCGCGAACTGCAGGCGAGCCGACGCCCCCGGCGCGAGCGTGATCCGGCGCTGCAGCGCTGCGCAGGGGTCGAGCGCGGCACCCGTGCGCCCCGACAGGGACCTGCCGGCGGCGAGGCCCGCCGGTGCGGCGGCATGGCCGTTGCGACCCAGGAACTCGGCCCGGTCGCAGGTGAGCGACTGCGCGGCCTCGTCCGAAACGAGAAACGCGCAACGTTCGCCGAACTCCGAATTGCGCGGATTGCGCGCGAGGATCGCGCCGCTCGCCGTGTCGACGAACGTGACGATGAACGGAGCGTTCGCCGCCCGCGAGGCGCCGAGCGCCCATTCGACGTACGCGGTGAGCGTCAGCTCGCGCGCCTGCGCGCTGTCGTTCGTGAGCACGATGCGCGTAAGCTTCACGGGGGCATCGACGAGCGCGAATTGCGTAAGCTCGGCGAGGATGTCCGCGGCACTCTGCTCGAACCTGACGTATCCCTGGCCGAAGCGCGCGATGTACGTCGCGTCGTCGATGCGGATCGGCGACGCCGTGGGCGTCCACAGCGTGCCGGTCGCGGCGTCGGCGATGTAGAAGGCCTCCGCCGGCGGGGCGGCGATCGGGTCGTTGGACCACGGCGTGAGCTGGTTCTCGCGGCTGTTCAGCGACCAGGTGAATCCGGCGCCCGACTCGGAGGCCATGAAGCCGAATTCGGCGTTCGCGACAACGCCGACCCACGGCAGCGGCGTGTGCTGCCCCTTGCCCAGCACGACCACGTATTCGCGGCCATCCGGCGTGAAGCCGCCGAGGCCGTTGAAGAAGCGCAAGCGGGGCGTTTCGAGCCGCTGTCCGGAAGGCAGCGGCGGCGCGACGCAGGGTTCCCGCACGACTGCCGGCGGATGGCGCGCGCGCAACAGCTGCTCGACGAGGGTTCCCTGCGTGCTCGCCAGCACCGCGCGCGCGGCGGCATGCAGGAGCACGCGCTCATCGGCGCCCAGGCCGTCGCCGCGCACGACGAACACGTCGCCGCGCACCGCGCTGCGCTCGCGACTCGCGCGCGACTGCGCATCGCGCACGAGCGTCTGCAGTTGTTCCTGGACACCCGGCGCGTACGTGACGGCCTGATCGTTCAGCAGCACGAGGTCGACGGCGAGACCCTTGAGGCTCCAGTACTCGTGCGCGGTGAGGAGCTGGCGCAGCAGCCCACGGTCGTCGACGTCATCGATGCGCGCGAGGACGAGCGGCCGGTCGCCGGAAATACCGAGGCCCCACAGCCCGGAAACCGGCAGCGTGTTCGATTGCAGCGTCCGTTGCGAAGGCCGCAGCGCCGCGTCGTGATAGAGGAGGCTGTTCGCGAGCTGCTGGTAGAGATGCGCCTCGCCGTGGTCGATGCCGAGGTAATGCAGCTGCACCTGCGCGTGCGTCCACGCGAGCGACGACGCGCGCTCGAATGCCGCCGGATCGTGGTACTTGTCGGCGAGGCCGAGCACCTCCTCGCGCGTCTCGGCGACCATCGTCGCGAACGCGACCTCCGCGCTTTCGCCGGGCGGGATGCGAACGCGCACGCGCAGGCTCGCGATCGGATCGAGCACGGCCCCGGCGGAATTGGTGAGCGGACGCCCCTCGCTGATCGCGATCGGCGCACGCACGCTGCGGTCGCGGCCGAGGAAGCGCGCGCGATCGGTCTCGAATTCAAGGCCGGCCGCGCCGCCGATCGCCACGACATGCGCCGCGTAGAGCGTGCGATCGTCGCTCGTTCGAGGGCGCCGCGCGAAGACGAGACCCGCGACCTGCGCGATGAATTCGCTGCGGACGAACAGGTTGGAGAACGCCGGGTGGGCGGCGTCGGCCGCGGGCGGCGTCAGCGTGATCTCGGCGTACGACGTGAGCTCGATCTCGCGCAGCCGCACGCCCAGGTTGCGCAGCGTCACGCGGCGGATCTCGGCGTCGTCCTCGGCGGAGACGATGACGTCGAGCGTCGTCTCGACGGTGCCGTCCTGGCGGACGATGCGGACGCGGTCCTCGTGGAACGCGACGTCGTAGCGCTCCGGCTCGCTGCCCGTCGGCTGGAATCCCGCCGACCAGACCCCGCCCTCGCGCACATCGCGCACATAAATGAACGTGCCGCGATCGTCGCACGTCGGATCCTCGCGCCAGCGGGTGACGCCCACTTCGCGCCACTGGCTGTAACCCGCGCCGGCGGCGGTCAGCATGACCGCATAGCGGCCATTCGACAGGAGTTGCGTCGACGGCTGCGGGAGGTGGGGCGACGGGATGCGCTCCTCGAACGCGAGCCGGCCGTCCTCGACGAGCGCCGCCTTCTGGTCGGCGAGCGGCACCGCGGCGACCGCGTCGCGGTGCCGCGTTTCCTGCAGCAGGATCTCTGCCGCACGGATCCGCGGCTCGGCATGAAAATGGCGCCGCATCGTCGCGCCGAGCAGCACGTTGGCGAGCGCCACGAGCAGCATCCCCTGGTGATGCGCCATGTAGGTGCGCACCAGCGCGACCGGGCTCGTCTCGGGAACGCGCTCGCGCGTGAAGTCGAGCGCCTCGTAGAATCCGAATCGACCGCGCGCGCCGAGCGCTTCCAGCGCGCCGAAATTCGCCGCGGCGGCGCGCGGCGCGTACATCGCCGCAAGCCCGGTCGCATACGGTGCGACGACGAGATCCTCGCCGAGGCCGCGCTTCAGGCCCAGTTCCGGCACGCCGAACGTCGAGTACTGGAACGTCAGGTTCAGGTCGCGCTCGTGGAACGCCGATTCGGAGATCCCCCACGGCACGCCATGCCGGCGCGCGTACGCGATCTGCCGCTCGACGACCATCCGGCACGTGTGATCGAGGAGGCTCCCGTACGGCGTGTCCATCAGCAGCGACGGCATCAGGAACTCGAACATCGACCCCGACCACGACACGAGGACCTTCCTGCCGCCGGTCGCGATCAGCGTGCGCCCGAGGCGGAACCAGTGCGACGGCGGCACGTCGCGCTTCGCGATCGCGACGAAGCTCGCGAGCCGCGCTTCCGACGCGAGCAGGTCGTAATACGACGGGTCGAGACGCGAGTGCTCGAGCTGATACCCGATCGAGAAGAGCTTGCGCGCCGGATCGTACAGAAAGCGGAAGTCCATTTCGGCGCACAGCGCACGCGCGTCGTGCGCGATGCGGCCGAGGCGCTCGACAAGCGCCGTCGCGGAGACCGCGACGCGCCGCAGCGTATCGTCGCAGGCGGCGCGCAGCTCGCCGACGACCTCGCCGTCGAGCGTTCGACGCAACGCCTCGCAGCGCGCCGCCAGCTCGCACAGGGGAATCGCGGCCGGCAGGCGCTGCGCGATCCAGCCGGCGCTTTCGAGCGCGAGGCGAGCCGGTGCGTCCTCGACCGGGTCGTCCCGGCCCTGCGGAGCGAACGCCCATGGCGCGAGCGTCGCGAACGCATCGCGCCGCCGCCGCAGGCCCGCATCGAGCATCGTCGCGGTCGCCGCGAGGTCGGCGAGCGTCGGATGGTCGCCTTCCTCCGCGACGACGCGCGCCATGTCGAGCAGATCGGCGGCGAGCCGCTGCGCCTCGCCCCAGCGGAACGGCGTCGCGGAATCGTGCTCCGCGACGAGTCGCTCGAGCATAGCGAGCGCTTCGTGCAGTTGCGCCAGGTTGACGCTCGTCGCCGGCCGCTTGGGGTCGGCGCGCTCGACCGTACGGCGCAACAGTGCGACGTCGTCGCCGAGGCCGCGCACGAGGTGAGGGCCGAGCGGAGGCTGCCGAAGCGCGGTGCCCGCCGCGCACGCGAGCGCGATCAGGCAACCGGCCAGATTGCCGCTGTCGACGGTCGAGACGTAGCGCGGCATGAGCGGGCGCAACGTCGTCGTTTCGATCCAGTTGAGCACGTGGCCGCGGTGGCGCGGCAGTTCGGCGAGCGTGGCGAGGCACGCGCCGGCGCGCTCGGCGAGCTCCGGCAAGCCGATCCAGCCGAATTCGTGCGCCGCCACGACCGAGACCAGATACATGCCGATGTTCGTGGGCGACGTCCGGTGCGCGACCATCGGCTCCGGATCGTCCTGCAGATTGTCGGGCGGCAGGAAGTGATCCTCGGGCCCTACCAGCACGGCGAAGAACTGCCACGTCTCGCGCGCGATCAGGCGCAGCTGCGCCGCCTCCGCCGGTGTGGGAGGCTGCACCTCCTCCTCGTGCAGCGGCAGGCTCGCGCGCCAGGCCACGAGCGGTGCCGCGTACCACAGCACGAAGAACGGCAACGCGACGATGAGCGCCGCCGGGCTCGCGAGCAGCAGCGCGAACAGGACCGCGGTCGTGGCCGCGAGCCCGCCGTGCATGCTGCGCACGAAGCTGCCGAGCGACGACTCGGCGGCCGCGTGCACCTGCGCGGCCGTGCTCCATTCGAGCAGACGCTGCCTGACGGCGAGGCGTCCGAGCGTGCGCACGATCGCATCGGCCATCTGCACCGCGTCGCGCGGCAGCGTCGTCACCTGGAACAGCGTGCGGCCGAACCCCTGCAGTGCGTCTTCGGCGAGCATGCGCACGGCGTTGCGCCGGTCGACGTTGGGTCGCGGCCGCAACCGGTCGACGAGCGCGAGCAGCGTCGGCAGCAGGAACACGAGGACCGCGAGCAGCGCGAAGCGAAACGACGCGCGCCCTTCGATGAGCCATCCGGCGGCGAGCAGCAGAAAGAGGCTCGGCGCGAGCAGCGAGCGACGCAGGTTGTCGAGCATCTTCCAGCGCGCTACCGCGGCGAGGCCGCGGCCACCCCGGCCGAAGATCCATGGCAGCAGCTGCCAGTCGCCGCGCGCCCAGCGGTGATTGCGCGCCGCCGCGACTTCGCTGTGCGACGGATACTCCTCGAACAGCTCGATGTCGCTCACGAACGCACTGCGCGCGTAGCTGCCCTCGAGCAGATCGTGGGACAGAATCGCATCGGGCGGCATCCTGCCGTGCAGCGCGCTCTCGAGCGCGTCGACGTCGTACATGCCCTTGCCGGTGAACGTTCCCCGCCCGAGCAGATCCTGATAGACGTCCGACACCTGGAACGTGTACGGGTCGACACCGCAGTGGCCGGAAAACCATCGCTGGAACCTGCTGCCCGATCCGCGTGCGGGGAGCGTCGGCGTCACCCGCGGCTGCAGGATGCCGTACCCATCGAGGATCGCCCCGCTCGCCGGATCGATCCGCGGTCGATTGAGCGGATGCAGCAGCGTGCCGACGAGCTCCGTGGCCGCGCCGAACGGCAGGATCGTGTCGGCGTCGAGCGTCAGCACGAAGCGCACCCCGGCGGGCGGCGCCGCGTAGAAGCGTGCGTGCGTCATGAACGACGTGTCCGTCGCGCCGCGCAGCAGCCGGTTGAATTCGTGCAGCTTGCCGCGCTTGCGCTCCCACCCCATCCACGTGCCCTGCGCCGCGTTCCACAGGCGGTGGCGGTGGAACAGGTAGAAGGGCCGCCGCTCCGTGCCCGCGACGGCGGCGTAGCGGACGTTCAGCGCCGCGATCGCGTCGGCGGCCACCTGCAGCAGCCGGTCGTCCCCGTCGACGTGCTCGGCCGGCGCGTCGAGCCAGTCGGTGAGCAGCGCGAAGTGGATCTCCCCCGCATCGATCCCGTTCGACAGGTAGTGGGTCTCGAGCACGCGCGCCTGTTCGGCGATCAGCGCCTCGCTCGCGAGCATCGTCGGTACGACGACGAACGTGCGCATCGATGCGTCGAGACCGTGCGGCAGCTCGAAGCGCGGGAGGTGACGCGGCGCGACCAGGTCGTTGACGAGCCGGTTGACGAGCGCGAGCGCGACCTCCGAGCACGGAACCAGGGCGAGCAGCGCGTAGATCCAGAGCGCGTAGGACGCGACGCCGGACTCGTGGGCGGCGGAGAGCAGTAGCGCGAGCAGGCCGGCCGTCGCGACGAGGAGCATGCCGAGGTAGACCGGCAACGCGCGATCGGCGTGGCGCGAGAGCAGCCGCCGGGGAAGCGAGCGGCGGTAGCCGAGCTCGCGCTCGAACAGCGCACGCCCGTCGCTGATGAGCCAGTAGCCGAGATCGCTCGGCCGCGAATCGAAGCCGGCGTGTGGCGCAGCGGCCTTCTCCACGGCCGCGCGCGCGACGTCGAGCTCGGTGCGGTCACAGCGCCGCGCGAGGTCCTCGACCGCGCCGCGATAGCGGTCGCGGGTGATGAAGTCCATCGCGGAGAACGCCGGACTGTGGCACAGCACCTGATGCACGAGGCTGGCCGCTTCGACGAAGTTCGGCCATTCGTACGCGGAGACGAGACGCATGCTGGTGATCAGATTGCGCACCGAGAGATCGGCGGCGGCTTGACGCGCGATCTCGCCCTGCACGACCGCCTCCGCGCTGGTGCCCTCGGCGGCGAGTCGCTGCGACAGCTCGTGCAGCGCGCCGGCCGCCGCCGCGTCGCGATGACGCAGGCGCTGGAAGAGCTGCACGGTGAACGCGCGCGAAAAGCCGGTGCGCGTGCCCGCGGCGAGCGGCGACACGTCGTCGACGACGGCGGTGGCGAGGCCGAGAAGCGCGTCGGCGTAGCGGTCCGCCTGCTCGCGCCCGCGCAGCGATCCGACGATGCGTGCGGCCAGGCGGCGCGCGTTCTCGATCATCACGATGCGCAGCACCGTGGGCAGCGCCCACAACTCGGCGAGCTCGAGCGGCTGCACGGCCTGGTAGGCGGCGACGAAGCGCAGCAGCAGATCCGGATCGAAACGGCTGTCGGTATGCGCGACGAACGCCCACGCGATGCCGTACACGCGCGGCAATCCGGCGAGGTGGCCGCCGTCGAGACGCGGCAGGCGCTCGAAGAAGCGGCGCGGCAGCAGTGTGCGGATGTCGCGCAGCTGATCCTCGACGACATGGAAGTTGTTGACGAGCCAATCGGCGGCCGGCGTGATGAGCCGCTTCGCGGTGACCGCGTCGTGGATCGCTTCGTACGCCTCGCGCAGCACCCGCGCGTTGTCGGCGTTGCGATGCGCGAACGCGCGCCACCGCGGCGCGCGCTCGCCGACCGCCTGTTCCGCTGCGAGCGATCGCGCGTGCTGCTCGAGCCGCTCGGGACTGAAGAGCTCCGCCCATAGCGGCTCCTGGTCGTCGTCGGGCGACCGCGCCGAGCGTGCCTGAAGTTGCCTGTAGAGCGGACGTCTCATCGCGCGCCCTCCGGGACCGCGCGGGCCTCACCGCCTATCGTCGCATTGGGAAGGCATCTCCCGCAACGGCCGCGGCTCGTCGGTCCGCAGCTTGTAAGTATTGCAACGCGTGCGGCCGCATTGAACTCGCCCATGGCCGGCGTATCCAAATTGACGCCGGGACGCGCCGCAGCGTTCCCGCTTCTCGATTATTGCGATGAGCGCGAACGTCAGCGATTTCCTGTTGCAGCGTCTCGGCGAATGAGATCCGCGCGCGCTTTCCGCGGATTCCACGACGGGTATCCGGCTACAACCTCGACGAGCTCCTGCCGGAGAACGGCTTCGATCTCGCGCGCGCGCTCGTCGGCTCTGACCGAATCGCCCGCGCATCTGCGGCGCAGGTTCGACCGGGAAGCGGGGCTCGCGCTGATCGACCTCGATCCCGCGGCGGGCGGCTGAACGGATCGTCCGGCGAATGGCGTCCGCTGCGGGCGCGGCGCGCCGGCGGCGGGCGCAGTCCGGCCGTGCGGGGTTCCGGGTTGCCCGATCGGCGGGCGGCGGGCCGGGGTGGGCAGCCACCTGTTAATATTGCGCGGCTCGCGTCGTGACTCGCGCCTCGTGAATCCCTTCGCTTCCTTCCGCGTGCGGCGACCTCGCGCGCGATGACGACTCCGTTCGCGCCGCGCCGGCTGACGATCGCCACGCGCGAATCCGCGCTCGCGATGTGGCAGGCCGAGCACGTTCGCACGCGCCTCGCGTCGTGCTACCCCGGAACGACGGTCGACCTGCTCGGCGTGACGACGCAGGGCGACCGGCTCCTCGATCGTCCGCTCGCCGCGATCGGCGGCAAGGGGCTCTTCATCAAGGAGCTCGAGAACGCGCTGCGCGAAGGGCGCGCCGACCTGGCCGTCCATTCGCTGAAGGACGTGCCGATGGACATGCCGGAGGGCTTCGTGCTCGCGGCGATCTCGGCCCGCGAGGACCCGCGCGACGCGTTCGTGTCGTCGAAGCACGATTCGCTCGCGTCGCTGCCCGCCGGCGCGATCGTCGGCACGTCGAGCCTGCGGCGCGAGGCGCAGTTGCGGGAGCGCTATCCGGCGCTGCGCATCGAAGCGCTGCGCGGCAACGTGAACACCCGGCTGCGCAAGCTCGACGAGGGGCGCTACGACGCGATCATCCTCGCCGCGGCCGGCCTGAAGCGGCTGGGGCTCGGCATGCGCATCCGCACGCTGCTCGACCCCGACGAGTGCCTTCCCGCACCGGGGCAGGGCGCGCTCGCGATCGAGTGCCGCGGGGAGCGCGCCGACCTGGTGAGCGCGCTCGCGCCGCTCGCCGACCGCGGCACGACGCTCGCGACCGCCGCCGAGCGCGCATTCTCGCGCGGGCTCGGCGGCAGTTGCCAGACGCCGCTTGCCGCCTACGCCGAATGGGAAGAGGGGCGGCTGTGGCTGCGCGGCCTGCTCGCCGCGCGCGACGGCCGCGACGTGCTCCGCGGCGAGCGGGAGAGCCCGGTGTCCGACGTCGCCGAGGCACGCGCGCTCGGCGTCGCGCTGGCCGACGATTTCCTGCGCCGCGGCGGCCATCGGCTGACCGTTTCGACGGCATGACGACGAACATTCACGCGCTGACGCCGCCGCCGGCAGATGCCGGGCCGCTCGACGGCATCGGCGTCATCGTCACCCGGCCGCAACGTCAGGCGGCGGCGTTCGCGCAGAAGGTCGCCTCGCTCGGCGGCAAGCCGCTGATCTGGCCGGCAATCGTCATTCTTCCGCCGCTCGACGGCGGGCGGCTCGCGCACGCGCATGCGATGCTCGGCGACTACGATATCGCGATCTTCGTGTCGGCGAATGCCGTCGAGTACGGGGCACCGCCGGCGCACCGCTGGCCCGCACGCATCGTGACCTACGCACCCGGACCCGGAACCGCGGAAGCGCTCGCGGCGGCCGGGATCCCGAATGCGCGCATGCCGGTGAAGTCCTGGGACAGCGAGGGCCTGCTCGACCTGCCCGACCTGCAGGACGTCACGGGCCTGCGCATCGTCATCTTCCGCGGCGAGGGCGGGCGCGAATTCCTCGGCAATTCGTTGCGCGCGCGCGGCGGCACCGTCGACCACGTCACCTGCTACCGCCGCGTGGCTCCGCAGACCGGCGCCGAAGGCCTGATCGAAGCGATGCGCGAAGGGCGGGCGCATGCGCTGACGCTGACATCGGCCGAGGGCCTCGACAATCTCGTTGCGGCACTCGGCGCCGCCGGCCATGCGCACCTCGCGAGACTGCCGGTGTTCGCGGCGCATCCGCGCATCGCCGAGCGCGCGCGCGAGCACGGCCTGACCGCCGTGGAGACTGCAGGCGGCGATGCGGGCATGCTCGCCGGCCTGCTCGAATGGTTCGGCGCGCGGCGGGCGTCGCGCGCGATGGACACGGACGACCCATGAACGATATCGATATCCTGATCACGGCGCCGCTGCCGCCCTTTCTCGACGAGCCGCTGCACGCCGATTACCGCTGTCACGACTACGTCAAGGCGCCGGACCGGCAGTCGCTGCTGGCGCAGTCCGGCGGCAGCGTGCGCGGTCTCGTGCAGGGCGGCGGGACGGTCACGCCGACGACGCTCCTCGACGCGCTGCCGAGGCTCGAGATCGTCTCGGTGTTCGGCGTCGGCTACGACGGCGTGCCGATCGGCTACTGCCGCGATCGAGGCATCAAGGTGACGAATACGCCGGACGTCCTGACCGACGACGTTGCCGACGTCGCCGTGGCGCTGATCCTGATGACCGGCCGCGGGTTCGTCCGCGCCAATCGCTTCGTGCATGCGGGCGAGTGGGAGCGGCGCGGCCCGGAGCTCACGACGAAGCTCGCCGGCCGCTGCGTGGGCATTCTCGGCCTGGGCCGCATCGGCAAGGCGATCGCGGCGCGGGTTGCCGCGATGGGCATGCAGGTCGCCTATACGGGCCGCAAGCCGCAGGAGGTTCCGTACCGCTACGTCGGCGATCTCGTATCGCTCGCGGCGCAGGTCGATTTCCTGGTCGTCGCCTGCCCGGGCGGCCCCGCGACGCGCAACCTCGTCGACGCGCGCGTGCTCGCGGCGCTCGGCGCGAAGGGAACGCTGATCAACATCGCGCGCGGATCGATCGTCGACGAGCCGGCGCTGGTGCGCGCGCTCGCCGACGGGACGATCAAGGCGGCGGGGCTCGACGTGTTCGCCGACGAGCCGCACATTCCGCGGGCGTTGCTCGCGATGGACAACGTCGTGCTGCTGCCGCACGTGGGCAGCGCGACGCAGGAGACGCGCAAGGCGATGGGCGACCTTTGCAAGGCGAACCTCGATGCGTGGTTCGCGCAGCGGCGCACGCTGACGCTGATCCCCGAGCTCGCCTGAGATCTCCCCGCCCGGCCTCTCAGTCGTCCGGCGCGAGCGGCGCCGCGGTGACGCGCCGAGCTGCCGGCTGGAACAGCACGATGAACAGCGCGGCGACGACGAGCGCGAGCGCTATCCACTCCTGCGCGCCGGGACGCTCGCCGAGCAGCACCATGCCCGAAATCACGCCGACGACCGGCACCGGAAGCGACGACAGCGACGAGACCGCGACAGGCAGCGTACGCGCGAGCGTGAACCACGCCCAATGCGCGAGCGTGCCGGCGAGGAACACGTTGTAGGCGATCGCGAACCAGCCGCGCGGCGAGAGATCCGCGAGCTCCGCCGCGAGCGGCTGCGGGTCGAACCATGGTGCGAGGACGGCGATCGGCATCCAGCCGAGCAGCATCATCCATCCCGACAGCGTGTTCTGGGGGACCTGCGGTTGCCACTTGCGCAGCAACGCCGTGCCGAGCCCCCACAGGAACGCGGCGGTCACGATCATCAGCGCGCCGAACGGCGCCGTGCGGATCACGCCGATCTCCTCGCCGATGAGGATCGCCATTCCCGACATGCCGAGCACGAGCCCGGCGAGCTTGCGGGGCGACAGCGGCTCGCGCAGCAGCAGCGTCGCGATCAGCGTCGCCCACAGCGGCATCGTGTAGGCGAGGATCGCGCTGCGTCCGGCGGGCATCTGCTGGACGCCGAACAGCACGAACCCGTTCCAGCCGGCGATGTTGAACAGCGCGAGCGTCGAAAGCCGCGACCACAGCGCGCGCGGAACGCGGATGGAATCGCCGCTCGCGCGCGCGACGAGCAGCATCCCGACCGCCGCGAGAGGCAGCGTCAGGAGGCGAAACGTCAGCGGCGCGAGCTCGGTCACGCCCATCTTGAGCACCGGCCAGTTGCATCCCCACACGAGCGTCAGCACGAGGATCGGCAGCGCCGATCGTCCCGTGCCGGACACCGAGACTCCTTGAGGGGCCATCGTTTGCTAGGGATTGCTGCCGTACTTGCTCACGTGCAGCGCCCGGGCCTGCGTGACCCAGCCGTCGCGCCGGATCCGGCCGGGAAATTCGGGCAGGCGCGCGTCGACGGCGTCGATATCGCGCTCGGTCCAGCGCGCGATCTGCCGATAGGTGGCGATGCCCATCTGCTGGAGCATCCGCTCGATCACCGGACCGACGCCGACGATCAGCTTGAGGTCGTCCGGCGCGCCCGGCGCGTCGAGCAGCGGCGGCGGCGCGTCGCGCTCGATGTCGACGACGATCTGGCGATAGCGCGCGGTCTCGGCGCGCGCGTCGGCAAGCTCGCCGAAGAGCCGGTGGCGATCCTCCGCGAACGCGCGCAGTTGCGCGAGCTCTGCCGCGAGCTCTGCCGATGCGAAGCCCGGCGGGCCGGGCGATCGGGCCGCAGCCGCCGGCGCCGGCAACGGCGGCGCAGCGTGCGTGCCGTCGCCTTGCGCTTCGCGCGCGGGTGCCGGAGGGATTTCGCGCCCTTCGCGTCGAGCGCGGAGCATGCCCGCGCGATAGGCGACACCGATGCCGATCACCAGTGCGATCAGCGCAAGTATCGTCAGAGCGTTCACGGGGATCCTGGCGGGACGCGCGCGGGGAAATGTGGGCCCGAGCCGGGGCCCGCGCATTGTATGCGACGGCGCATGCAGGGCCAATCGGAGGCGTCGGGAACGGCGTAGCCGGACTGCTAGAATCGACGCGAACGATCATGCAAACGACCGCTACCGGCTCCGAGGACAAGGAAGCGACCGATTCGCCGGAGGCGCCGGCAGCGACGGCGCGGCCCTCGCGTGCGCGGGGGACGCTCGGTCAGCGAGCCCTCTGGACGGTCGTGATCGTCGCGGTTCTCGCGGGCGGATACGGCTGGTACGACCAGCGCCGGGTCACGCAATCGCTGCGCAGCGATGTCGCGCAGCGCCTGATGGCCGCCGACGCGGCGGCGGCGCAAGCCCGTGCCCGCGAATCGGACCTGGCGAACGAGTTGCGCGATGCGCACGCGAAGCTCGCCCTCCTCGAGGCGCGCGTGTCGGAATTCCAGTCGCAGCAGGCGGCGCTCGAGGCGCTCTATCGCGATCTCGCGCCGTCGCGCGACGAGATCTCGCTCTCGGAGGTCGAGCAGATCCTCGTTCTTGCGAGCCAGCAGCTCGCGCTGGGCGGCAGCGTGCAGGCGGCCCTCGCCGGATTGCAGGTTGCCGACGGCAAGCTCGCCCGCCTCGACCGGCCGCAGCTCGCGCCGCTGCGCCGCGCATTGGCGCGCGACATGGATCGGCTGAAGGCCGTCCCGTACGTCGACGTCGCCGGCATTTCGATCCGGCTCGATCAGATGATCGCCGCGATCGACGCGCTGCCGCTCGCCAAGGACGAGCGGCTGCCGCTGCCCGAGACCGCGGCGGCCCCGGCGGGCGAATCGGCATGGCTGCGCTTCGTGCACGGTGTCTGGAACGACCTGCGCAGCGTGATTCGCATCGAGGTCTCCGACCGCCCGGCGGCGCCGCTCGTGACGCCGCAGCAGGCGTTCTTCCTGCGCGAGAACCTGCGCCTGCGCCTGCTCGCGGCGCGGCTCGCGCTGCTCGCGCGCGACGAGCGCTCGTTCAAGGCGGACCTGCACGCGGCGAGCGCATGGCTGAAGCAGTACTTCGACCCGCAGAACCGGCAGGTGCAGTCGGCGCTCGCGACGCTCGCGCAGGTGTCGGCGATCGCCATGCCGGGCGAGATGCCCGATCTCGCCGCGAGTCTCGACGCGGTGCGACTGCTGAAGGCGGCGGCCGAGCGCGCACCGGAGCGTGCCCCGGCGCGCGCGAAGTGATGCGCGCGCTGATCGCGTTCATCGTCATTGCCGCGGCGGCGGTGACGCTCGCGCTGCTGTTTCGGCTCAGCACCGGCTACGTGCTGTTCGTCGCGCCGCCGTACCGCGTCGAGCTGTCGCAGAACGCGTTCATCATCATCGTCGTGCTGGCCTTCGCCGCACTCTATGCGCTGATTCGCGCCACGGCGCGGCTCGCCGGGTTGCCGCAAGAGGTTCGCGAGGGGCGGCGGCGGCGCCAGTTCGAGCGCTTTCGCAGCAAGCAGGATGCGGCGGTCGTCGCGCTGCTCGAAGGGCGTCACGGCAAGGCGCGCCAGTTCGCCCAGGAAGCGCTCGCGATTCCGCAGTCGTCGCCGGTGGCCGCGCTGGTCGGCGCGCGCGCCGCGCTCGAAACGCGCGACTGGGGCGCCGCGACGGCGATGCTCGAGCGGCCCGACACGCATGCGACCAACCTGGCGGTGCCGCGCCTGATGCTCGAGGCGGAGCTCGCGCTCGAGCGCGGCCAGCCGGCCGACGCGCTCGCGCGGCTCGCGGAGCTGCGCCGCGAAGCGGGGCTGCACACCGCGGCGCAGCGGCTCGAATTGCGCGCGCTGACCGCCGCCGGACGGCCGGCGGAAATCCCCGCGCTCGTCGACCAGCTCGTCAAGCGCAGGGTCTACGATGCGGAGCAGGGCGAGTTGCTGCGCGCCAGCGCGCATGCCGAGGCGCTCGCGACGTTCGCGCACGACCCCGCGGGGCTCCGCGCGTACTGGGCCCGCGTTCCCGAAAGCGACCGGCTGCAACCGAAGGTCGCGCACGCCGCCGCGCGCAGCTTCCTGCAGCTCGGCGGCGATCGCGAGGCGGCCGACATCGTCGCGCGGAGCCTCGAGCGGAGCTGGGATCCGGGCCTGCTGCTGATCTACGCGCAATGCCGCGCCCCGGATCCGACGCGCCAGCTCGAGACCGCCGAGCGCTGGCTCGTCATGCACAACCAGGATGCGACGCTGCTCTACGCGCTCGGACGGCTGTGCGAGCGCCAGCAGCTCTGGGGCAAGGCGCAGACGTATCTCGAGGCGAGCCTCGCGCTCGACAATCACTGGCGCGCGCATGTCGCGCTCGGCGAAATGCTCGCGCAGCTCGGCCGCACCGACGAGGCGAACGCGCATCTCGCCGCGGCGCTGAAGCTCGCGCTCGCCGAGCTGCAGCGCGACGATTAGGATCGGCGCTAAGCCGCTTCGGTCTGTGCCGCGTACGTGAAGCTGTCGGCGAAGAACTCCTCGGGCGGCAGGTTGCGCAGGCTCGCGAAGTCGCGCTTCGCCGCGTCGATCATCGCCGGGGCGCCGCAGGCGTAGACCTGGTAGCCCGAAAGATCGCGGAAATCGTCGAGCACCGCGCGATGCACGAGTCCCGTGCGTCCGGGCCAGGCGTCGCCCGGCGCGGGGTCCGACAGCACCGGAATGAACGTGAAGTTCGGGTTCGCGGTCTGCCACCGGCCCGGCAGGTGGGGCATGTACAGATCGCGCTTCGCGCGCGCGCCCCAGTAGAGCACGATTTCGCGCGGGATCCGGTGATGCAGCATGTGCTCGATGATCGCCTTGATCGGCGCGAACCCGGTGCCGCCCGCGACGAAGATCACCGGCTTGTCGGTGGTCTCACGCAGGTAGAACGTGCCGAGCGGGCCCTCGAAGCGCAGGATCTCCCGCCCCTTGTACGTCGTGAACAGCGGGTCCGTGAAAAAGCCGCCCGGCGTGTGGCGGATGTGCAGCTCGAGCAGTTCGTCCGCATGCGGCGGCGTCGCGAGCGAGAAGCTGCGGCGATGCCCGTCCATCAGCAGGAAATCGATGTACTGGCCGGCGAGGTATTGCAGCCGCTCGTTCGCCGGCAGCTTGAGCCTGACGATCGCCACGTCGGGCGCCGGCTTCTCGATCGACTCGATCCGGCACGGCAGGCGCTTGATCTGGATGTCGCCGGCGCGGCGCACCTCGCGCACCTCGATGACGAGGTCGCTCCTCGGCCGCGCGACGCAGAAGAGCGCGAGACCCCTGCGCTTCTCCTCGTCGGTGAGCGTCGACGCCTGGTGGGGACCGAAGTCGACGTCGCCTGCGAGGATGCGCCCCTTGCACGTGCCGCAGGCGCCGTTGCGGCATCCGTACGGGATCATCAGGTCGGCGCGCATCGCCGCCTGCAATACCGTCTCGTCCGCCTCGCAGGCGAACGTGTGCTCGCTGGGCCGTATGGTAATCTGGGCCGTCATCGCGATCGGGTGGGAGTATGCAGCGGATATTGCTGGTGGGTTGCGGCGATATCGCGTTGCGCGTCGCGGATCTGTTGCGGCATCGGGCGCGGCTCGTCGGCTTGACGCGCAATCGCGACGACGTGCGGAGGCTGCGCATGCACGGCGTCGTCCCGCTGGTCGCCGACCTCGACGATCGCCGCACGCTCGCGCGCATCGACACGAGCCCGTTCGCGGTGGTGCATTCCGCGCCGCCGCCTTCCGACGGGAGGGACGATCCGCGCACGCGCAACCTGCTCGCGGCGCTCGCGAGCGCGCGGATTATACCGCGG
>DASURV010000020.1:0-19064 GCA_036375455.1 Casimicrobiaceae bacterium | reverse complement strand
CCGTTCGGAGCGGGCAGGTGTTCGTCAACAACTACGGCGCGGGCGGCGGCGTCGAGCTGCCGTTCGGAGGGGTCAAGCATTCCGGCCACGGCCGCGAAAAGGGGTTCGAGGCGCTGTACGGCTTCACGACGCTGAAGACGGTCGTCGTGCGGCATGGGTGAGGCCGACGGCATGAGACTTGCGAACAAGATCGCCATCGTCACCGGCGCGGCGTCCGGCTTCGGCGCCGGAATCGCGCGCCGATTCGCCGCCGAAGGGGCGCGCGTCGTCGTCAACGACCTCGACGCGGACGGCGCGCGGCGCATCGCCGCCGAGATCGGCGCGTCGGGAGGGCGTGCCGTCGCGTGTCCCGGCGACGTCGCGAAGGACGCGGACGTCGCGCGGCTCGTCGCCTCGGCGATCGCCGAGTGCGGCCGGCTCGACATCGTCGTGAACAATGCCGGGACGACGCATCGCAACCAGCCGATGCTCGACGTGCCCGAGGAACTGTTCGACCGGATCTACCAGGTCAACGTGAAGAGCCTCTACCTGACGGCGAAGCACGCGGTGCCGCATTTCCGCGCGCAGCGCAGCGGCGTCTTCATCACGATCGCGTCGACGGCGGGCGTGCGCCCGCGGCCGGGCCTCACCTGGTACAACGGCAGCAAGGGCGCGGCGATCGTGACGTCGCGCTCGATGGCCGCGGAGCTCGCGCCGGACAACATCCGCGTGAACATCATCAACCCCGTCGCCGGCGAGACCGGGCTGCTCGCCGATTTCATGGGCGAGGACACGCCGCAGAAGCGCGCCCAGTTCATCGCGACGATTCCGCTGGGACGCCTGTCGCAGCCCACCGACATCGCGACCGCGGCCGTGTTCCTCGCCTCCGACGAAGCCTCCTTCATCACCGGCGCGTGCCTGGAAGTCGACGGCGGCCGATGCATCTGAATCGCAGCGCGGCCGTGCGAGGCGTCTTCCGATGCGCGCGACGACGGCGCTGAAGCTCGATTCGCCGGCGCTGACGGTGCTGCTCGGCGCGCTGATCGCCGCCGCGCCGTTCGCGATGGACATCTATCTGGCGTCGATGCCGTCGATGACGCGCGCGCTCGACGCGTCCGCGGCGGAGGTGCAACTCACGCTGTCCGTCTACATGTACGGCTGGGGCGTCGCGCAGCTTTTCGCCGGCCCGCTGTCGGACCGGTACGGTCGCCGCCCCACGCTGCTCGCGGGTCTCGCCGTCTTCATCGTAGCGTCCGCCGCGTGCGCGCTGTCGCGCAACGTCTTCGTGCTGATCGGCGCACGGCTCGTGCAGGCGGTGTCGATGGCGTCGATCGCCGTCGTGCCGCGGGCGGTCGTCCGTGATCTCTACAGCGGCGACAAGGCCGCCCACATCCTGTCGCTGATGGGCATCGTGCTCGGATTCGCGCCGGTCGTCGCGCCGATCCTCGGCAGCCACATGCATGCGTGGCTCGGGTGGCAGTCGAACTTCGTCCTGGTCGCGCTCTACGGTGCAGTCCTGTGGTACTTCGTCCACGCGGCGCTGCCGGAAACGCTGGCGCGCCGGGATCCGCGCGCGATGCGGCCGACGGCGATGCTCGGCAACTTCGGCCGGCTGCTGCGCTCGCGTCCGTACGTCGGCTACCTGCTGGTCGCGGCATTCGGCTTCAGCGGCCTCTTCGCATTCCTCGCCGGCAGCGCGTTCGTGTTCGTGTCGGTGATGGGCCGCAGCGAGCAGGCGTTCGGGCTGCTGTTCGGCGCGGTGATGCTCGGCAACATCACCGGCTCGACGCTCGGCAGCCGCCTCGTGCCGCGCGTGGGCATCGCGCGGATGGTGCGCGCGGGCACCGCGCTGATGCTGGCGGCGGGCCTCGCGCTGGGGATCCTCGCCGCAATCGACGTGAGGCATCCGTTGGCGATCGTCGTGCCGATGTTCGCCTACATGGTGGCGTTCATGTTGACGATGCCGCCCGCCACCGCGGGCGCGTTGACGCCGTTTCCGGAGATCGCGGGCAGCGCCTCGTCGCTGCTGTCGTTCTGCCAGTTTGCCGTCGCGTCGAGCGCCGCGCTCGTCGTCGGGCTGGCGTTCGACGGCACGACGCGCCCGATGGCGGCGGTGATTGCCGTCGCGTCGGTCGGCGCGTTCGTGAGCCTGCGGGCCGCGCACCGCCGCGCGCCGGCGATCGCCGCGCCGCCGCTCTAGCCGGCTCTAGCCGATGACGCCGCGCTCGCGCAGCGTCGCGATCAGCGTCGCGTCGTAGCCGATCTCCCGCAGCACGTCGTCGGTGTGCTCGCCGAGTCGCGGCCCGCCGCCGTCGAATCCGCCGGGTGTGGCCGATAGTTTCGGGACCACCCCGGGCACCTTGAGACGCGACCCATCCGCGAGCCGGATCTCGCGGATCATCTCGCGCGCCGCGTACTGCGCGTCGGCGACGATGTCGCCGATCGTGCAGATCTTCGACGCCGGAACCTCGGCCGCCTCCATCGCCGCGACCACCTCGTCCGGCGAGCGCTCGCGTGTCCAGCGCTCGATCTCGCCGTCGAGCCATTGCTGGCGCCCGGCGCGACCGTCGTTGTGGGCGAGCGAGGAATCGGCGGCGAGATCCTCGCGGCCGAGCGCGCGGCACAGGCGCCGGAAGATCGAGTCGCCGTTGGCGGCGATCAGCACGAAGCTGCCATCGGCGCAGCGGTACGCCGACGTCGGCGCGATGCCCGGCAGGATCGAGCCGGTGCGCTCGCGCACGACGCCGAAGCGGTCGAATTCCGGCAGCATCGACTCCATGACCGAGAAGACCGCCTCGTACAGGGCGACGTCGACGACCTGTCCGCGGCCGCTCGCCCGCCGCGCTTCGAGCGCCATCAGCGCGCCGATCACGCCGTAGAGCGCGGCCAGCGTATCGCCGATCGAAACGCCCACCCGCGACGGCGGCCGATCGGGCGTTCCGGTGACGTGACGCAGGCCGCCCATCGCCTCGCCGATCACCCCGAAGCCCGGGCGCTCGCGATACGGTCCGCTCTGGCCGTAGCCGGAAATGCGCACGATGACGAGGCCGGGATTGACGGCGGAGAGCGAGTCGTACGAAAGGTTCCAGCCCTCGAGCGTGCCGGGACGGAAGTTCTCGACGACGATGTCGGCGCGCGCCGCGAGCGTGCGGGCGATCTGCTGGCCGTCGATCGTGCGCAGGTCGACGGCGACCGAGCGCTTGTTGCGCGATTGCACGTGCCACCACAGCGACGTCCCGTTCTCGACGTAGCGCCACTTGCGCAGCGGGTCGCCGGTGCCGGGCGGCTCGATCTTGACGACGTCGGCGCCGAATTCGGCGAGGATCTTCGCGCAGAAAGGGCCGGCGATCAGCGCGCCCAGCTCGAGCACGCGGATGCCGGCGAGCGGGCGATCCGCGCGTTGGGTCCGCACTTCGGCGCTCACGGTTCCCCCCACGCTTGCGGCTTGCGCCGCTGCGCTGCCCCCCGAGGGGGCTGGTTCGCGTCTCGGGACGGCCCTCCGACGCTCACGTCCCGGTGATCACGCGCTCGATCGACGACACGATGGGCGTGGCGGGCTCGATGCCGAGGCGCTTGACGAGCGCCTTCGCGAAGTCGGGCAGCAGGTCGTGCAGATCGCGCACGTTGGCAGTCCTCTGCAGGCGCATCATCAGTCCGTAGCCGCGGAAACCGAGGTGCGCGCTGATCGCATCGTTCATCATCCGCTGTGCCCGAGTGTAGCGCTCCGCCTCCTCCGCTGGCCGTTGCGCGGGCGCGATCGCGGCCCCACGCTGCGCGACCGAAGGCGCCGAAAATCGCTTCGCGATCAATCCGCTGTGCTCGAGCGCCGTCAGCGCGCGCTTGTCGAGCTTCAGCGCGTGGGCCTTGGCCAGCACGTCGGCGACCGTCCGATTGCCGTCGATCAGGATCAGCAGTCCCCGCAGCGTGAGCGGCAGATTGAGCTTGCGTTCCCTGAGCTCCTGCAGGCCGAGCGCGGTCTTCGCGTAGATCTCCAAAGGGTCGATCGGCGCGGCGTCGATATTGCTCGATTCGATCATGCGTGCGGGCCGAGCAATTATAGTGCCAGGATGCCCGGCATCGTGCACAATGGGGCCCGCGACCGATCGCGACGCCGGCGTCGTGCATGCGATGCGGACCTTCGCCAAGCGCGTGCGTTTTGCGTATAACATCCATGGAATCGCATCGGGAAGTCGAGGCGCGGATCGAGAACCTGGGCGAACTGCTCGCCTTGATCGACGCGGTTTGCCGGGAGCGGGGCGTTTCACGCGAGATCGCATTCCAGACGCGCCTGGCGGTCGACGAGATGTGCACGAACGTGATCGTTCACGGCTATCGGGGATTGCAGCCGGGGCCGATTGCGCTCACGGTCACGCCGCACCCCGATCGCCTCGTGATTCGCATCGTCGACCGTGGATATCCGTTCGATCCCAGAAGCGCGCCGGCGCCGGATCTTTGCGCAAGCGTCGAGGAGCGGCCGATCGGAGGGCTCGGCTGCCACCTGGTTCGCAGCGTGATGGACGGCATCGACTACGAAACGACGGTCGACGGCGGCAATCGGTTGACCCTGGTCAAGCTCACGGACGGCACGTCCTGAGCGCGCCGCAGAACAATCCAACCACGATACGGAGGAGCAATGGAACTCGCGATCACCCAGCGGAGCGGCGTTTGCATCGTTGCCGTCCAGGGCAGCATCGACGCGTCGACCGCGCCGCGATTGAAGCAGGAGTTCGCCGAACGCTTGCCGCAGCAGGCCCACCTCGTCGTCGACTGCGCGGCGCTCGAATACACGAGCAGCGCGGGACTGGGCGTGCTCCTCGCCGGGATGAAGGATTCGCGCCGGCTCGGCGGCGACCTGCGGCTCGCGTCCGTGCAAGGCAACGTGCACAAGGTCCTCGAGCTGTCGGGTTTCACCGGGATCCTGAAGATCTATCCGGACGTCCCGGCGGCGATCGCCAGCTACGCCGGCTGACCCGTTCGGCGGCGACCGATGTAGCGTGAACGGACCCTGAACCATGCAAAGGCGCAAACGGGTTGCGCTGGTCATCGGCGCGGGCAGCGTCAAATGCGCGGCGGCGATCGGGCTCGCGAAGGTGCTGGCGCGGGAGAACATTGCCCTCGATCTGCTCGTCGGCTGCAGCGCCGGCAGTATGGTCGCGGCGCTGATCGGTCTCGGCAAGCCGACCCACGAGATCACCGCGCTCGCCGCACGTCTCTGGACGCGCGAGCTGACGAGCGAGCGGGACACGCGGGCGATGCTGAGCATCCTGCTGCCCCGGCTCCTCGGTTTCGACGCGCGCTTCGGCATGCGCCGCGACCGTCGCATCCTGCGCGCCTTCGCGGAGGCCTACGGCGAGGCGCGCATCGAGGACATGAAGGTGCCGCTGCTGGTCACGGCGACCGATTTCTGGACCGGGGAGCAGGTGATCTTCGACAAGGGGAGGCTGGTCGACGCGTTGCGCGCGAGCATCGCGCTGCCGTTCATTCTCAAGCCGTGGGAGGTCGAAGGACGCCTGTGCATCGACGGCTTCCTGTCCGATCCGCTGCCCGTCGGTCCCGCGGTGCGCGAGGGCGCCGACGTCATCATCGCGATGGGTTTCGAGAGCGCCTACAACGAGCGGATCGACTCCGCGGCGCGCTTCGCATTCCAGTTGACCTCGATCATGACGAACAACCTGCTGCGCTCGCGCTTCGCCTTCCACAACGTCGCGCACCACGGCGAGGTGATCGCGATCGTGCCCGAGTTCAAGGAGCGCATCCGCCTGTTCGACGCGGACAAGATTCCGTACATCATCGAGGAGGGCGAGCGCGCGACCGACGCGATCCTGCCGCACCTGCTGAACGTGCTCGCCGAGACGCCGGCGCCCGTCGCCGTCGGCTGAACGGGTGCGGACCTTCGATCGCCTCCTGCTCGCCGTCAATCGCTGGCTCGTCATCGCGCTGCTCGGCGCGATGGCGGTCATGGTGTTCGCCAACGTGGCGCTGCGCTTCCTGACCGACCACTCGATCCTCTGGGTCGAGGAGGCGTCGCGCTACACGATGGTCTGGCTCACGTTCATCGGCGCCGGGCCGGTGCTGCGCTACGGCGGCCACATCGGCATCGACACGCTGCAGCACCGCGCGCCGCGCTATGCGCCGGCGATACGCGCGGCCATCTTCGCGCTGCTCGCGGCCTTCTTCTGCACGATGGTCGTCGTCGGCGCGCGCTACGCGAGCCTCACCTGGGCGCAGACGACACCGGTGATGGAGATCCCGATCGGCGCCGTCTACCTCGCGATGCCGGTCGGCTTCGCGCTGCTGCTCGTGCACCTCGCGCTGATGGCGCGCGGCTACGTTGCGCGGCGCGAGTTGCTCGGCGACGGCGAGTTCGATGCCGATGTCGCAAGGCTCTGAGCAGCGTCCGCGCAGCTCCTGCGTCGGAGTTGCCCGCAGGTCCCCCGGAGCGTTTGCCGCGCCGTGGTGACGGTCCTGTTCGCGGGCAGCATCGCGCTGCTCGCGCTGGGCGTGCCGGTCGCGTTCGCGCTGGGCGGGGCGACGCTGCTCGCGATGGCGTCGCAGCACGTGCCGCTGGTCGCACTGCCGAAGTACCTGTTCTCCGGCATCGATCTGTTCGCGCTCGAGGCGGTGCCGTTCTTCATCCTGACCGCCGAGCTGATGACCGGCGGCGAGCTCTCGGCGGTGCTGCTTCGTTTCGCGTCGCAGTTCGTCGGCCGCTTCCGCGGCGGCCTCGGCCACACGAACATCCTGACGCTCACGTTCTTCTCGGGCATCTCGGGATCGGCGCTCGCCGATGCGGCCGGCCCCGGCGCCATCATGATCCGGATGATGCGCGACGACGGCTACGACCCCGGCTACGCGGCGGCGCTCACCTCCGCCACCTCGATCCTCGGCCCGATCATCCCGCCGTCGATCAGCGTCATCATCTATGCGCTCGCCTATCCGGACGTGAACCTCGTCGGGCTGCTGCTCGCGGGAGTGGTGCCCGGCATCCTGATCGCGCTCGCGATGGCGGCGATCAACCATGTCGTATCGGTGCGGCGGAACTATCGCGGCGCGCCGCAGCGGCTCGAATGGCGCGATTACGCCCGCAACACGTGGCGCGCGCTGCCGGCGCTGGTGCTGCCGGTGCTGATCCTCGGCGGCATCGCGTCGGGCGCGTTCACGCCGACCGAGGCCTCGGTGGTCGCCGTGTTCTATGCGCTGTTCGCGGGCCGCGTCATCTATCGGACGCTCCAATGGCGGATGCTGCCGGGAATCCTCGCGCGCTCGGCGCTCGTGACGGCGTCGGTGCTGATCATCGTCGGGATGTCGGCGGCGTTCGCCTGGGTGCTGACCGTGTCGCGCGTGCCACAGCAGCTCACCGCCTGGATCGTCGGGATGCAGCTTGCGCCGCTCGCGTTCCTGCTCGCCGTCAACCTGCTGCTGCTCGTGTTCGGCATCTTCATCGAGCCGCTGCCGGGGATCGTCGTGCTGGTGCCGATCCTCGCGCCGATCGCGCATGCGCTCGGCATCGACGACCTGCAGTTCGGCATCGTCGTGATCGTCAACCTGACGATGGGCATGATCACGCCGCCGGTCGGAGGCCTGCTGTTCGTGACGTCGATCGTCGCGCGCGTGCCGCTCGCGCGGCTCGTGCGCGAGCTGTGGCCGTTCCTGTGGGCGCAGCTCGCGGTGCTCGCGCTGCTGTCGCTCTTTCCCGTGCTGTCGGCGGGGCTGCCGAACGCGCTGGGGTATCGGTAGGTTTCCCGATGCCGCGAGGTGCCGCGCCCGGCGAAGCGGTGTGCTGCGACGCGTCGGGTCGCGGCATCATCGGGCCGCGAAGGTCCAGGCGGCGATGGTCCGCGCCGGGCAGCCCGTGTCCCCGCGCTACTTGTAGTTGCGGATCCGGTCGATGTTCTCCTGGCCGAACTTCTTGCCGAACTCGGCGAACGTCGGCCCGAGCACCGCCTGGAACTTCGCCTTGTCGGGGTGCTCGACGATCTGCATGCCCTTGGCGCGGAGATCCGTCACGGCCTTCCGCTCGTCGTCGTCGATGCGCGCGCGGTTCGCCTTGACCGCCTCGATCGCGGCCTGATGGAACGCCTTCTTGTCGTCGGCCGAGAGCTTGTCCCACTGCGCCTTGCTCATCAGGATCAGCGCCGGCGAATAGACGTGGCCGGTCAGCGTCAGGTACTTCTGCACCTGGTCGAGCTTGGCCGCCGTGATCACCGACAGCGGATTCTCCTGCCCGTCGACGGTGCCCTGCTGGAGCGCGGTGAACACCTCGGTGAATGCCATCGGCGTCGGGATGATGCCGAACGCGCGGTACGCCTGGATGTGCACCGGGTTTTCCATCGTGCGCATCTTGAGGCCCTTCAGGTCCTCGGGGACTGCGACCGGATGCTTGCTGTTGGTCATGTTGCGAAAGCCGTTCTCGCCCCACGCCAGCGCCTCGATGCCCTTGGGCTCGAACTTCTTCAGCATCTCCTGGCCGATGGGACCGTCGAGCACGGCGCGGGCGTGCGCGTAGTCGCGGAACAGGAACGGAATGTCGAGGATCGCGATCTCGGGCACGAAATTGGGCACCGGCCCCGTCGACGTCATCGTCAGGTCGAGCGTGCCGAGCTGCAGCGCCTCGATCGACTCGCGCTCGGCGCCGAGCGCCCCCGAGTAGAAGTTCTGCACGTTGTAGCGGCCGTTCGTGCGCTTCTCGACCTCGCGCGCGAACGCGTCGATCGCCACGCCGTAGTGCGAGTTCTGCGCGAGCGAGATGTTCATCTTGAGCGCGGTGTGCGCGAGCGCCGGCGCCGTAACGAACACGGCGAGGGTAGCGAGGGCCGCGAGCGAGCGGGAGCGATGCATCGTGGATTCTCCGGATGCGAGCCGGTACGCAGGACCGGCCTTGCGCGAGGGCGCGATTCTAGCAGCCCGATACGATCGGCTTCGAGCCGGACGCGGCGGCCACTGTGGAATAATCTGTCGACGCCCGCGGTGCGAAACGCCCGGGGCGCACGCCGCCCATGCTCGATCCGACGTTTACCTCGGCGCTGGCCGCCATCGTGCCGCCCTCGGCGCTGCTGACCGCGGCGGAGGATACGCGCCCCTACGAGTGCGACGGCCTCACGCTTTACCGCGAGCAGCCGGGCGCCGTGGTGCTGCCCGACAACGAGCGGCAGGTCGTCGAGATCCTGCGGCTGTGCCACGCGGCGCACGTGCCGGTGGTGGCCCGCGGCGCGGGCACGAGCCTCTCGGGCGGCGCGTTGCCGGCGGCGCAGGGGATCGTGCTGTCGCTCGCGAAGTTTCGCCGCATCGTCGCGATCGATCCGGCCGCGCGCACGGCGATCGTCGAGCCGGGCGTGCGCAATCTCGCGATCTCGGAGGCGGCGGCGCCCTACGGCCTGTTCTACGCGCCCGACCCGTCCTCGCAGATCGCCTGCACGATCGGCGGCAATGTCGCGGAAAACGCGGGCGGCGTGCATTGCCTGAAGTACGGACTCACCGTGCACAACGTGCGCAAGGTGCGCGCGGTGCTCGTGACCGGCGAGATCGTCGAACTCGGCGGCGATGCGCTCGATGCGCCCGGCTACGACCTGCTGGCGCTCGTCAACGGTAGCGAAGGCCTGCTCGCCGTGATGACGCAGATCACCGTCAAGCTGTTGCCGAAGCCCCAGCACGCGCAGGTCGCGCTCGCCGCCTTCGACGACGTGGAGAAGGCCGGCGCCGCCGTCGGCGCGGTCATCGGCGCCGGCATCATCCCCGGCGGACTGGAGATGATGGACCGCGAGGCGACGCGCGCCGTCGAGCAATTCGTGCACGCGGACTACCCGCTCGACGCGGCGGCGGTCCTGCTCGTCGAGGCCGACGGCACGCCGGTCGAGGTCGAGGCCGAGATGGCGGAGATCCGCGCGGTGCTCACCGCGAGCGGCGCGACCGGCATCCGCGTGTCGGAGACCGAGGCGCAGCGCCTGCTGTTCTGGTCGGGCCGCAAGGCGGCGTTTCCCGCCGTCGGGCGCATCTCGCCCGACTACTACTGCATCGACGGCACGATCCCGCGCGCGGCGCTGCCCGGCGTGCTCGCGCAGATCGGGACGTGGTCGCGCGAGTACGGGCTCCCCTGCGCGAACGTCTTCCACGCCGGCGACGGCAACCTGCATCCGCTGATCCTGTTCGATGCGAACAAGCCCGGCGACAAGGAGCGGACCGTCGAGTTCGGCGACCGGATCCTCGAGCTGTGCATCAACGTCGGCGGCACGATCACCGGCGAGCACGGCGTGGGTGTCGAGAAGATCCGCGGCATGTGCGCGCAGTTCGCGCCGGCCGCGCTCGAGCGCTTTCTCGGCATCAAGGGCGCGTTCGACGAGCGCGGCCTGCTCAATCCGGGCAAGGGCGTGCCCACGCTCGCGCGTTGCGCCGAGTTCGGGCGGATGCACGTCCACCATGGCGAGCTGCGGCACCCGGAGCTGCCGCGCTTCTAACTTAGGACGTATCGGCACTCAGGAGCCCGCAATGACGACGACCGCAGCGCGCGCGCGGCCCGAACCCGCCCAGGTGGAAACGCTGACCCGGAGGTTGCGCGACGACTACGGCGAGCGTGCGGTGACGAGCCGCGCGATCCGCGAGCAGCACGCGCACGGCGAGGGGCTCGCCGACGCGGGGATGCCGGACATCGTCGTGTTCCCGCACACGAACGAGGAGGTCGGCGCGGTCGTGCGCGTCTGCAATGCCGCGCGCATCCCGGTGATCGCGTTCGGCGTCGGCACGTCGCTCGAGGGCCATGTCGCCGCGCTCTACGGCGGCGTGTGCCTCGACCTGTCGCAGATGAACCGGGTGCTCGAGGTCAACGACGCCGATCTCGACTGCCGCGTCCAGGCCGGCGTGACGCGCGAGCAGCTCAACGCGGAGCTCAAGGGGACGGGCCTGTTCTTTCCGATCGATCCCGGCGCCAATGCGACGATCGGGGGGATGGCCTCGACGCGCGCCTCCGGCACCAATGCCGTGCGCTATGGAACGATGCGCGAGAACGTGCTCGGCCTCACCGTCGTCACCGCCGACGGCCGGATCGTCCATACCGGCAATCGCGCGCGCAAATCGAGCGCCGGCTACGATCTGACACGGCTGTTCGTGGGCTCGGAAGGCACGCTCGGGATCATCACCGAGGTGCAGTTGCGCCTCTACGGACTGCCTGAGGCGATCTCGGCGGCCGTGTGCCAGTTCCCCGATCTCAAGAGCGCCGTCGACACGGTGATCGTCGCGATGCAGCTCGGCGTCCCGGTCGCGCGGATCGAGCTGCTCGACGACGTGCAGATGGGTGCGTGCATCCGCTATTCGCGGCTCGACGGATACCAGGCGCGGCCGACGCTCTTCTTCGAGTTCCACGGCACCGAGGCGGGCGTGCGCGAGCAGGCGGAGAGGATCGAGTCGATCGCGACCGACCATGGCGGGAGCCGCTTCCAATGGGCGACGCAGCCGGAAGAGCGGTCGCGGCTGTGGAAGGCGCGGCACAACGCCTATTACGCGGCGCTCGCGCTCGCGCCCGGCAAGCAGGCGTTCGCCACCGACGCGTGCGTGCCGATCTCGCGGCTCACCGATTGCGTGCTCGAAACGCAAGCCGACGTCGCGGCCACCGGGCTGGTCGCGCCGATCGTCGGCCACGTCGGCGACGGCAACTTCCATCTGGTCGTGCTGTTCGATCCAGCGCAGCCGGGCGAGCGCGCGAAGGCGGAGGCGCTCGCGGCGCGCGTGAGCCTGCGCGCGATCGGCATGGGCGGCACGTGCACCGGCGAGCACGGCGTGGGCGTGCACAAGCTCGACGCGCTGCGCGCCGAGCACGGCGACGCGGTGTCGTTGATGCAGACGATCAAGCGCGCGCTCGATCCGAACGACATCCTGAATCCGGGGAAGACGGTGCCGCTATGAAGCTCTACATCGGTAACAAGAACTATTCGTCGTGGTCGCTGCGCGGCTGGCTCGCCGCGAAGCTCTCCGGCGAGCCGTTCGAGGAAGTCCTCGTCGCGCTGGGGGGCCGCGGGCCGAATCCGGCGAACCTGCCGTTCTCGCCGTCGGGCCTCGTGCCTTGCCTGCACGAGGGCGACATCGTCGTCTGGGACACGCTCGCGATCGCCGGCCATCTCGCGGAGCGCCACCCGGACATGTGGCCGGCGGACCCCGTCGCGCGCGGCTTCGCGCGCTCGATCACCGCCGAAATGCATTCCGGGTTCGCGACGCTGCGCAGCGAAATGACGATGTGCATCCGCGAGCGCGTCGACGTACGGCCGTGGTCGCCGGCGCTCGCCGCGGACGTCGACCGCGTGACGCAGATCTGGGACGAGTCGCGGCGTCGCTTCGGCGGCGGCGGAGCGTTCCTGTGCGGGCGCTATTCGCTGGCCGACTGCTTCTTCGGGCCGGTTGCGTTCCGCTTCCAGACCTACGGCGTGCAGCCGGGCGGCGCGGCGGGCGGCTATCTCGAGGCGCTGCTCGCGCATCCGCACATGCGCGACTGGGAGCGCGCGGCTCTCGCCGAGACGACGGTGATCGAGGCGGACGAGCCGCGTCACCTCTATCGGGACAAGATCGCCGCCGCCTGATCCGCAAGTGGAAGACGCCGTCGTCGCCGCAGTCCAGGAGCGCATCCGCGCGGCGGTGGCCGACGGCCGGCCGCTGCGCATCCGCGGCGCCGGCACGAAGGATTTCTACGGCGAGTCGCTCGTGGGCGACCCGCTCGAGGTGGGCGCGCTCACCGGCATCGTCGCCTACGCGCCGGGCGAGCTCGTCGTGACCGCGCGCAGCGGCACGCCGCTCGCGGACATCGACGCCGCCCTCGCCGCGCACGGCCAGATGCTCGCGTTCGAGCCGCCGCTGCACGGACGCGCGGCGACGCTCGGCGGCGTCGTGGCCGCGGGCTTCTCCGGTCCGCGGCGGCCGTATGCGGGGTCGGTGCGCGACTTCGTGCTCGGCACGCGCATCGTCGACGGCACCGGGACGGCGCTCACGTTCGGCGGCCAGGTGATCAAGAACGTCGCGGGGTTCGACGTCTCGCGGCTGATGACCGGTGCGCTCGGCACGCTCGGCGTGCTGACCGAGATCTCGCTCAAGTGCCTGCCACGGCCGAAGGTCGAGACGACGCGCGTCGTCGCATGCGGCGGCGCCGACGCGCTGCGGCTGATGAACGAATGGGGCGGCCGGCCGCTGCCGGTTACCGCGACGTGCTTTCACCGCGGCCGGCTGTGGGTGCGGCTCTCCGGCGCAGCGGCCGCCGTGTCGAGCGCGGCGCCGCGGATCGGCGGGGAGGAGGTCGATGGCGCGGCGTTCTGGCGCGGCGTGCGCGACCAGACGCACGACGCCTTCCGCCCCGCGATCGACGCCGGCGCGACGCTGTGGCGGCTGTCGGTGCGCTCGACCGCGCCGTGGTCGGATTGGCCCGCCGACATTCTCGTCGAGTGGGGCGGCGCGTTGCGCTGGCTCGTCTTCGCGACGCCGCCCGCGGCGGAGCCGCTGCGCGCATGGGCCGCGCAGCACGGCGGCCATGCGACGCTCTACCGCGGTCGCAAGGCGGCGGGCACGTTTCATCCGCTCCCGGCGCCGATGCTCGGATTGCACGAGCGATTGAAGCAGGTGTTCGACCCGCACCGCGTGCTCAATCGCGGCCGGCTGTACGCCGGGCTCTGAATGGAAACGCGCCTTCTTCCCGCAATCGCCGCCACCGCGGAGGGGAGGGAGGCGGACGCCATCCTGCGCGCGTGCGTGCATTGCGGATTCTGCACGGCCACGTGCCCGACCTACCAGCTTCTCGGCGACGAGCTCGACGGGCCGCGCGGGCGCATCTACCTGATCAAGCAGGCGCTCGAAGGCGCGGAAGTGACGGCGAAGACGCAGTTGCACCTCGATCGCTGCCTGACCTGCCGCAGTTGCGAGACGACCTGTCCGTCCGGCGTCCGCTATGGCCGCCTCGTCGACATCGGACGCAAGTTCGTCGACGATCGCGTCGCGCGCGGCTCGATCGACGCGGCGCGTCGCGGCGCGCTGCGGCGCGGCCTGCTGTCGCGTCCGCTGTTCGGTGCGGCGCTGTCGTTCGGCCGGCTGGCGCGACCGTTCCTGCCGCGCGCGCTCGCAGCGTCGATACCCGAGGCGCGTTCGGCCGGCACGTGGCCGCAGCCGCGGCACGCACGCCGGGTGCTGGTGCCGGCGGGCTGCGTGCAGCCCTCGCTCGCGCCGAACATCGACGCGGCGACCGCGCGCGTGCTCGATCGCGCCGGCATCTCGGCGCTCGCCATCGAGGGCGGCGGCTGCTGCGGAGCGCTGTCGTATCACCTGTCCGAGCACGACGAAGCGCGGGAGATCGCACGGCGCAACATCGACGCGTGGTGGCCGCACGTCGAGCGCGGCATCGAGGCGATCGTCGTCACGGCGAGCGGCTGCGGCGTGATGGTGCGCGACTACGACCACCTGCTCGCGCAGGACCCGGCGTACGCGGCGCGGGCGAGGCGCGTGGCCGAGCTCGCGCGCGACCCGGTCGAGCTCGTCGCCGCGGCGTGGACCGACCTCGCCCCGAGGCTCGCGCGCCGCGGCGGCGCATCCCGCGTCGCCTTCCACCCGCCCTGCACGCTGCAGCACGGCATGAAGATCCGCGGCGAGGCCGAGCGGCTGCTGCAGGACGCCGGCTGCACGCTCGTTCCGGTCGCCGATGCGCATCTGTGCTGCGGCTCCGCCGGAACGTATTCGATCCTGCAGCCGGACCTTGCCAATGCGCTGAAGGCGAACAAGCTGCGCGCGCTCGACGCGCATCGGCCGGACGTCATCGCGACCGCCAACATCGGCTGCATGACGCACCTGCAATCGGGAACCCGCATTCCGATCCGCCACTGGATCGAGCTGATCGATGAGCGGCTGCCCGATGGCGGCGCACCGGCGGCGACGGCGCGGGCGCATCGATGACACAGCCCCTCGCTCCCGACCATCGCAGCGGCTACCCCGCGTTCCTCGCGATCGCGACGCGGTGGATGGACAACGACGCCTACGGCCACGTCAACAACGTCACGTATTACTCGTACTTCGACACGGTGGTGAACGAGCACCTGATCCGCGCGGGCGGACTCGACATCCGCGACGGGCCGGCGATCGGCATCGTCGTCGAGACCGCGTGCCGCTTCCACCAGGCGCTGTCGTTCCCGGAGACGATCGACGCGGGGCTGCGCGTCGCGCGGATCGGCCGCTCGTCGGTGCACTACGAGATCGGGCTTTTTCGCCGCGGCGAGGACGATGCGGCGGCGACCGGGCGCTTCGTCCATGTCTGGGTCGACCGCGCGCACCGGCGGCCGGTGCCGGTGCCGGACGCAATCCGCGCGGCGCTCGGACCGCTTTGCGCATGAGCGCCGGCACCGCCATCGAATGCGCGCCGATGACGGCGGCCACGCGCACCGACGCCTCGCACCTGCTGGGATCGTTTCTTGCGGACGACGCGCATTACCGCGCATCTGCGGCGAACTATGGCGACGGAGGCCGCGCAGCGCTCACGCGTGCGCTCGGCCTGTTTCTCGCGCGGCCGGAGCTCGGCTTCGTCTGGCTCGCGCGTGCGGGCGACGCCGTCGTCGGCGCCTGCGTCGTCTGCCACGCGATCTCGACGTCGCGCGGCGGGCTCGTCGCGAAGCTCGACGACGTGACGATCGATGCGCGCTGGCGGGGGAAGGGCGTGGGCACGGCGATGCTGTCCGCGCTCGTGCGGCATCTGCGCGAAGCCGGATGCGGCCGCATCGATACCGCCTGCCATCGCGACAACGCGCGCGCGTTTCGCTTCTACGAGCGGCAGGGATTCCGGCCGCTCGACGAGGAGCGCATCTCGCTGCTGATCGAGGATCCTCGCTGATGGCGCGCCTGTGGGTCATCGTTCCGGCCGCCGGCGGCGGCTCGCGGTTCGCGGCGGACGCGCCGAAGCAATACGCGGATCTCGCCGGCAAGGCGCTCATCGCGCGCACGCTCGATCGACTCGCGTCGCTCGACGCGGCCGCGATCGTCGTGGCGCTCGCGCCGGGCGACGCGGACTTCCAGCGCATCGTGGGCGAGCGGCCGGGTGTCGAGCCGATCCGGTGCGGAGGCGCGACGCGGTCCGCGACCGTGCGTGACGCATTGCGTGCGCTGGCGAGCCGCTGCCGCGACGACGACTGGATCCTCGTGCACGATGCGGCGCGTCCCTGCGTGCCGCGCGCGGCGCTCGAGCGCCTGACCCTGGAGCTGGCCGGCGACGCCGTCGGCGGCCTGCTTGCGACGCCGCTCGCCGATACGTTGAAACGCGCCGCCGCGGGTGATGACGCGCCGCGCGTGCTGCGCACCGAGGAGCGGGGCGACTTATGGCTCGCGCAGACGCCGCAGATGTTCCGCTATCGGCTGCTCGCGGCCGCCTACGAGCGGGAGGCGGCGGTCGATTGCACGGACGACGCGCAGGCGGTGGAGGCGCTGGCCGCGACCGGCGCCTGCGCGATGCCACGGCTCGTGCGCGGGAGCGCCGACAATATCAAGGTCACTTATCCCGAGGACCTCGCGCTCGCCGCGGCGATCCTCGCCACGCAGGGGGTTGCGTGAACGCTCGCATCGGCAACGGCTTCGACGTGCATGCATTCGCCGCCGGACGGCCGCTCGTCATCGGCGGCGTGACCATTCCGCACGACCGCGGTCTCGCGGGACACTCCGATGCCGACGTGTTGCTGCACGCGATCGCGGATGCGATCCTCGGCGCGCTCGCGCTCGGCGACCTCGGGCGCTACTTTCCCGACAGCGACCCGAAATGGAAGGGCGCCGACAGCCGCAGCCTGCTGCGCGCGGTGGCCGGCCTCGCGGCCGCGCAACGCCATCGGATCGGCAACGTCGACGCGACGCTCATCGCACAGGCACCGAGGCTCGCGCCGCACGTCGAGGCGATGCGCGCCAACATCGCGGCCGACCTGCAGTGCGAAGCGGCTTGCGTATCGGTGAAGGCGACGACGACGGAGCGGCTGGGATTCGCCGGGCGCGAGGAAGGGATCGCGGCGCTCGCGACGGTGCTGGTCGTCCCGATGGAGACCCCGGAGGGCCGCTGACCTCAGGCCGCCGGCAGGACGACGCGCGCGATCGTGCCGCCGCCCTCGCGCGGCAGGAGACTGAAGCTGCCGCCGTGCAGCCGCGCGATGCGGTCGACGATCGCGAGCCCGAGTCCCGCCCCCGCGGCGCCGTCGGCGCGGGCGCGCGCCTCGCCCGCGCGAGTGAACGGCTGCTTCAGGCGCTCGACGTCGGCCGGCGGAATGCCGGCGCCGCGGTCGGCCACGTCGATGACGACGTCCTTGCCGCGCCGGCCGGTCGTCACCTCGAGCGGAGGCCGGCCGTAGGCGAGCGCGTTGTCGATCAGGTTGCTCGCGACGCGCGACACGGCCGTCGGCTTGATCCGCACGCGCGCGGCCGCTCCCGGCGAGAGGCGAATGTCGCGGCCGAGGCGTGCATAGCGCTCGACGCAAAGCGCGAGCTCGCGATCGACGTCGATCGGATCGGTCGCCGTCGCGGCGTCCTCGCGGGCGAAGTCGAGGAACTGGTCGATGATCCGGTCCATCTCCTCGATGTCGGCGACCATCCCGGCGCGCGCCGCGGCATCGGCGTCGCGCAGCTCGATCCCGAGGCGCAGGCGCGCGAGCGGCGTGCGCAGATCGTGCGACACGCCGGCGAGCAGGATCGCGCGATCGCGCTCGATCTGCCGCAGGCTCGCGAGCATCGCATTGAAGCCGCGATTGACGGCAGCGATTTCCGACGTGCCCGACTCGGGCAGCGGCGGCGGCGTCTCGCCACGGCCGACGCGCTCGACGGCGAGCTTCAACTCGCGCAGCGGGCGCGCGAGATAGCGTGCGAACGCGAACGCCGCGAGCAGCAGCAGCACGATGATCGTGAGCGCCCAGGCGAGCGCGCGGGTCGGGAATTCCTCCGCCGGCGGCCGCGGCGGGAGCGCAAAGCCGATCCAGTAGCCCTCGGTCCCGGCCTGCACGCGCACGAACAGTTGCCGCGCGCGCGGCGCGATCCGCACGTCCGTGCCTTCGCCCAGGCCTTCGCGCAGGCGCTCCTGCAGGTCCTGCATCGCGGGCCCGATCGGTGTCACCCCGATCGTCGGCCGCTCGCTTTCCGGAACGATGCGCACGCCGTATTCGCGGCCGAGGCGGGCCAGCGTCTCGCGTCGCGAAGCGCCGTCCGCGCCCTCGAGCGAGGCGCGCAACGCCTTCATCTGCACGAGCTTCGTGTCGTTGAACTGCCGCGCGAGCAGCGCCGCGCGATCGTGGCTGAACAGCAGGAACGTCGTCAGCGCGACCAGCGCGACGACGGCGACGAGCAGCAGGATCAGGCGCCCGAAGAGCGAACGCGGCCAGAGCGCCGCGCTCACGGCGTGCCGCCGGGTGGCGTGCCCGCCTGCTCGCTCGGCGTTCCCTCGGGCACGTACACGTAGCCGAAGCCCCACACCGTCTGGATGTAGCGGGGCGCCGCCGGATCCGGCTCGACGAGCTTGCGCAGCCGCGAGACCTGCACGTCGATCGCGCGGTCGAACACCTCGTGATCGCGGCCTCGCGCGAGCAGCATCAGCTTCTCGCGCGCGAGCGGCTGGTGCGGGTGGCGCGCGAACACGCTGAGCAGCGAGAACTCGCCGGTCGTGAGCGGCTTGACCTCGCCGTCGCGCTCGAGCGTGCGCGCGGCGAGGTCTAGCACGTGGCCGCCGAAGGGAATGCGACCCTCGGACGTCGGCGCACCGGGCGCCGGACGCTCGCCGTGCCGGCGCAGCACCGCGTGAATGCGCGCGACGAGCTCGCGCGGATTGAAGGGCTTCGGCAGGTAATCGTCCGCGCCCATCTCCAGCCCGACGATCCGGTCGACATCCTCGCCCTTCGCGGTGAGCATGATGATCGGCACGGCCTCCCCGGCGCCGCGCAGGCGCCTGCAGGCGGCGAGCCCGTCCTCGCCGGGCAGCATCAGGTCGAGCACCAGCAGGTGCGGCGGGTCGCGCTGCAGCTTGCGGTCGAGTTGCGACGTGTCGGGCAGCGTGCCGACCTGGAAGCCCTGCTCCGACAGGTATCGGGAAAGCAGGTCGCGCAACCGCACGTCGTCGTCGACAA
>DASURV010000019.1:0-8491 GCA_036375455.1 Casimicrobiaceae bacterium | reverse complement strand
GCTGTTCGATCTCGCCCACGATTACGCCACATGCACGCGCATCGCGCTGGCCCGCGCCGATTCGTGTGCGCCGTCGGCATTCGATGCGGCAGCGGGTGCGCTGCAGGCGGCGGGGATCGCCGTTTCACCGCTCGACGACGTCGCCGGCCTGGTCGTGCTGCGCACGGTCGCCGCGCTCGCCAACGAGGCGGCCGATGCGGTGACGCACGGGATCGCCTCGGCGCGCGACGTCGATGTCGCGATGCGCAAGGGCGTCAACTATCCGCGCGGGCCGCTCGCCTGGGCGGACGAGATCGGCGTCGGGCGCGTGCGCGACGTGCTGCACCATCTCGCCGCGCATTATGGCGAGGACCGCTATCGGCTGTCGCCGCTGATCGCGCGCCGGCACGCGGTCGGCGCGCGGCTCGCCGATGGCGGCAGCGGGACCGCGCGATGACCAATCGCCATGCGCGCGGCGCGGTTGCGATCGCCGAAGCCTCCGGCGGTGACGCGCAGGCGCTCGCCGAACGTGTCACCGAGGCGATGTTCGCGAGCGACCGGGCGTCGCGCGCGCTCGGCATGCGCATCGAAAGCGTCGGGCCGGGGCGCGCGGAAATCACGATGACCGTCCGCGACGACATGCTCAACGGCCACGCGATCTGCCACGGCGGCTACGTCTTCCTGCTCGCCGACAGCACGTTCGCCTTCGCGTGCAACAGCTACAACCGCAACACCGTCGCCCAGGGGTGCTCGATCGACTACCTCGCGCCGGCCCACGCCGGCGACGTGCTGCGCGCGACCGGCGTCGAGCGCAGCCGCACCGGCCGCACCGGCGTCTACGACATCGAGGTGGTGAACCAGCACGGCAAGGCGGTCGCGCTGTTCCGGGGCAAGAGCTATCGCATCGACGGCCACGTCCTCGACGCGAAGACCTGACCCACGATCGGAGGAGCAGCGCGATGCCGGCCAAGGCGCCCCGCCCGGGCGAGCTCGAACCGATCGAGACCGCGAGTCGCGACGAGCTCGAGGCGCTGCAGCTTGCGCGCCTGCGCTGGTCGCTGCGCCACGCGTACGACAAGGTCGCGCATTACCGGCGCGCATTCGAGCGCGCGGGCGTCCATCCCGACGATCTGCGCGAGCTCGCCGATCTCGGCCGCTTCCCCCTCACCGCGAAAGGCGATCTGCGCGACAACTACCCGTTCGACATGTTCGCCGTGCCCCGCACCGACGTCGTGCGCGTGCACGCGTCGTCGGGGACGACCGGCAAGCCGACGGTGGTCGGCTACACCCGCAGCGACATCGACACCTGGGCGAGCGTCATGGCGCGCTCGATTCGCGCTGCCGGCGGCCGCGCCGGCGACATCGTTCACGTCGCCTACGGCTACGGGCTCTTCACCGGCGGGCTCGGTGCGCATTACGGCGCCGAGAAGCTCGGCTGCACCGTCGTGCCGATGTCGGGCGGCCAGACCGAGAAGCAGGTGCAGCTCATCCAGGATTTCCGGCCCGACATCATCATGGTGACACCGTCCTACATGCTCGCGATCGCCGAGGAGATGCAGCGGCAGGGCATCGATCCGCGCGCATCGTCGCTTTCGATCGGCATCTTCGGCGCCGAGCCGTGGACGCCGACGATGCGCACGGCGATCGAGGCGGTGATGGACATGGATGCCATCGACATCTACGGCCTCTCCGAGGTGATCGGTCCCGGCGTGGCGCAGGAATGCATCGAGACGAAGGACGGCCTCACCGTCTGGGAGGACCACTTCTATCCCGAGATCATCGACCCGCAGACGGGCACGGTGCTGCCCGAAGGAGAGAAGGGGGAGCTCGTCTTCACGTCGCTCACGAAGGAGGCGATGCCGATCATCCGCTACCGCACGCGCGACCTGACGCGCCTCATGCCGGGCACCGCGCGGACGATGCGCCGGATCGAGAAGATCACCGGACGCTCGGACGACATGATGATCATCCGCGGCGTCAACGTGTTCCCGACGCAGATCGAGGAGCTGATCCTGCGCGATCCGATGCTCGCGCCCCATTACCAGGTGGAGATCACCCGCCCGCGCAACCTCGACGAGATGACGGTGCTCGTCGAGCGTGCGCCGACGGCGGGCGGCGCCGATGCCGACGCCGCCGGCGAGCGGCTCGCGCAGCGGATCAAGAACCTGATCGGCGTCAGCGCCGCGGTGCGCGTGATGCAGAGCGGCGGCATCGAGCGCTCGCTCGGCAAGGCGCGGCGCATCGTCGACAAGCGCGCGATGGGCTGATGGCGGCGTAGCCCGCGTTGCAATGATGTCCGGTCGCGGACGCGACAGGTCGACGCGCACGGCGGAAGCGACCGGCCGCGCGGTTCGATGAAGCGGCGCACCGTCACGATCAGCGTGTGCGCTTTCGACGCCGCGGTGTGGGCGCTCGTCGCCTTCGCCGCCTTCACCTCGGGAGCGGATCCGGCCACCCGGGGGTTGGACCGGGCCGCGGGCCTCGTCGTGACCGCGCTCTTCCTCGTGACCGGCGCACCGGCGGCGGCGCTGGTGTTCCTGCGTCGAGCGCCCGCCCCCGCACTGGCGCTCGCGCTCGCGTTTCCGGCCGTGTTCGCGGCCCTGTTCGTCGCGGCGATCGTGGCGTTCACGTGAGCTTCCTCGCGGCGGCTCAGCGCCGAGCTTTGCGCATGTCCTCGTCTGCCCGCCCCGCGCGGGAGCCGGCCGGTTTGCGGGTCGAGGCGCCCGCCGGCGCACGCGATCGTCGCGCGCGCTCGGCCATCGCCGCGCGCAACGCCTCGAGCGAGCCGTCGAGCTCGTCGTAGAGCCAGCGGCGAAACGACGCGAGGGGCGGCCACTGCGACAGCCCAGCCGGGTATACGAGATGGTAGGGCTGCGCGTCCTCGTGGATGATCGAGATCGGCGACAGGCGCACGAGGCGCCCGTCGCACAGCGCGTCGGCCGCCAGCAGCTCGCGCGACAACGCGAGGCCGAGGCTCTGCTCGGCGGCCTGCAGCATCAGCCCGGCGTCGTTGAACACGGCAACGGTGCGCACGTTCGCTCGCAGGCCGGCGGCGGCGAACCAGTGCGTCCACAGATCGCTGTCGCCGAGCAACGGCTCGCGCGCGAGCGCCTCCGGCTGCGCACCGAGGAGCCGCCGTGCGGCGGACGGTGATCCCACGACGCGGGAACGCGTCGCCGCGGATCGCCACGCGCTCGCCGGCATGACCGATCGCGAGCTGCTCGACATCGGCGTCGACCGCGCGAGCGCGAACGCGATCGCCGGCGACTTCGGCTACGCGCGGCTCCGATAACGCGTTGGGGCCAATGAGGAAACGAGCGCGCGCCGCTTCCCGCGCCACCGCCCGGAGCGCATCAGCGTTTCCTGCGCCGTGCTTCCTTGCGCAACACCTGCCGCAGCAGCCCCTCGCAGGTTTCCGGTGACATGTACCGCGGGACCGGGTAGTTGGTGTCGGCCTCCCAGCAGGCGGCCTTCGCGAGCTCGGGGATGTCCGCTTCGCGCAGCGCATCGAGATGCCGCGGGATGCCGAGACTGCGATTGAGCGATTCGACCGACTCGCGAAACTTCCTCGCGAGCGCGGCCGGCCGCTCTCCCGGCTTTCCCACCCCGGAGCGCACGGCCAGGGTCGCGAGCTTGCGCGTGATGGCGGGAGCGAGGAACTTCAGCACGTGCGGGAGCATGATCGCGTTCGCCAGGCCGTGCGGCGTGTGATACTTGCCGCCGAGCTGGTGCGCGATGGCGTGCACGTAGCCCACGTTCGCCCGCGTGAACGCGAGGCCCGCGTACGTCGCCGCCAGCGCCATCTGCTCGCGTGCCGCGAGGTCCTGGCCGCTCCTGTAGGCGACGCGCAGGTTGTCGTAGATCATGGCGACCGCGGCGAGCGCCATGCGATCGGTATACGGGGTCGACCACTGGCCGACGAACGCTTCGATCGCGTGAGTCAGCGCGTCCATGCCGGTCGCCGCGGTCACCGCCGGGGGCAGCCCGATCATCAGCGTCGGATCGAGCGCCGCCATCGCCGGGACGAGGCGCGTGTCGGCGATCACCAGTTTCCGGTCGGCTTCCGGATCCGAAACCACGGCCGCCACGGTCACCTCGGAGCCGGTGCCCGACGTCGTGGGCACGGCGTAGATGGGCCCCGGCGCGTGCAGGCCCTTGAAATAGCCGACGAGTTGCCGCGGATGCTTCCGATTGGCCACCGAGAGTGCGATCGTCTTCGCCGCATCCATCGGCGAGCCGCCGCCGAACGCCACGATCGCGTCGCAGCCGTGCTTCTCGTGCAGCGCGATGCCCCGCTCGATCAGCGGAATCGGCGCATCCTGCGTGATCGCGTCGAAGACCACATGCGCGGTGCCGCCCTTCGATAATGCCTTGAGCAGCGCATCCGGCAGACCTCTGTCGCGGACGCCGCGGTCCGTCACGATCAGGACCTTGCGGTGACCGAACCCGCAGATGGCCCGACCCAGGCGTCCGCTGGCCCCGGGACCGACGAGCAGCATCGGCTGAGGGATCGGCAGCATTCCCGTCACGACCCCGGCGGCGCGCATCACCGTCGAAAGTCCGACGGACCTCACCACGTCGCCCACGATGCCCGGCATCTCGATCATCGTCCCGTCCGCAATCTCCGTTCGAGCCGTCAGCTTGCACCAAAACCGCCCGGCGGAGCCAGCCCGTTCGCGATCGCGTCGCGCGCGGCGAGCCGTCGCCCTACAATGGATTCCCGCCCGCGATGCGCGCCGCGGCCGCGCCGTGGAAGCCGTATTCCGAAGCGGCGACGGGGAGCGGTGCCGCGGGCGCAACGGGCGTTGCCGGCGAGCGTGCCTTCGATGGGGATCGAATGAAGAGAGTCATCGGGATCAGTCTGGGTACGAGCGCCCAGGATTTCGCGTTCGACACGCGGTTCCTCGGACAGCGCTTCAGCGTCCGGCGCATCGGCACGAACGGCAGCGCCGCGAAAGCGGTGAAGCTGCTGAAGCAGTGGGAGCAGCATGCGGACGCGATCGGCCTGGGCGTCGAGAAGGACAGCTACACCGTGGGGTCGCGGCGCTATGTCGAAAAGGACAGCCTGCGGATGAAGAGCGCCGTGACGCGCGTCCCCGTCACGACGGGCGCCCGCCTCGGCGACATTCTGCAGGAGTGGGCGCTGCGGCACGTCCAGGGCAAGCTCGGCAGCTACTTCAACAACGCCAGGGTCCTCTTCCTCTCGGGCATGACCCAGTACAAGCTGGCGCTGGCGATGTCGGAGTACACGCAGAATCTCGAGTTTGCCGATCCCGTGCTGCAGCTCGGGGTGCCCAAGCTGCTGACGTCGCTCGACGCGCTGGAGCTCTACGCGAGCGGCGCGCACTACGTGCTGGACTGGACGCCGTCCCGCGTGATGTCCTCGTCCCTCGTCCGGGAATGGCGCAAGTTCGTCCTGCGCAAGGCGATGCAGGATGCGACCGTGATCGTCGCGCCGGTGCACGAGCTGGACGCCTTCGGCCGCGAGGAGCTCGCCGGGAAGACGATCGTCACGTCGACCGTCAACGACAGGCGCATCGCCCAATTCGGGAAGAAGGGCGTCGGCCTCGTCGTCGACGGGGCGCCCACGGTGGCGGGTCATGTGCTGAGTCCGAGCGTCCTGGACGCGATGATCGTCGCCGCGACGGAGAAGGACCCCGACGACATCGTCGAGGACGACTATCTCGCGATCATCACGGATCTCCAGCTCGAGCCGCGGATCGTCTATCCGGCAGGCTTCAAGCGCGTCAACCGCTTCGCCTTCGTCATTCATCCGCTGTCGCAGGAGTATTTCAAGAACATCAAGCCGATCGAGCTGCTCTCGTACGTGTCGCCGCCGATCTTCATGGACACGCTCGAGAAGGCGATGGCCTACGCGCCACCGTTCGTCTATTCGAAGGTGACGGGCATCAAGTCGCCGACCGGCGTGGAAGCCGAGGGCTGGTTGATCTCCGTCGGCGGGACGCCCCGGGAGATCATGAACCACAGTCCGGAGTTCACCTACGAGCGCCTGCTCGATGCGGCTCGCATCGCCAGGAGCCTCGGCGCGCAGATCATGGGACTCGGGGCATTCACCAAGGTCGTCGGCGACGCCGGACTCACCGTCGCCCGGCGCGCTCCGCTGCCGATCACCACCGGCAACAGCTACAGCGCGTCGGCCGCTTTGTGGGCGGCGCACGACGCGGTGCTGCGCATGGGCCTGGTCGCCAGGCCGAAGCGCGGCGAGAAGGTGCAGTTCAAGGCGATGGTGGTGGGCGCCACCGGAGCCATCGGCTCGGTCTGCGCGCGCATGCTGGCGATGGTCGCCGAGGAGCTCTACGTCGTCTCTCCGGAAACCGCCAAGCTGCTCGCGCTGAAGGAGTCGATCCTGAAGGAGACCGCGGACGCCCGGCTGTTCCTGTCATCGCGCGCCGACAAGGACATCGCCGACATGGACATGATCGTGACCGCCACTTCCGGGGCGGGCAGGAAGGTTCTCGACATCATGAAAGTGAAGCCCGGGTGCGTGATCACCGACGTCGCGCGCCCGCTCGACCTGCCGCCGGGCGAAGTCGCCAAGCGACCCGACGTGCTCGTGATCGAGTCGGGCGAGATCCGGTTGCCCGGCAACGTGTCGATGAAGAACATCGGCCTCCCGACGGGCGTCGCCTATGCCTGCCTTGCCGAAACCATCGTGCTGGCGCTGGAAGGGCGTTTCGAGAACTTCACCGTCGGCCGCAGCATCGAGTGGGAAAAGGTGCGCGAGATCTACCGTCTCGGCCGCAAGCACGGCATGCGGCTCGCGGCGATTTCCGGGGTCAACGGACCGTTCTCGGATGCGGACATCCGCCGGGTGCGCCGGTTGGCGCTCGCCGCGCGCGCGAGGAAGGCACGGCAGGCGCGCGCGCCGGACACCACCGCCGCAAAGGCACCTGTCGACGCAATGCCGAAGGGCACCGTGACGCGACGCGGGAAGGTGCTCGCGCCATCCGTGAAACCAAGCGCCCCGCGCCGAGCGGGACTTCGCGTCGATGCAATCGATGGAGGTGAAGCATGAAGCTCTACGATCTCGAGCTGTCCGGCAACAGCTATCGCGTGCGCCTGTTCCTGTCGCTGCTTTCGCAGCGATGCGAGCTCGTGACCGTCAACCTGATGAAGGGTGAGCAGCGCGAGCCGTGGTTCCTCAAGCTCAATCCGCGCGGCCAGGTCCCGGTGCTCGACGACGGCGGGACCGTGGTATGGGATTCGCTGGCGATCCTCGTGTACCTGGCGCGCAAATACGGCGGGGAGACGTGGCTCCCGATCGACGCGGAGGGGATGGCCGAAGTGATGCAGTGGCTCGCCATTATGGAGAACGAGACCCTGTTCGGCCTCTCCAAGGCGCGCGTGGTCTGCAAATTCGGACGTCCCGGCGATCTCGCGGAGGCGCAGCAGCTCGGGCGCAAGGGGCTCGACGTGCTGGAAGAGCGGCTGGGCGCGCATCCGTGGCTCGCGCTCGATCGTGCGACGATCGCCGACGTCGGATGCTTCCCGTATGTCGCGCTCGCGGCCGAGGGGGAGATCGCGCTCGATCCCTACCGCGGCGTTCGCCGCTGGATCGACCGCATCAAGTCGTTGCCGGGCTTCGTCGGCATGCCCGGAATCTGATCGCGCGCCGACGAGCGTCGACGGGGCGACCCGGGGCGCGCCGCTCGCGCCGGCGGCGCTCAGGATTTCGGCGGCACCTGGAATGCGCAGCCCGTCTTCGCCCGCACGTCCGCGAGCGTCACGCCGGGATTCAACTCCCGCAGCACGAGGCCTTCGCCGTGGGGCAGCACGTCGAACACGCAGAGGTCGGTGATGATCATGTTGACCACGCCCTTGCCGGTGATCGGCAGCGTGCAGCGCTCGAGGATCTTCGGGCTTCCGTCGCGCGCCGCGTGCTCCATCAGCACGATCACGCGCCGCACGCCCGAGACGAGATCCATCGCGCCGCCGGGGCCCTTGACCATCTTGCCGGGCACCATCCAGTTCGCGAGGTCGCCGTTCTGCGCGACCTCGAGCCCGCCGAGGATCGAAAGGTCGACGTGACCGCCGCGGATCATCGCGAACGAATCCGCGCTCGAGAAGAAGCTGCTGCCCGCGATCGTCGTGATCGTCTGCTTGCCGGCGTTGATCAGGTCCGGGTCGACCTGGTCGTCGGCCGGAAACGGCCCGATGCCGAGCAGGCCGTTCTCCGACTGCAGCGTCACGTTGATCCCTTCCGGGATGAAGTTCGCGACCATCGTCGGGATGCCGATGCCGAGGTTGACGTAGTAGCCGTCGCGCAACTCGCGCGCGGCACGCCGCGCCATCGCCTCGCGCGCCGGGGAATCCTTCTTGCCGGCGCTGCCGGCCACCGTGCGGAACTCGATGCGCTTTTCGTAGCGCGGTCCCTGGATGATCCGGTCGACGTAGATGCCCGGCGTGTGGATCTGGTTCGGATCGAGCCTGCCCACCTCGACGAGCTCCTCGACCTCCGCGACGGTGACCTCGCCGCAGGTTGCGGTCATCG
>DASURV010000018.1:0-26322 GCA_036375455.1 Casimicrobiaceae bacterium | reverse complement strand
CGCGTCGACATTCGGCGCAAGCTCGTCTCGCGTCCTGAACTTGCGCTTCAGCGCTTCAGCGGTCTGCTGCGCGCGCTTCGCGGGCGAAACGAGGATGCGGCAGTTCGCGGGCAGGTGCTCGTCGAGCCACTTGCCCGTGCGGGCCGCCTGCTTCACGCCCTTCGCGGTGAGCCGCCGTGCGAGATCGGGCTCGCCGGCCTCGGCCTCGGCGTGGCGCCACAGGATCAGATGCATCACCTCTCTCCTTCGCGCGACGGCCCGTCGACGCTCGCAGGATCCCCCGACGCTTGCGCATCGCGCCGCTGCGCTGCGCCCCGTGGGGGCTGATTCGCGACGCTCATGGCCGCAAGCAGCTCCGACTGCGACGAGCGCACCGGCGCGCCCTTGCGCCGTCGCGGCTTGCGCCACGCGCCATCGGAATCGAGTATCCACGCATCGCGATTGTCGGCGAGACCGATCGAAAGACTCTCGGCGACCACGCGCTTCGCGAGCTCGGGGTCGCGCACCGGAAAGGCCACCTCGATGCGCCGGAACAGGTTGCGTCCCATCCAGTCGGCGGACGCGAGCCAGACTTCCGGCGCTCCCGCGTTCTCGAAGTACCACACGCGATGATGCTCGAGAAAGCGGCCGAGGACCGAACGCACGCGGATGCGATCCGAGACGCCGGCGACACCGGGTCGCAGCGCGCATGCCCCGCGCACGATCAGGTCGATCTCGACGCCCGCCTGCGACGCCGCCGCCAGGGCGCCGATGACGCGCTCCTCCAGCAGCGCATTCATCTTGGCCACGATCCGCGCCGGCTTGCCGCTGCGCGCATGGCGCGCCTCGCGCGCGATCAGCGCGAGGATGCGCCGGTGCATCGTGAACGGCGCCAGCAGCAGCCGCGACAGCCGGCGCGCCTTTGCAAGGCTCGTGATGTGCAGGAAGATCTCGTTCACGTCGGAGCAGATGTCCGGGTCCGCCGTGAGCAGGCCGAAATCCGTGTACTGCCGCGTCGTGCGCAGATGATAGTTGCCGGTGCTGAGGTGCGCGTACTGCACGAGGCGCATCCTGCCGTGTCCATCGGGCTCGCGCCGCGTCAGCAGCGCGAGCTTCGCATGCGTCTTGAAGCCGAACACGCCATAGACGACCTGCGCGCCGGCACTCTCGAGGCGCTCGGCCCAATCGATGTTCGCCTCCTCGTCGAAGCGCGCGAGCAGCTCGACGACGACGCTCACCTCCTTGCCCCGCCGCGCGGCATCGAGCAGCGCCTCCATCAGCACCGAGTTCACGCCGGTGCGATAGATCGTCTGCTTGACGGCGACGACGTCGGGATCCTGCGCGGCGCGACGGATGAAATCGACGACCGGCTCGAACGATTGATAGGGATGGTGCAGCAGGATGTCGCCGGCGCGGATCGCGCCGAGCAGATCGGGCGCCGCACGCAGGCGATCGGGCAGTCCGGGTGCGAATGGCGCGTACTTGAGCGGCTCGACGTGGACCTGGTCGACCAGCGACCCGAGCCGGGCCAGGTTGACCGGGCCGTCGCAGCGGTACAGATCCGCCTCCGCGAGGTCGAACTGCGCGAGCAGCAGCCGCGCCAGCGGTTGCGGACATCCGTCGGGCACTTCGAGGCGAACCGCGGACCCGAACTGTCGCTGTCGCAGCTCCCCGCGCAGCGCCTGGCGCAGGTTCTTCACTTCCTGCTCGTCGATCCACAGGTCGGCGTCGCGCGTGACCCGGAACTGCGCGTAGCTGCGCACCTCGCGCCCGGGGAACAGCTCGGACAGGTGCGCGTGAATCACCGAGGACAGCATGACGAATGCGTGCGCCCCGCCCCCCACGCCCGCCGGCATCCGGATCACGCGCGGCAGCACGCGCGGCGCCTTGACGATCGCAATCGCCGTGTCGCGGCCGAATGCGTCGCGGCCGCCGAGCTCGACGATGAAGTTGAGGCTCTTGCTGGCAACCTGCGGAAACGGGTGCGCGGGGTCGAGACCGATCGGCGTCAGCAGCGGCCGCACCTCGCGCGCGAAGAAGCCGGCGGCCCACGCTCGCTGCGCGGACGTGAACGCGGTGCGCCGAATCAGCCGGATGCCGGCGGCGGCGAGCGCGGGCAATACGGCGTCGTTCAGGACCCGATACTGATCCGCGATCAGCGCGCGCACTTCGTCGCCGACCTGCCGGAGCAGGTGCTGCGCCTGCGTCAGCGTCAGACCGGGGGGCGGCGTCTTCTCGCGGATCTGCTCCTTGAGACCCGCGACGCGGACCTCGAAGAACTCGTCGAGATTGCCCGCGAGTATGCACAGGAAGCGCAGGCGCTCGAGCAACGGCACCTCGGTGTCCTCCGCCATCGCCAGCACCCGGCGGTTGAACGCGAGCTGCGACAGCTCGCGATTCAACGGCACGATGTCGGGCGCGTTCACGGATTGCGACGGCGTGCGCGCGCGAGGCCGGCGCACCGGAGGGGGAATCGGCAAGTTTGCCGGCCGAAGGTTGCGGATTTGTGACAGGCAGCGCACGCGCCGGGGACGAGGGGAATCTATGATAGCGAACGAAGCACCGGCCGTCATGCGATCGGATGGCGCGGGGCGCGCGCAAAGGCCTGCATGACACGCAACGCGCAGGAAATCGAGCTTCGTCTCGCGACCACCGCCGCCGCGCTGAGGCGACTGCCCCGCTGCGCCGCACTGACTTCGCTCGACGTCTCGACACCCGCGACGCATCGCCTGCTGTCGGTGTACTGGGACACGCCGGACCTGCGGCTGCACGCGTCAGGGCTCGCGCTGCGGCTGCGGCGCACCGACAATGGCGCGTGGGTGCAAACGCTCAAGGCGCAAACGCGCGTGCCGCACACCCGCGACGAGTTCGAGGGGCCCGTTGCAGGCGAACGCCCGGATCTGCGCCTCGCCGAGCGGCTCGGGTGGCGTGACGCAAACCCCCTCGAGGATGCCGTCCTGCAGCCGATGTTCCGCACCCGCGTCGCGCGCACGCTGCGCAGCGTCCGTTTCGGCGACGGTACGCTCGCCGAGATCGCGATCGATCGCGGCGACATCGCGATCGGTGACGAGCCGTCGACGCGAGCGCCGATCCGCGAGATCGAGCTCGAGCTCGTCGAAGGCAGCGCGTGCAGGCTCTACGAGCTCGCGTATCGACTCGTGCGCGAGCTTCCCCCCACGCGGCTCTCGTTCCCGAGCAAGGCCGAACGCGGTTACGAGCTGCTCGCGCACGCCTCGCCCGCGCCGCGGCGCGCCCGGACGATCGACGTAGCCGCGAAATCGCCGCCCGCGCTCGTCGCCTTTCGCGCCTCCGCCGAAGGCCTGCTGCACGTCGAGGGCAATGCCGAATGTGCGCGCGCGGGTCGCGACCCGGAAGGCGTGCACCAGATGCGCGTCGGCATTCGCCGGCTGCGCGTTGCCGGAGCGATCGCGCGCGCGTTTCCGGAGCGGCTCGACGCCGAGCTCAAGTGGCTCGCCCGACTGCTCGGCGAGACGCGCGACCTCGACGTGTTCGCGACGCAAACCTGGCCCGACGTCCGCAAGGCACTCGGCGATCGCGCCGCGGAGACGACGGATTTCGAGGCGGCGGTCGCGCAGCGCCGCGACGCGAGTCAGCGGAACCTGCGCCGCGCGCTGGACGGACGCCGCTTCCAGTTGCTGATGCTCGCCGCTGGATGGGCCGTCGCAACGCAACGGGAGGAGCTTGCGCAGCCCTCGCGACGGCACGCGACGAAGCGCTCGCCGCGGCGGTTGCTCGCGCGGCGCGCGAAGCGCACGCTCGACGACGGTCGCGCCATCGACAGGATGACCGAGCGCGAGCGGCATCGTCTGCGCATCGACTTGCGCAAGCTGCGCTATCTCGCCGAGTTCTTCGCGGGACTCTATCCGCAGCGCAGGGCGCGCCGCTACCTGCGACGCATCGCCGCGGTGCAGGCCGAGCTCGGCGCGTTGAACGATCTCGCCGTCACCGGAAGCATCGTCCGCTCGATCGCCTCGGCGGGACCCGCGGAGCAGCGCAGGCTCGTGGGCGGCCTGTGGCGCCGGCACGCATCGGCGCAGAAACCGATGCTCGAGCGACGCCTCGCCGCCTCGTGGAAGAAGCTCGCGGCGGCCACGCCGTTCTGGGATTGACGCTCGCGGCCTCGATCATCGCGTCCGTGCCGTCGACGTCCGGTGCAGCGACGCGATCAGCGGGCATTTCGCCGCGCCGCGCACGGCGCTGCAGTCGGCCACCAGCCGATCGAGCGCCGACTCGATGCGCCGCAGCTCCGCGAGCTTCTCGCGCACATCCCGGAGCTTCCGCTCGGCGAGACCACGCGCGTCTCCACACCGCGTGCCGTCGGCGAGCTTCAGCAACTCGGCGACCTCGTCGAGGCTGAACCCCAGCCGCTGCGCGCCCTTGATGAAGCGCACGCGCGCGAGTGCACCGCCGTCGTAGCGACGGATGCCGCCGGCGGGCCGGTCGGGCTGCGGCATCAGGCCTCTGCGCTGGTAGTAGCGGATCGTCTCGACGTTGAGTCCCGCCGCGGCGGCGAGCGCGCCGATCGTTTGCGGCCTGGCGATGTCTTCCACGGGCTTGACTCCGTACCGGGGTACGGAAGTAAGGTTACCCTATATCGCGACCGGCCATGGAACCGTGGCGACGGCGCACTGCGGGGTGGGAGTCAATGGCTATGCACGCAGCGGTCCTCGAATCCGCGTTGCGATGTCCCGCTTGCGGCCATGTCAGCGTCGAGACGATGCCGACCGACGCCTGCCAGTGGGCGTATGAGTGCGAGCGCTGCCATACGCTGTTGAGGCCCAAGCCGGGCGATTGCTGCGTGTACTGCTCGTATGGATCCGTCCGCTGCCCGCCGATGCAGGAGCGGGCGGCGCGCGATCATTGCCGCCATTGAACCCCTCGACATCCTCCGCGTGGTTCCGTCTGCCGGCGGCGATCCCGCCGATGATCCGGCTGCGTCGCGCGATCACGCGCAGCCGACGCCGCCGCTCGTTGCGCCGCATTCGCCGGCGGCTGGTCGCGTTCGGCTTCAATCCGCCGTTGAGCGATGCCTCGTTCTACAGGCGCCTGCTGAACGCGCACCGCATGCTGCGCCAGAGCGGCCTGGGTCCGGTCGAGCTTGCGGCCGGGTTGCGGGAGCTCGGTCCGTTCGACGCCTATCAGCTTCGCGCGGCGCTCGAGGCGCGGCGATAACGACGCGCATCACGCGAGCATCCGCACGCCGACGATCAGCAGCAAGCCGCCCAGGATCGTGCGCAATGCGCGCTCGGGCATGCGAATGCCGAGCATGCTCCCGACTACGACGCCCGGGGTCGAGCCGAGCAGGAGCAGCCACAGCGCACGGCCGTCGATGTTGCCGAGCATCAGATGTCCGGCGCCCCCGACGAGCGTCAACGGGATCGCGTGCGCGAGATCGGTGCCCACCAGGCGGCTGCCGGTCAGGCGTTGCGGGTAGAGCGCGCTCAGCATCACCACGCCGAGAGCGCCCGCGCCGATCGAGGTGAGCGTCACCAGGAATCCGAGCACGCCGCCGGCGACCACGACCAGCATTGGCTGTGCGCGCGCGAACGAGGGGGCGCGGCGCGCCGCGAGCTCGTGCAACCGAGCGAGCAGCCAGCGACGAGCGAGCAGCGCGCCGCCGGTCGCCGCGATCACGAGCGCGAGCGCGACGATCAGCACGTGAGGCGTGCGCGGCGCGTCGCGCCAATGCGCCAGCGCGAGCAGCGTGACGGCGGCGCAAGGCAGGCTGCCGCACGCCAGTCTTCCGACGACGCGCCAATCGACGGTGCCGTAGCGGCCGTGGATCGCGACACCCGCCGCCTTGGTGGCCGAGGCGTAGAGCAGATCGGTGCCGACGGCAGTCGTCGGCGCGAATCCGAACACCATGACGAGGAGCGGCGTCATCAGCGATCCGCCCCCCACACCCGTGATGCCGACGAGGAGCCCGACGAGCGCGCCGCAGGCGACGTAGCCCGCTTCGAGCACGGCTACGTGCGGCGCCGGTGGATCGACCTGGGTGCGCTCATCGGATCATCCCGGCCGCGACCGTGTCGTTGGAGCTCTCGTCGATCAGGATGAAGCTTCCGGTCGCGCGATTGTCCGCGTAGCGCTCGGCGAAGACGGGCTGCGCGAGCTGCAGCGCAACCAGCGCGATGTCGTTGCGCTGCAGGGACGCCGGAGCCGTCTCCTCCTCCTGCGTCGATACGTTCCACAGGTGCTCGATGCGCCGGATGCGCGCCGGCACCTCGCGCGTCGTATGGCGCAGCAGGTATCTGCGGCGCGGATCGAGCGGCGCGTCCGCGAGCCAGCAGGTCATCGCCTCGAGCTCGCGCCGCGCGGGCGGCGCATCGTAATCCGGGACGAGCATGTCGCCGCGCGAGATGTCGAGCTCGTCGTCGAGCACCAGCGCCACCGCGGCGTGCAGACCCGCCTCCGGCAGATTGCCGTCGTAGGTCCGGATCGCACGCACCCGCGTCGAAAGACCGGACGGCAGCGCGGTGACGCGCTCCCCGACCCGAATCGATCCCGATTCGATGCGGCCCAGGTAGCCGCGCGGCTCGTTCGCCGCCGGCCGCGTGACGTACTGCACCGGGAAGCGGAACGGCGCATCGTCGCCGGAGTGCGGCAGCTCGACGGTCTCGAGGATGTGCAGCAATGTCGGCCCGCCGTACCAGGGCATGCGCACGCCGCGCTCGACCACCATGTCGCCGTGCAGCGCCGACACCGGCACGAAGCGAATCTCGCCGACGCCGGCGCGGCGCGCGAACGCGGAGAACCGGTCGGCGATCCCGGTGAATCGATCCGCCGACCAGTCGACGAGATCCATCTTGTTGACCGCGACCACGCAGTGGGGCACGCCGAGGAGCTGGGCGAGCTTCGCGTGGCGGCGCGTCTGCTCGACGACGCCGTGGCGCGCGTCGATCATCAGGATCGCGAGGTGCGCCGTGCTCGCCGCCGTCACCATGTTGCGCGTGTACTGCTGATGGCCCGGTGCATCGGCCAGGATGAACTTGCGCGCCGCCGTCGCGAAGTAGCGGTAGGCGACGTCGATCGTGATGCCCTGCTCCCGCTCGGCCGTCAGGCCATCGGTCAGGAGCGACAGGTCGAGCGCCTGCCCGCGCTGGCGCGACGTGCGCTCGACGGCCGACAACTGGTCGGCCAGGATCGCCTTGCTGTCGTAGAGCAGCCGCCCGATCAGCGTGCTCTTGCCGTCGTCGACGCTGCCCGCGGTGACGAAGCGCAGCACGCCATGCTGGCGCGCTTGCGTGCGCTCGCGTCCGGACATCAGAAGTACCCCGCCTTCTTGCGCACCTCCATCGCCGCGTCGCTCGCCTGATCGTCGAGGCGCGTCGCGCCGCGCTCGGTGATCACGGTCGCCGCGGTCTCGACGATGATCGCGTCGACGCTCGCCGCGCTCGATGCGACCGGCGCCGTGCACGTGATGTCGCCGACGGTGCGGAACCGAACGCAGACGTGCTCGACCCGCTCGCCGCTGCGCGCCGGCGTCAGCGGCGTGACCGGATGCAATGCCGACCCGCGGCGAACGACCGCGCGCGTGTGCGCCAGATAGAGGCTCGGCACTTCGAGCCGCTCGCGCGCGATGTACTGCCAGACGTCGATCTCGGTCCAGTTGCTGATCGGGAACACGCGCACGTTCTCGCCCGGGTGCACGCGCGCGTTGTACAGATTCCACAGCTCGGGACGCTGGTTCTTCGGGTCCCACTGGCCGAAGGCGTCGCGAAAGGAAAAGATGCGCTCCTTCGCGCGCGCCTTCTCCTCGTCGCGGCGCGCGCCGCCGATGCAGGCGTCGAAGCCGAATTCCTCGATCGCGTCGAGCAGCGTGACCGACTGATGGGCGTTGCGGCTCTCCGCGGCGTGGCGCAGCACCACGCGGCCCGCGGCGATCGAGTCCTCGACGCTGCGCACGATCAGCCGCTCGCCGAGTTGCGCCGCGCGGCGATCGCGGAACGCGATGACCTCGGGAAAGTTGTGTCCGGTGTCGACGTGGAGCAACGGGAACGGGAAGCGCGCCGGCCGGAACGCCTTTTCGGCGAGCCGAAGCAGCACCAGCGAGTCCTTGCCCCCGGAAAAGAGCAGCGCCGGGTTGCGGCACTGGCCCGCCACTTCGCGCAGGATGTGGATGGCCTCCGACTCGAGCGCGTCCAGGTGGTCGCCGTCGGCCGATGCCGGCGGCGCCTGGCGCGGCGGGTGCAGTGCGACGAGCGTCACGATGCGATCGGCGCGCTGCTCGCAGCGAGGTCCAGCGGTCGCCGGTGCAGCCCGCACTCGCGGGTTCCGGGTTGCTCCCACCACCAGCGTCCCGCGCGGATGTCCTCGCCGGGCGCGACCGCGCGCGTGCAGGGCGCGCAGCCGATGCTCGGATAGCCGCGGTCGTGCAGCGGGTTGTAGGGGACGCGATGTGCGCGCACGTAGGCCCAGACGTCCTCGTCGGTCCAGTCGGCGAGCGGATTGAACTTGGGCAGGCCGTGCGTCGCGTCGAATTCCTCGATCCGCAACTCGCGCCGCGTCGTCGACTGGCTGCGGCGCAGGCCGGTGATCCAGGCGCCCTTGTCCGCGAGCGCGCGCGCGAGCGGCTCCGTCTTGCGGATCGCGCAGCAGCGCTCGCGCAGATCGATGCTGCGGTAGAACGCGTTCAGCCCATGTTCGCGGACGTACGCACCGGCAGCCTCCGCATCGGGGCGGTAGACGTCGATCGCGATGGCGTAGCGCCTGCGCGTCTCGTCGATCAGCGCCAGCGTCTCGGCGGGTAGGCGCCCGGTATCGAGCGTGAAGATCGTCACCGGGAGCGCCTCGCGCGCGACCAGGTCGATCAGCACCATGTCTTCGGCGCCGAAGCTGCTCGCCAGCGCGGCCGGCCCGTGGCGCTCCGCGACATCCGCGATCAGCGCCGTTGCCTGGGCAATTCGATCGATCGACATGAGCGCGACGATACCGGGCGTCGCTCATGTCCAGAAGGAATATTACGCGCTATCTTGATAACGATGAACCATAATCGTCATCGCGCCGTCATCGCGAGAATTCTCTGGTAAAGCCTCGCGGCATCGTCCTTCGGCTTGATCCCGAACAGCGGGTTGTCGTTTTCCTGAAATGCCGCGGCAATCCGCTGCCAGTCGCCCGCGTCGAGCGAGCGCTCGGCGAGCGGCAGCAGCACGTCCTCCTCCTTGCGCATGTGCTCCCATTGCATGTCGGCGTACGCCTCCACGGCGTCGGCGAACGCGTGCATCGCCGCGCGCTCGCCGCGCTCGAACGAGGTCAACGCACGCATCAGCCCGGCGACGTGCCGCTCGCCGTCGCGGTGCTCCCGCTCGAGCTCGTCGATCAGCCCGCCCGCCTCCGCGTTGCGCTCGCGCAGCGCGGCGAACAGGTAGCGGCTCTCCTTCGGATGATGCCAGCGGTCGGGATACTCGACGATGTAGTCGAGCATCGCGTGCAGCAGCGGCAGGTCCGGCGGCTCCGCGCCGCCGCGCATGCGCCGCGCGTGCGAGCGCAGGCCGTAGAGTACCGAGGCGATGGCCAGGTGCTCGTCGCGAATGATCCGCACCGCCGCGTGCTGCATCGGGCCTCGGGGCCTCAGTACGTCTCGATGTGCAAGCGGCTTTTCGCCAGCAGCTGCGGCTTCAGCGCGTCCCAGTCGAGGCCGCGCGTGCGGCATACGTCCCGGAACGCCTCGACGACCCCCTCCTCCATCCCCTTGAGGCCGCAGATGTAGACGTAGCAGTGGTCGTCCTGGAGCATCTGCACGACCTTGTCCGCCCGCTCGCGGATGCGGTCCTGCACGTATTTCTTCGGCTGCTCCGGCACGCGCGAGAACGCGAAATTGATGTCGATGAAGTCCTTCGGCAATTTCATCAGCGGGCCGAAGTACGGCAGCTCCTGCTCGAGCCGCGCGCCGAAGAACAGCAGCAGCTCGCCGCCTTCGTTAAGTGCCCTGCGGCGGCGCCGCCGCTCGGTCATCGCGCGCATCGGCGCGGAACCAGTGCCGGTGCAGACCATCATCAGCGACGATCCCGGATGATTCGGCATCAGGTAGCTCGTGCCGTACGGACCGACGACCTTCACCGGGTCGCCGATCGCGAGATCGCACATGTAGTTCGAGCCCACGCCCACGACCGGCTTGCCGTCGTGGTCCTCGCTCACCCGCTTGATCGTCAGCGCGACATTGTTGTAGCGCGGGCGCTCGCCGTCGCGCGGGCTCGCCACCGAATACAGGCGCACGTGGTGCGGCTTGCCGTTCGCGTCGAGCCCCGGCGGCAGGATGCCGAGCGTCTGCCCCTCGAGCACCGGGAAGGCGGTGTTGCCGAAATCGAGCACGATGTGGCGGATGTCGGCGGAGGCGTTCTCGCCGGTGAGCCGGTAGTTGCCGGCGACGGTGGCGATCGCGGGCTTCGCCTGCGAATACAGGTTCACGTACGGATGCGACGCGGACCAGGGCGGAGACGCCGGCCCGCCCTGGCCCGCGGTCGCGATCTCGGTCAGCTGGCGCACGTCGGTGGGAACGTCGACCTGCGCGCCCACCTCGAGCTCGACCGGCGGCGGGAGGCTGTCCCAGGAAAGCTGGTCGTCGAGCGTGTACGGCGTCGCCTTCAGGACCTGATGCCAGTGATCGATCGCCCCGGTCGGGCACGGCGGGATGCACGCGTTGCAGCCGTTGCATTTCGCGAAATCGACGATGTAGTTGCGCGCGTCGTGCGTGACCGCGCCGACCGGACACGTCGCCTCGCAGGTGTTGCAGCGGATGCACACCTCGGGATCGATCAGGTGCTGCAACGCGTAGTCGGCGCTGGGTGCTGCGGCGGCCATGACCTTCCTCCTCGCTGTCGCTCTGCCGGGGCGGCGCGGCCCGCGCCGCGCCTCGCCACGGATCAGTTGAAACGGACGTACTCGAAGTTGATCGGCTGCCGGTTGATGCCGACGACTGGCGGCGCGATCCAGTTGGCGAATTTCCCCGGCTCGACGACGCGCCCCATCAGCGACGCGACGAAGGCGCGATCCTCGGCGGTGGGCAGCCACTTCGCTTCGCTCGCCTGCCATTCGGCGTCGGCGATGACGCGCCCGTCCGGCGACACGCGGACCTCGGAGAGCGTTCCGATCTTGCGATGGAACGCCTTGTGCGGCACCTTGAGCCGGAACGGGATGCCCGCCTTCTCGATCACCCGGTTCCAGCGCTCGACGCCGCCCATCGAGTCCTTGATGTAGTCGTCGCGCAGCACCTCGTTCAGCGCGTTCAGCATCGGCACGTCGTGACCGACGAGCCTGCCGTCGACGACGCTCAGCACCGGATAGACCTGGCCCTTCAGCACGTGGTCGTCGTTGCGCTTCGTCTCCTCGAACCGGCCCTTCAGCCCGGCCGTGTAGAACGTCGCCGCGTTGGAGGACTGGTCGGCGCCGAAGAGGTCGATCGTCACGCTGAAATGGAAGTTCAGGTAGCGCTGGATCGTCTCGAGGTCGATCGCGCCCGCCGCGCGGATCTTCGCCGGATCGTCGGTCTTGAGCTCCTTCATCACGTCGCACGCGCGCTGGATCACCCGCGACACGCCCGACTCGCCGACGAACATGTGATGCGCCTCCTCGGTCAGCATGAACTTCGTCGTGCGCGCGAGCGGCTCGAAGCCCGACTCGGCGAGCGCGCAAAGCTGGAACTTCCCGTCGCGGTCGGTGAAGTAGGTGAACATGAAGAACGCCAGCCAATCCGGCGTCTTCTCGTTGAAGGCGCCGAGGATGCGCGGATTGTCGGCGTCGCCCGAGCGGCGCGTCAGCAGCGCCTCCGCCTCCTCGCGCCCGTCGCGGCCGAAATAGCGGTGCAGCAGGTACACCATCGCCCACAGGTGGCGGCCCTCCTCGACGTTCACCTGGAACAGGTTGCGCAGGTCGTACTGCGACGGGCAGGTGAGCCCGAGGTGGCGTTGCTGCTCGACGGACGCGGGCTCGGTGTCGCCCTGCGTCACGATGATGCGGCGCAGGTTCGCGCGGTGCTCGCCGGGAACGTCCTGCCAGACCGGCTCGCCCCTGTGCTCGCCGAAGTTGATCGTCGCGCCGCCCTCGACCGGATTGAGGAAGATCCCCCACCGGTAATCCGGCATCTTGACGTAGCCGAACTGCGCCCAGCCGCCCGGATCGACGCTCACCGCGGTGCGCAGGTACACGTCGAAGCTGGCCGAGCCGTCCGGCCCCATGTCGCGCCACCAGTCGAGGAATTCCGGCTGCCAGCGCTCGAGGGCGCGCTGCAGCGTGCGGTCCTCGGCCAGGTTCACGTTGTTGGGGATCTTCTCGCTGTAATCGACCTTCGTTTCCATCGCTCTCTTCCTCGGATGTGAATGAACGGGCTCGTCGTCAGACGCGTTCCCAGTTGAACTTCGCCTTGCTGCCGGTCCCGAAGACCTTCAGCGCACCGGTCTCCCCCGTGGCATTGGGACGGATGAAGATCCAGTTCTGCCACGCGGACAGGCGGCCGAACACGCGCGTCTCCATCGTCTCGGTGACTCCGAAGCGCAGGTTGGCTTCCATGCCGGTCAGCGCATCGGGGGACATGCTCGCGCGCTCCTCGAGCACGAGCCGGATCTCGTCGCCCCAGTCGATGTCGTCGAGCGCGGCGGTGACCAGGCCCAGCTCCGCGGCTTCCTTGGCCGGCAGCTTGCGGCCGACCGTGGCGCGCGCCTTCGCGATCGGCTCCGCCTCGCGATAGAAGCGGGATTCGAGGCGCGCCAGCCCGTCGACGCGCGGGTACGTGCCGAAGTTGAGGTCGGACAGCGCGATCCGCGGCCCGTCGTCCGGCCGCTCGGGCAGGTCCAGCATGTACGTGCGATCGGCCGCGAGAGCGAGCTCGAGCAGCGTGCCGGCGAAGCACGAGCCGGTCTCGACGAGCGCGATCAGCGTGCGCGAGCTCACGTCGAGACGCGCCAGCGTGCGACGAAGCAGCCCGATCGTCTCGCGCACGAACCAGTGGTCCCTGAGCGTCGAAAGCGTCTCGTCGACGGCCAGCACGCGGTCGACGTCGCCCGCGGCCTTGAGCAGCCACGTGCCGACGTCGAGCTCGTTGGTGCGCAGCATCAGGATCGCGTCGTCGAGCTCGCGCGCCATCTGCAGCGGCCACCAGTCGGCGCCGAGCGCGAGAATCGCCGAGATGTCGCCCGGCTGGCCACCGCTCGGAGAGCGCACCGTCAGCGTCGCCCGGCGTGCGGTACGGTCGACCTGGGCATCGACGAATTCGTAGTGATATCCGCCGTCGTCGATCGTGCGTTTGAGCGGCGCCAGCGCGACGCCCTTCGCATCCTTCGGCCGGTCGCTGCCGCTCGCGAGCTCGAGCGCGCGGCGCCGGACGTAGCCGGCGAATTCCTTGGGCTTGACCACCTCGTCGACCAGCCGCCATTCCTTCGCGCGCTTCCCGCGCACGCCCTCGGTGGTCGTGCAGAAGATGTCGGCGAGGTCGTGGCGCACCTTGCGCTTGTCGGTGACCCGCGTCAGGCCGCCGGTGCCGGGCAGCACGCCGAGCAGCGGCACCTCCGGGAGGCTCACCGCCGACGAGCTGTCGTCGATCAGGATGATCTCGTCGCAGGCGAGCGCGACCTCGTAGCCGCCGCCGGCGGTCGTGCCGTTGCAGGCGGCGACGAACTTGAGACCCGAGTGGCGGCTCGAATCCTCGAGACCGTTGCGCGTCTCGTTGGTGAACTTGCAGAAGTTCACCTTCCACGCGTGCGACGACTTGCCGAGCATGAAGATGTTCGCGCCCGAGCAGAAGATGCGGTCCTTCGCGCTCGTCAGCACGACGCTGCGCACCTCGGGATGCTCGAAGCGGATGCGCTGGATCGCGTCGTGGAGCTCGATGTCGACGCCGAGGTCGTACGAATTCAGCTTGAGCTTGTAGCCGGGCCGAATGCCGGCGTCCTCGTCGATGTCGATCGCGAGCGTGGCGACGGGGCCGTCGTAGCTCACCTTGTAGTGCTTGTAGCGGTCCGGGTGCGTCTGATAGTCGACCTTCGGGGCGGGCGTGGCAACGGCGGCGTCCATCGGGCTCTCCTTGTCGGTTCGTGCATTCGTTCGGCGCTACGCGGCGACGGCGTCGCGCAGCTTTGCAAGGCTCTCCTCCGGCGTGTCGCCGGAAGTGTCGATCACCGCATCCGCCTTGCCGTACAGGGCCTCGCGAGCGGCGAGAATGCGTCTCAGGTCCTCCATCGCTTCGTCGTTGCCGGCCATCGGGCGCAGGTCGCCCTGGGCGAGCACGCGTGCCATGTGCTGCTCGGGCTGCGCCCGCAGCCACACGGTGTAGCAACTGGCGAGCAGCAGGTTGAACGCATCGTCCTCGGCGACGATGCCGCCGCCGGCGACGATGACGGCGCGCTCCTGCTCCCGGGTGACGCGCTCGAGCACGCGCCGCTCGATGCGCCGGTACGCGGGCAGCCCGTAGAGCGCGATCACCTCGCTCACCGGCAGGCCCGTCTCGCGCGCGACCTCGCGATTGAGCTCGATCAGCGGAACCTTCAGCTCGCTCGCGAGCATCGCGCCCAGCGTCGACTTGCCCGCGCCGCGCAGACCGATCAGGGCGATGCGCTTGCGCCGGGCCGCCTCCTCGTGGCCGAAGTCGCGCATCAGCCTGAAGATCACCTCTTCCAGTCGATGCAGCGGCAGGCGCTCGAGGAATCGGCGGATCAGACGTCGCTCCACCGAATCCTGGGTCTCGGGAATCAGGACCTCGCCCACCGTCACGCCGAGCGCCGCCGCGACGCGGCGCAACAGCATGACCGAGATGTTGCCGTTGCCGGTCTCGATCTGCGCGAGGTAGCGCTCGGAAACCTGCGACTCGCGCGCGAGCAGCTTGCGCGACATGCCGCGGCGCTCGCGCAGCTCGCGCACACGTCCGCCGAGGTCGACCAGAAAGCGGGTGTCCTCCCCCGATATCGCCTCGGTGGGCTCGACGCGCGCTTCGCTGTTGGTCTCGGAAAGGTTCTGCACGGTGGCACTGGGTTCGTTGAGCGTGCATTATAATGCCAGCACCGCATCGCGTGTCAAGCACTATGTTGCTTATCGTGCTAGATCCGTCCATTGAGCGCTCGCGGACGAATGTCTCTGCCGCCGTTGCTCCCCAGGTCATTGCGCGCGAATGACCGGCAGCCATGATGTAGCATACCGCTTGACCAGCTTGGATCGATGTACTATTGTGCATCTACGACTCTGCAAAGCCTCCGATGACACCCGAGACATTCACCGACCTGATTGCGACGATCGCCCGTCGTATCGAAGGCAAGCCGCTCGACAAGCAGCTCGAGGCGGAGCTGAACGACTCGTTTCCACCGAACGGTCCCGCCTACCGGGAAGTCTTCGAGGCTTGCCGCGCGGGCGTCGCCGCAGGCTGGATATGCAACCGGGAAGCCGGGGCTATCCGGTTCGGGCGCGTCGTCAATCCCGGCGAGGCGACGCGCGGCTTCAGCGTCGACGTCGTCGAGATGGAAGACGTCAGTGGGCCGCACCATCGGCACCCGAACGGCGAGATCGATCTCGTCATGCCGCTCACCCCCGCCGCGAAGTTCGATGGCCGCGGCGCCGGCTGGCTCGTCTACGGACCCGACAGCGCGCACAGCCCCACGGTGAGCGGGGGCAAGGCGCTGGTGCTCTACCTGCTGCCGCAGGGCGCGATCGAGTTCACGCCGGGGCAATAGCGCGTGGACCTTCGCGATCGCGCGTGCCGTCGCCGCGTCTCCCGTCGCGGCGACCGGTGATGCCGGGCAACGCCGCCACCGGCGCCGTCGCGCTGGTCCATCATTCGATCCGCTTCGTCGACGTCTGCGGGCACCGGCTCGAGTACGTCGACATTCCGGCACACCAGGTGCATCGCCCGCCGCTCGTCTTTCTCCACGAGGGGCTGGGGTCGGTCGCTATGTGGCGCGACTTTCCCGCCCGCGTGGCCACCGCGACCGGCTGCAGGACCGTCGTGTATTCGCGCTATGGCTTCGGCCGCTCGTCGCGGCGACGCGCGCCCTACACGCCGCGCTTCATGCACGAGGAGGCCCTCGAGATCTTCCCCGCGCTGCGCGCGGCGCTGCGCATCGAGCGACCGGTGCTGGTCGGACATTCCACCGGCGCTTCGATGGCGCTGATCCACGCCGGCGCGCGCGCGTCGGACGTCGCCGGCCTCGTCGTGATGGCGCCGCTCACCTTCGTCGAGGAATTCAACCTCGACAGCATCCGCAACGCGAAGAGCGTCTACGCGACCACCGAGATGCGGGAGAAGCTCGCGCGTTATCACGACGACGTGGACGGCGTGTTCTGGGGCTGGAACGACATCTGGCTGCACCCCGACTTCCGATCGTGGTCGATCGCAGCCGACCTGCCCGGAATCCGTTGCCCGATCCTCGCCGTCCTCGGCGAGGACGACGAGTACAGCACGCCGGCCCAGATTGCGACGATCGAGCGCCACGCGGTCAACATGGCGAGCTTCGACTACCTGCGCCTCGCCGACTGCCGCCATTCGCCGCATCGCGATCAGCCGGCGATCGTCATCGAGGCGATCGGCCGCTTCATCGACGAGCTGCCGGCCTGTTAACGCTATGGGCGCGAACAGGCCCTGATACATCCCCCACGCTCGCCCCGCTCGCGGCCCCCGGTGGCTGGTCGGCCGAGTCGAGCCGCGAATTCGCGCCGCGTTCGCGGTAGCATGAGGCACGATGAGCGCGACCACCGGCCGACGCACCGTCCCCGGCCTCGCCGCCATGGCGCGGGCCGGCGAGAAGATCGCGATGCTGACGTGCTACGACGCGAGCTTCGCGTCGCTGCTCGAGCGCGCGGGCGTCGATGCGCTCCTGATCGGCGATTCGCTGGGCATGGTCATCGGCGGCCACGCGTCGACGCTGCCGGTAACGCTCGACGACGTCCTGTATCACACGCGCGCCGTGGCGACAGGCGCGAAGAGCGCGCTCGTCATCGCCGACATGCCGTTCGGAAGCTATCAGCAGAGTGCGCAGCAGGCGTATGCCAATGCCGCGCGCCTGATGGCGGCCGGCGCGCAGATGGTCAAGCTCGAGGGCGGCGCGTGGCTCGCTCCCGCCGTCGAGTTCCTCGCCGCGCGGGGCATCCCCGTATGCGGCCATCTCGGCCTGCAGCCGCAGTCGGTGCATCGCTACGGCGGCTACCGGGCTCAGGGAAGGACCGAGGAATCGGCGCGCGAGCTCGGCCACGACGCGCGCGCCCTCGCACGCGCCGGCATCGGCCTGCTCGTATTCGAGATGGTCCCGGCCCCCGTCACCGCCGATCTCACCGTCGAGCTCGACGTGCCGACGATCGGCATCGGTGCAGGTCCCGGCTGCTCGGGCCAGGTGCTCGTGCTCTACGACATGCTCGGCATCTACCCCGGCAAGCCGGCGCGATTCGTCCGCAATTTCATGTCGGGCGGCAACACGATCGAAGGCGCCGTCGCCGCCTACGTGCAGGCGGTCAAGGACGGCAGCTTTCCGGCGCCCGAGCATTGCGTTTGACCTTCGGGTCGGCCGTGGCAGTCACTGTCGGACGCGACGCGGCATTCGCATCGCGCCGGGAGTGCCCGCTTCGCCGGCGTGAGGCGCCCGGGTGCCCGAACGCTGCCGCACCCGGGCGCCCGACGCGCCGTCGAACGCGGCGCTCGGCCGCCGCCGCGACGCGCATCGACAGGGATGTCGCGGCACGAGCCGCGACGCGATCGGCGCTCGCGAAAGCGCCGACTCCCCCGGCAGACGCCCACGAATCGCATGCCAATCAAGCGCCTGCGCGCGGCACTGCGCCCCGCACGCACACGCGCGCGGCCGTGCATCGCGCCGCTTGCGCGTTTCACGATCCGCGCGGGCTCGGCGCCGGCCTCCTTACCCCGTCCGCCGAGGTGTTGTAAGCTACACGACGAATACGGGTGACGGCACCGTTCTTGCTTAGCACGGGGCAATCGCCTCGCGTCCGCAAAAAACGCCCGGGCGCAACGAGGAGGAAACACCCAATGTCGGCCGCACAGGCACGTCCCGCACTCGCCGCGACGGGCGTCGTTTCGGAGCTCGCGTTCGCACGCGCGCAGCGCAACACCGTCCTGATCGTCGACGACCTATTCTCGAGCCGATTGCTGCTCGCGGAGATCGTGCGGCAGATCGACGGCAAGCTCAACCTCGAGCTTTTCGACACGCCCTCGCGCGCGCTGGAGTTCGCGCGCAACAATCGCGTCGACATCGTCCTCACCGACTACAAGCTGCCCGAGTTCGACGGGATCGAGCTCGTCAAGCAGCTGCGCGCGCTGCCGCATTGCGTCGACGTGCCGATCGTCGTGATCACCGTCGTCGACGATCGCAAGATCCGCTACGACGCGCTCGAGGCCGGCGCCACCGACTTCCTGATCAAGCCGCTCGACGATCACGAAACGCGCGCGCGCTGCGCGAACCTGCTCGAGCTGCGCCGCCATAAGATCGTGCTGTCGGACCAGGCGCGGGTGCTGCAGTACCAGGTCGACAAGTCGGTCGCGGAGATCCACGAGCGCGAGCTCGAGACGCTCGCGAAGCTCGCGAAGGCGGGCGAGTTCCGCGACAGGACCACCGGCAACCACCTGATGCGGATGGCGAAGTATTCCGCGCTGATCGGCCAGCACCTGGGGCTCGGGTCGGAAACCGTGCACGTGCTCGAGGTCGCCGCGCCGATGCACGACATCGGCAAGATCGGCGTTCCGGATTCGGTGCTCCTGAAGGAAGGGCCGCTCACGCAGCAGGAGCTCGAGGTGATGCGCGACCACCCCCGGATCGGCTACGACATCCTCAAGGGCAGCCCGTCGAAGTACCTGTCGATGGGCGCGATCATCGCGCTCGGGCACCACGAGAAGTTCGACGGCTCCGGGTATCCGAACGGCCTGCACGGCGAGGATATTCCGCTCGTCGCCCGCATCGTCGCCGTCGCCGACGTCTTCGACGCGCTGGTCTCCGAGCGGCCCTACAAGCGCGCGTGGCGCCCCGACGAGGGCCTCGAATTCCTGAAGTCGCAGCGCGGCGGGCACTTCGACCCGACCTGCATCGACGCCTTCCTGTCCGACCGCTCGGCGATCGACACGGTGATGCGCGAGTTCGCCGATTAGGGCGTGCTCGGCGGTTCCGACTAACACTAACCGACGAGCACGATGTGCAACCGGCGCGGGCCGTGCGCGCCGAGCACGATCGTCTGCTCGATGTCGCCGGTGCGCGAGGGACCGGAGACGAGGTTCACGGCGCGCGGCAGCGACCCGTGCGCATCGCGGATGCGCGCGAACGCCTCCTCCATGCCCGCCACCACCTGGTCGGCGCGCACGATCGCGACATGCGTCTCCGGAAGCAGGAATGTCCCCGATGGCGTCTCGATGCCGCTCACGAACACCAGCGTTCCCGTCTCCGCGATCGCGCAGAAGCACCCGGTGATGCCGAGCGCATCGTGACCGACGGTCGGCCGCGATTCGACCGACATCCCGGCGGTCGTCCACCCCAGCGTGGCGAGTTCCGGCCAGCAGACGCCGCTCGGGAAACCGGGGCCGCTCTGCGCCGCGCCCGCGGCGCCGCCTCGCCCGCCTTCGGAGGAAACCTGCAGCGCAGCCGCGATCGACGCGAGGTAGCGCGCGACGGCCGGCGGCACCTCGTCGGGCGCCGCCACGCGCTCGACGGTGCTTTCCATGTCCGTCGCGCGCGTGAGAAAGTGTTGCGGCAGGTCGGCCGGCAATGCGGGACGCGGACCCTGGCGCCGCGCCGCGAGGTAGCCCTGCGCGGCCGCACGCGCCTCGTCGTCGCCGCCGCGCCGGCCGAGCGCCGCGCGCACGCGGGCGAGAACGGCATCGCGCGATGCCCGGTTGTCGTCGATCGCCATCGCGCTCAGAGCGCGTTGCGGCGCACGAACGCGTCGAGGCGCGCGATGCCGTCCTCGATCGCCTGCGTCGACGCCGCGTAGGAGAAGCGGATGTGCTGCCCCTCGCCGGGCACGCGCCGGCCGAAATGGATGTCGGCGAGAACGGCGATGCCCGCCTCGTGCAGCAGGCGTTTGCGAAAGGCCTCCGAATCGGCGGCGCCGACGCGCCAGCAGGCCTCGGTGACGTTGGGCCAGGCGTAGAACGCCCCGCCCGGATGCCGGCACGTGATACCGGGCACGGCGTTCAGCAGCCCCACGATCAGGTCGCGCCGCTCGAGAAACTGCGCATGCATCTCGGCGACGGCGTCCTGCGGCCCGTTGATCGCCTCGACCGCCGCCCATTGCGAGATTTGCGAGGCGCACGATTCGGTATTCGTGATCCAGCGCGTGAACGTCGGCGCGAGCGCGCGATTGGCGACGTAGCCAAGGCGCCAGCCCGTCATCGCCCAGGTCTTGGATGCGCCGTCGGAGATGATCGTGCGCTCGAGCATCCCCTCGCGCCTCGCGAGCGTGTCGAACTGGCCGTCGTAGACCAGCCGCGAATAGATCTCGTCGGCGAACACCCAGACCTGCGGGTGGCGCGCGAGGATCGCCGCGATCGCGTCGAGGTCTGGCGCCGCGAGCACGCCGCCGGTGGGATTCTGCGGCGAGTTCAGGATCAGGAGCCGCGTCTTCGGCGTGATTTTCGCTTCGAGCTCCGCCGGGTCGAACGCGAAATCGCGCGTCTCGCGCAGGAAGATCGGCACCGGCACCGCGCCGTTCGCGACGATCTGCGACTCGTAGATCGGGAATCCCGGGACCGGATAGATCACCTCGTCGCCGACGCCGTAGTCGGTCACCGACGCGATCGTGTACGCGATGAACGGCTTCGCGCCCGCGCCGACGACGACGTCGTCGGCGCGGATGTCGAGGCCCCGCCGCGCGCCGAGGTCGCGCGCCACCGCCTCGCGCAACTCGTCGATGCCGGCGGACGGCGTGTAGCCGTGCTTGCCGCTGCGGATCGCGGCCACGGCGGCGTCCTGGATGTTGCGCGGCGTCGGGAAGTCGGGCTGGCCGATGCAGAACGACACGATGTCCTTGCCGCTGCGCGCAAGCGCATTCACCTCCGCCAGCACTACGAAGGCGTTCTCGGTGCCGAGCGAATCGCCGCGGCGCGACAGATGCGGAACGCTCGTGTGCGGCGGATGCGAAGCCGCGCTCACCGGTGCACCCCCAGGCTCATGCCGATCCCTTCGTGCGCGAAGCGTCGCCCGACACCCGCTTCCGGTAGAGCTCGCGAAAAGTCTTCCCGGCCGGCGCCGGCAGGTCGCGCTCGTCGGTCCAGCCGCCCGCAAGCGGCAGCTTGTGGATCATGCCGTTGCGATCGGCGAGCATGCGCAACAGGCGCACGCCGATCCTCGAGGCGAAGGCGTAGAGCGCCGACTGCCGGGCGAGCCAGCCCCAGGCCTTCAGTGCGAGGCGCTCGTACCAGGGCCGCAGGCCGCGCTCGAACTCGGCCTCGCGCAGCTTGCGCTGCAGATCCGGCAGCGGGATCCGCACCGGGCACACGACGCCGCACTGGTTGCACATCGTCGACGCATGCGGCAGCTCGAGCGCGTTCTCGAGGCCGACGTACATCGGCGTCAGGATCGCGCCGATCGGCCCCGGATAGACCCAGCCGTACGAATGCCCGCCGATGTTCTGGTACACCGGGCAATGGTTCATGCAGGCGCCGCAACGGATGCAGCGCAGTGCTTCCCTGACCGGGCTGCCGAGGACCGCGCTGCGCCCGCTGTCGACGACGATGAAGTACATGTGCTCGGCGCCGTGGAAATCGCCGGCGCCGCGGACGCCGGTCAGGACGTCGACGTAGTTCGAGATCGACTGTCCGGTCGCCGAGCGCGGCAGCAGGCGCATCAGCGTCGCAACGTCCTCGAGCGTCGGGACGACCTTCTCGATGCCGGAGATGGCCACGTGCACCTTCGGCAGCGTCGTCGCCAGCGTCGCGTTGCCCTCGTTGGTGACGAGGACGACCGAGCCGGTCTCGGCGACGAAGAAGTTGCCGCCCGAAATCCCCATGTCCGCCGTCAGGTAGTGCGAGCGCATCACTTCCCGTGCCTCGAGGCACAGCTCGTCGATGCCCTCCTTCCGCGGCGTGCGATGGCGCCGCTGGAACAGGTCCGCCACCTCGTCGCGCGACTTGTGCAGCGCCGGGCCGATGATGTGCGACGGCGGCTCGTAGTCGTTGATCTGCAGGATGTATTCGCCGAGGTCCGTCTCGACGACGCTGAGCCCCGCCGCCTCGATCGCGTGATTGAGCCCGGACTCCTCGGAGACCATCGACTTCGACTTGATGATCCGGGAGACGCCGTGGCGCCCGGCGATCTCGAGCACGAGCGCGTTGATCTCGGCCGGCGTCTGCGCATAGAGCACCGTCGCGCCGCGCGCGCGGGCGTTCTCCTCGAAGATCGTCAGCCAGACGTCGAGATCGTCGAGCGCACGCTGGCGGATCGCACGCGCCGCGTCGCGCGTGCCCTCGAAGTCGTCGAGCTCGACGATCGCCCGCCGGCGGGCGGGGACGAACTTGCCCTGGAACTTGCGCAGGCTCGCCTGCAACTGCGCGTCGTGGAGGCTCGCGTGCGCGCGCTCCTTGAAGTGCATCGACGCGACTTGCATGATGCTAGGGCAGCACGCCGGCGAGCACTTCGGCGACGTGCAGCACGCGGGTCGCGTCGCCGCGGCGGCGCAACCGCCCCTCGATGTTCAGCATGCAACCGAGGTCGCCCAGCACCACCGCATCGGCACCGCTCGTCACGATGTGCTGGCACTTGTTGTCGGCGAGCCGCGCGGAAATCTCGCCGAGCTTCAGCGCGAACGTGCCGCCGAAGCCGCAGCACGTCTCGCAGTCCGCCATCTCGGTGAGCCGCACGCCGCCCATCCGTGCGAGCAGCGCCCGCGGCTGCGCCTTCACGCCCATCTCGCGCAGCCCGGCGCAGGAATCGTGATACGTGACGGTGCCCCGAAAGTCGCCCGGAACGCGCTCGAGTCCGAGCACGCCGACGAGGAATTCGGTCAGCTCGTACGTCCTGCCGGCCAATGCCGCCACGCGCGCCGACCAGGCGGGGTCGTCGGCGAAGAGCTCCCCGTAGTGCGTCTTGATCATGCCGCTGCAGGACCCGGACGGCGCGACCAGGTAATCGCAGCCCTCGAATTCCTCGACGACCTTGCGGGCGAGCGCGATCGTGTCGGCGCGATCGCCGGAGTTGTACGCCGGCTGGCCGCAGCACGTCTGCGACGGCGGCACGTACACTTCGGCGCCGCCGGACTCGAGCAGCCTGATCGCCGCGAAACCGATCGACGGCCGCATCAGGTCGACCAGGCAGGTGACGAAGAAGCCGACGCGCATGGGGAATCGAACGGAGTCGTCGGATGGTAGCACGCCGCTCGCGCGCCCCGCGGCGGCGTCAGAGGAAGTTCGACTGCGTGAGCGCGAGCGCGCAGAGATTGATCAGCCCCTGCGGCACGATGCCGAGCACGAGCAGCAGCAGCCCGTTCGCCGACAGCGCCACCCGCGTGTCGCCGCGCACGGCGATCGGCAGCGTCTCGACGGGATCGTCGAAGTACATGAGCTTGACGATGCGCAGGTAGTAGAAGGCGCCGATCAGCGACGTCAGGACGGCGACGACCGCGAGCCAGACGAAGCCCTCGTTGATCGCCGATTCGATCACCATGAACTTCGCATAGAAGCCGAGCGTCGGCGGCAGGCCGGCGAGCGAGAACATGCCCAGCAGCATGATGAACGCCCACCACGGCGAGCGCTGGTTGAGCCCCTTGAAGTCGTCGAGGCGGTCGCTCTCGAAGCCCTCGCGGGACAGCAGCAGCACGATGCCGAACGCCGCGAGGCTCGTCAGCGCGTACGAGACCGTGTAGAACATCGCGGCGGAGAAGCCCGCCCGGTTCGCCGTCAGGAAGCCGAGCAGCATGTAGCCCATGTTGGCGATCGTCGAGTAGGCGAGCATCCGCTTGATGTTCGACTGCGCGATGGCGATCAGGTTGCCGACGACCATCGACAGCACGCACAGCACGATCAGCATGCCCTGCCAGTCGATCGCCGATCCCTGCAGCGCGCCGGAGAGGATGCGCAGCGCCATCGCGAACGCGGCGATCTTCGGCGCGGTGCCGATCAGCAGCGTCATCGACGTCGGTGCCCCGTCGTACACGTCCGGCACCCACATGTGGTAGGGCACGACGGCGAGCTTGAAGGCGAGACCGGACACGATGAAGACGAGCCCGAACGTCAGCAGGACGCCGCTCGCCTCGCGCTGGTAGATCGCCCGCGCGACCGTGTCGAGATCCAGCGACCCGGTCACCCCGTAGATCATCGACAGCCCGTAGAGCAGCATCCCCGAGGCGAGCGAGCCGAGCACGAAGTACTTCATCGACGCCTCGGCGCCGCGCGGATCGTCGCGCCGCGCGGCCACGAGCGCGTAGAGCGACAGCGACAGCAGCTCGAGCCCGAGATAGAGCGTCAGGAAGTTGTTGCCGGTGATCATCACCTGCATTCCGAGCAGCGCGAACAGCGTCAGGACGAACACGTCGCCGCGGAAGAGGCCCCGCGCCACCATGTAGCTGCGCGAATAGAACAGCATCAGCGACACCGCCACGAAGCACGCGATGCGCAGGAAATCGGCCAGCATGTCGTCGACGATCAGGCCGTGGTACCCCCGGATCGCGCCGGCGCGAAGCGTCGCGAGCGTCACGCAGGTCGCGGTGAGGAGCGTGAGCTGCGTGAGCCAGTACGTGACGTGCCGGCGCTGGTCGGGCACGAACAGGTCGACGAGCAGGATCAGCGACGCCGCGGCGAGGATCACGATCTCCGGCAGCGCGGCCCAGTAGTTGAGGTGAGCGAACATCGGCCGGCCCGGCTACAGTTTGGAGCGGGCGACGACCTGCAGCAGGTCGGCGACCGAGGTGTGCATCACGTCGATGAACGGTTTCGGCCACACGCCCATCGCGAGCACGGGGAGCGCGATGGCGCCGAGCAGCCAGAACTCGCGGCTGCCGATGTCGTCGAGCTTGGCGACGTTCGCGTTGGCCACCGCGCCGAAGATCACGCGCTTGTACAACCACAGCGTGTAGGAGGCGCCGAGGATCAGCGTGATCGCGGCGCCGAAGCCCAGCCAGAAGTTCGCCTTGACCGCGGCGAGGATCACGAGGAACTCGCCGACGAAGCCCGAGGTGCCCGGCAGGCCGGCGTTCGCCATCGCGAACAGCATCATGAAGGCGGCGAACTTCGGCATCGTGTTGACGACGCCGCCGTAGTCGGCGATCAGCCGCGAGTGCGTGCGGTCGTACATGACGCCGACGCACAGGAACATCGCCGCCGACACGAAGCCGTGCGAGAGCATCTGCGCGAGCGCGCCCTCGACGCCGAGCTGGCTGAACAGGAAGAAGCCGAGCGTGACGAAGCCCATGTGCGAGATCGACGAGTACGCGATCAGCTTCTTCATGTCGGCCTGCACGATCGCGACGAAGCCGATGTAGATGACGGCGATCAGCGACAGCGCGATGACGAACCCCGCCAGGTAGCGCGACGCGTCGGGCAGGATCGGCAGGATGAAGCGGACGAAGCCGTAGGCGCCGATCTTCAGCGTGATCGCCGCGAGGATGACCGAGCCGCCGGTCGGCGCCTCGACGTGGGCGTCGGGCAGCCATGTGTGCACCGGCCACATCGGTACCTTGACGGCGAAGGCGAGGAAGAACGCGATCCACAGCAGGATCTGCGTGCGCATCTCGAGCGGCACCTTGTACCACTCGAGGATCTCGAAGCTCTCCGACACGCTGTAGAGGTAGATCAGCGCCACCAGCATCAGCAGCGACCCGAGTATCGTGTAGAGGAAGAACTTGAGCGCCGCGTAGACGCGATTGGGACCGCCCCAGACGCCGATGATCAGGTACATCGGGATCAGCATCGCCTCGAACACGAGGTAGAACAGGATCCCGTCGAGCGCGCTGAAGACGCCGTTCATCAGCCCCGACTGGATCAGGAACGCCGCCATGTACTGCGCGACGCGCGTCGTGATCACCTCCCAGCCGGCCCAGACGACGATCACGGTCATGAAGCTGTTCAGCAGCACGAACAGCACCGAGATCCCGTCGACCCCCAGGTGGTAGTGGATGTCGAACCGGGGAATCCATTCCGCGTATTCGACGAACTGCATCGCCGAGGTCGTCGTGTCGAAATGCAGATACAGCGGAATCGTGACCAGGAAGCCCGCGACCGCGCCGATCAGCGCGACCCAGCGCGCGAAGCCAGCGTCGCGGTCCCGGCCGAAGCCGAGCACGGCGAGGCCCGCGACGATCGGCACCCAGATCGCGAGCGAGAGGTACGGGGTCACGGGCGCACCACCATCGCGCTCGACGTCCCTGCGTCGCCCGCATCCTCCGCCGCTTCGCTACCCCCCAGGAGGCGGGATTCGCGCTCGG
>DASURV010000017.1:0-10229 GCA_036375455.1 Casimicrobiaceae bacterium | reverse complement strand
GCGTGCTCGAGCGTGCCGATCGACAGCAGCTTGTCGTACCGGCCGGGGATCTCGCGGAAATCGCACTCGACGACGCGGATCCGCTCCGCGAGGCCCTGCCGCTCGACGTCGTCGCGCAGCTCGGCGACCTGCTCGGTCGTCGTATTGATGCCGGTGCCGAGTGCCCCGAAGTTGCGCCACGCGTGAAAGAGCAGCCCACCCCAGCCGCAGCCCACGTCGACGAACGTCTCGCCCGCCTTGAGCTGCACCTTGCGGCAGACGTGGTCCATCTTGTTGCGCTGCGCCTCCTCGAGCGACGTCGTTCCCTCCTTCCAGTACGCGCACGTGTACATCATGCCGGCGCGGTCGAGCCACGGCGCGTAGAACGCCTTGCCGAGCCCGTAGTGCGCCCGCGCGTTTGCCTTGGCCTGCGCGATCGAACGGTTGGAGAAGCGCAGCTCGTGCCAGCGATTGCGAAGCTGCACGAGCGCGTTCGGGGTCTGGCTGAACTCGCGGTCGAGCGCTAGCCGGAACGCCAGCGGGAACTCCCCTTCGACGTCGACGTCGCCGTCGAAGTACGCCTCGAGCAACCCGACATGGCCGTAGCGCAGCAGCCGCGACTCGCCGCGGCGGCTGCGGAAGAGGATCGTGAAGCGGGGTGCCGCTTCCCCGTTCCGGTATTCGGCGCCGTTCGCGAAGACGATCCGGCAGGGGATGTCCGTCCCCTGCATCATCGTGTCGAGCAGTTGCCGCACGCCGCCGGAAACACGGCGTCCGCCGACGTCGGCGCGACCGCTCTGATGCGAGCTCAACGGAGTCATGCGATTTCGCGGGTCGTTCGTGACGAGTCCATTCTAGCGGACTCCCCCCGCGCTATCAGGTGGTCGACACCGGCGGGGCCGCCCGGTTCGATGGCGGCGACGCGATGCGCTGCGGCCGTGGCGCGCGCCACGATGGCCTCCGGGCGCGGCCGTCGCCCGATCGCGCGCTGCGGCCGGCCCTGCCGGCTACCGCTGCCAGCGCACCCGGACCCGGTACTCGTCGTGGCCGTACTGCACGTCGAGCGCGCCGTCGTAGGCGCGCTTCAGTGCCTCGCCGATCCGCTGCGGCAGATGGATGTCGGTCGTCGAGACCTCGACGCGGTCGCCGGGCTCGTCGATGTGCATGATCCGGTGCAGCGGGTGCTCGCGCCGCTCGTGCTCCGCCTCGTTGTGAATGAGCCGGAGCAACTCGGCGCGGTGCGCCGCGAGGAACGCTCCCTCGAGGACCAGCGTTCCCGCCGCCAGCCGGTCCTGCGTCCGGCGGCACGCCGGACACGCGTCGACGCGGGCGCCCTCGGGTGCCTCGCCCCACTGCCAGCGTCCCTTGCGATAGATGGCGCCGCAATCCCTGCAACGCGTCGGCTCGGCGTACTTGCCGGCCGGCTGGTAGGGATCGTGCCGCTTGTCGTCGAAAATGCGGGCGCGGTAGCGTGCTGCAGTACCGGTGGAGGTGGTCGGCGCTCGTCGCCTCACGATGCGGCTCCTCGATGCGATTCGTCCTCGGGTGCTCGCAGCATCGCGCGGCGGGCGCGGCCTCGCGTTGATCGTCGTCAACAATCCGGTCGCGGATTCCGCTCGGCAGGCATAATGCAGCCGGTGATCATGCGGCGGTCGGCAGCGGCGAATCCGACCCGGCGCCGTGCAGCCTCAATCCGCAGGCAGGGAGAGTTTCGCTTGGTTCGCGCGCAGCAACGATTGCAGGCGCTTTCGCCCGGCACGCTGAACGGCCTGCTGCGCGGCATCGAGAAGGAGAGCCTGCGCGTACGGCCCGACGGGATGCTGGCAAGCACGCCGCATCGACGGCAGCTCGGCGCGGCGCTCACGCATCCGCACATCACGACCGATTTCAGCGAATCGCAGGTCGAGCTCATCACGGGCGTCCATCCCGGCGTCGATGCGTGCCGGCGGGAGCTCGCCGAGATCCACCAGTTCGTGTACCGGCACATCGGGGACGAGCTGTTGTGGTCGTCCAGCATGCCGTGCCAGCTCCCGGCCGACGACGAGATTCCGATCGGCCGGTACGGAACATCCAACGTGGGCCGGCTGAAGAGCGTCTACCGGGAAGGCCTGTCGCGGCGCTACGGGCGCCGCATGCAGACGATATCGGGGGTGCATTACAACTTCTCGCTGCCGGAGGACGCGATGGCGGCGCTGCAGCGCGCCGCGTCCGACACGCGCGAGGCGTGCGCGTTTCGGACCGACGCCTACTTCGGGCTGATCCGCAACTTCCGGCGCCATTCCTGGTTGCCGCTGTACCTGTTCGGGGCGTCGCCCGCCGTGTGCCGATCGTTCGTCGCGGGCCGGCGGCACGCGCTGCAGGGGCTTTCGTCCGAGACGCTGTACCTGCCGCACGCGACATCGCTGCGCATGGGGCCGCTCGGGTACCAGAGCGACGCGCAGCGCTCGCTCGCCGTCAGCTACAACAGCCTCGCGAGCTACGCGCGCTCGCTGCATCGCGCGTTGACGGAGCCTTATCCGCAATACGAGGCGATCGGAATATTCGACGGCGACGGGGGTTACCGCCAGCTCGCGACGACGCTGTTGCAGATCGAGAACGAGTTCTACGGCACGATCCGGCCCAAGCGTCGCATCCGGCGCGGCGAGCGGCCGCTGCATGCGCTGACGGACCGCGGCGTCGAATACGTGGAGGTGCGCAGTCTCGACGTCGACCCGTTCTCGCCGATCGGCGTCGACGCGACGACGATGCACTTCCTCGACGTGTTCCTGCTGCATTGCCTGCTCCGCGACAGCCCGCCCGATTCTCCGGAGGAGATCGGCGTGCTCGCGCAGAACCAGTACCTCGTCGCCGAGCGCGGCCGCGAAGCCGGCCTGCGGTTGCGCCGCGAAGGCGCGGAAGTCGAGCTGGCGGCATGGGGGATGGCGCTGCTGCGCGAGTGCGCGCCCATCGCGGCGGCCCTCGACCGCGCCCAGGATTCGCGGACCCACGCGAACGCCCTGGACGGTGCCGCCGAGATGCTGCGCGACCCCGAGCGCACGCCTTCGGCGCGCGTGCTGCGGGAGCTGCGGCAGAACGGCAATTCGTACGTCGGATTCGCGCTCGCACAGTCGCGTCGCCATCGCGAGGCGCTGCGCGCACTGCCTTTCGCAGCGGCCGCCGAGCAGCGCCTGGCGCGGATGGCCGAGGAGTCGCTTGCGGCGCAACGCAGCGTCGAGGACGCGGACCGCGTCCCGTTCGAGGCTTTCCGGCAGCAGTATCTCGCGCAGGATCTGATGAGCGGCATGCGCCTCGATCCGCCGGCACGCTAGCCGATCGCGCAGCGGCGGCGCCCGCGGAACCTGCAATCGCGACGGCTGACCAACTCGAGGGAGGAGCCATGGGACTGACGGCGAAACAGGTATCCGAGCTCGGCGAGCGGCTGGACGCGCGCTACCGACTGCTGCTCGGAGAGGTTCACGACGAGTTCGAGCACGGCGAGAACCAGCAGTACGCCGAGCTGATCGGGCGGGTTCCCGCGGACATCGGCGATCAGTCGGTCGCCGACGCGCTCGCGGATCTCAACGTCGCGATCGTCGACCGGCACATCGAGGAGCTGCGCGATATCGAGGCGGCGAAGGCGCGGATCGCAAACGGGACGTTCGCCGCCTGCATCGCCTGCGGCGACGACATCGCGTTCGAGCGCCTGCTCGCGTATCCGACGGCAAAGCGGTGCATCCGCTGCCAGCGGCAGCGCGAGCGGACCTACGCGCACGGCGGCACGCCGACGCTCTGAGGTTCCCCGACGCCGGCGCCAGGCTCGAGGGCGGCCGGCGCACCGCGTCAGCGGACGACGAGCGATCCGACCCGCGTACGCAGCATCGGCAGCACCTGCCGCTCGAACCACGGGTGGCGCGCAAGCCACGGTCGATTTCGCGGCGACGGGTGCGGCAGCGGAACGTAGCGCGGCGCGTAGTCGCGCACGGTGGCCAGCAGCGAGTCGAGCGTGGCGAAGCGGAGCACGTGGGGAGCGGGAAACTGACGGGTGACGGTCACGTGGGGAACGCCTGGCGAATCCCGGGGCCGGAGTCGGCGCCGCACCGGTCATGACGGTTGATCGCGTAATAGAGCACCGGAATCACGACGAGCGTCAGAAGCGTCGAGACCAGGATGCCGAAGATCAGGGCGATCGCGAGGCCGTTGAAGATCGGATCGTCGAGGATGAACAGGGCCCCCAGCATCGCCGCGAGGCCGGTCAGCGCGATCGGCTTCGCGCGCGCCGCGGCCGAATCGACGACCGCCTGCGCGAACGGCACGCCGCGGGCGACCTGCAGGTTGATGAAGTCGACGAGCAGAATCGAGTTGCGCACGATGATGCCCGCGAGCGCGATCATGCCGATCATCGACGTCGCCGTGAACTGCGCGCCGAGCAGCGCGTGCCCGGGCATCACGCCGATGATCGTCAGCGGAATGGCCGCCATGATCACGAGCGGCGTCACGTACGAGCCGAACTGCGCGACGACGAGCAGGTAGATCAGCACGAGCCCGATCGCGTACGCCAGGCCCATGTCGCGAAACGTCTCGTAGGTCACCTGCCACTCGCCGTCCCACTTGATCGCATACTCGCGGTACGGATCGGACGGCTGGCGGACGAAGTATTCGCCGAGGCGCCCGCCCTGCGGCAGCGGCACGCCGGCGAGCGCGCCGCGTGCGCCGAACATGCCGTAGAGCGGACTGTCGACCTTGCCGGCGACGTCGCCGATCACGTAGACGACGGGCAGCAGATCCTTGCGGTAGATCGTCCGATCCCGCTCGACGCCATGCGGGCGCACCACTTCGGCAAGGGGCACGAGCGCGCCGTCGGCCGCGCGCACCTTCATGCCCAGCAGCTCGTCGAGGCGCGCCTGCCGCTCGGCCGGCAGCGTGAGGCGCACCGGGGCGCCGTACTTGGCCTGCCCGTCGTGGAGCACCGTCACGTCGTCGCCGTCGAGCGCAACGCGCATCGTCGCGACGATGTCGGACGGCGCCACGCCGAGCGATGCGGCCCGGGTCTGGTCGATGCGCACGGAGAGCTTCGGTGCGGGGTCCTCGATCGAGTCGTCGATGCCGACGATCTCGGCGCGCTGCGCGAACGCCGCGCGCACGCGCTTGGCGACCGCGTTGCGCCCGCTCTCGTCCGGGCCGTACACCTCGGCCACCAGGGGCGAGAGCACCGGCGGGCCGGGCGGCACTTCGACGACCTTCACCCTGGCGCCGTAGCGGGCCGCGATGCGCTCGAGCTCGGGCCGCGCGGCGGCCGCGATCTCGTGGCTTTGGCGGTTGCGCCGATGCTTGTCGACGAGGTTCACCTGCAGGTCCCCGTTCTCCGGCGCCTGCCGAAGGCCGTATTGACGCACGAGCCCGTTGAAATTGATCGGCGTCGCGGTGCCGGCGTAGCCCTGGTAATCGGTCACCTCCGGCAGCGTCGCGACGTACGTGCCCATCGCACGGAGCACCGACGCGGTGTTCTCCACCGGCGTGCCGGCCGGCATGTCGACGACGACCTGGAACTCCGACTTGTTGTCGAACGGCAGCATCTTCAGCACGACCCACTGAACGACGGCGAGCAGCGCGGACAGCGCGATCGCGGCGCCGATGCCGCTCCACAGCAGTGCCCGCCGGCGTGCGCCGCGCCGCGGATCGAGGAATGGCGCGAGCAGATGCGCGAAGCCGCGCGCGAGCGTCGCGTCGAGCGCCGACGGCGCGTGCGCGAGCGCCGCCTGCCGCGGGGCGAGCCGCAACGCCAGCCACGGCGTGACGATGAACGCGATCGCGAGCGAGATCACCATCCCCATGCTCGCGTTGATCGGGATCGGCGCCATGTAGGGGCCCATCAGCCCGCTGACGAACGCCATCGGCAGGAGCGCCGCGATCACCGTCAGCGTCGCGAGGATCGTCGGTCCGCCGACCTCGTCGACCGCCTTCGGGATCAGCGTCGCCAGGCGCGCGTCGGGCTCGAGCGTCCGGTGCCGATGGATGTTCTCGACGACGACGATCGCGTCGTCGACGAGAATGCCGATCGAGAAGATCAGCGCGAACAGCGAGACGCGGTTCAGCGTGAATCCCCACGCCCACGACGCGAAGAGGGTCGCCGCGAGGGTAAGGATGACCGCCGCGCCGACGATGACCGCCTCGCGCCGTCCGAGCGCGACGAGCACGAGCGCGACGACGGAAAGCGTGGCGAACACGAGCTTCTGGATGAGCTTCAGCGCCTTGTCGTTCGCGGTCTCGCCGTAATTGCGCGTCACGGTCGCCTCGACGCCGGACGGGATCACCGCGTTGCGCAGCTCGGCGACGCGCTCGACCAGCCGTTGCGCCACGTCTACCGCATTCTCGCCGGCCTTCTTGGTGACGGCGATCGTCACGGCCGGAAACTCGCCGCTGGCGCCGATTCCCTTCGTAGCGGCGCCCGGTCCGGTGCCGAGCCACACGTAACGCTGCGGCGGCGGCGGGCCATCGACGACCTGCGCGACGTCGGACAGATAGACCGGATTCCCGCCGGCGGCGCCGACGACCAGCGCGGCGACGTCGTTCGCATCGCGGAGAAACTGCCCCGTTTCCACCTCGACGAGCCGGTTGTCGGCGACGAGCGCACCGGAGGGCAAGGCGGTATTGGCGGCCACCAGCGAGCGCCGGATGTCGCCGGCGGCGAGCCCGAACGCGGCGAGCTTTTGCGGATCGAGCAGCACGCGCACGATGCGTCCCGGACCGCCGATCGTCGTCACCTCGCGGGTGCCCGGCACGCGCTTCAATTCGACCTCGACGGCGTGCGCGACGCGCTCCAGCTCGAACGCACCGCGGGCCGCATCCGCCGTCCACAACGTCAGCGTGACGATCGGGACGTCGTCGATTCCCTTCGGCTTGATCAGCGGCTCGCCGACGTTGAGCTCCCTGGGGAGCCAGTCGCGATTCGAGAAGACGGTGTCGTAGAGCCGCACCAGCGCGTCGGTCCGCGGCACGCCGACCTCGAACTGCGCCGTGATGATCGCGAGCCCGGGCTTCGACACCGAGTACACGTGATCGAGCCCCTGGATCTGGGCGATCACCTGCTCGGCGGGAATCGCGACCAGCGCCTCGACGTCGTGCGCCGACGCACCCGGGAAGGGGACGAGCACGTTCGCCATCGTCACGTTGATCTGCGGCTCCTCCTCGCGCGGCGTCACGACGACGGCGAAGGCGCCCAGCAGCAGCGCGAGCAACGCGATCAGCGGCGTGAGACGCGATTCGAGGAAGAAGCGGGCGATGCGGCCGGAGATGCCCGTGGCGCTGGCGCTAGGCGCGGGGTTCACCGCTGCGGCTCGCTTCGATGCCGGCGCGCACCGGGTCCAGCGCGACGCGCTCTCCGGGGTTGAGCCCCGAGAGCACCTCGACGAACCCTTCGATCGCGGCCGCGCCGACGCGCACCTGCCGCAATTGCGCGTGGCCGTTCGCGTCGAGCACGTAGACGGCCGTCACCTCGCTGCGGCGTAGCACGGCCGACAGCGGAATCGTCAGGACACGCGCGTGGTCCGTGGCGATCAGCGCGCGAGCATACTGCCCGGGCATCACCCCCGGCGCATCCGGCAAGTCGAGGCGCACGCGCGTCGTATGCGTGCGCGAGTCGGCCACCGGGATCACGGTGACCTGCCGCGCCGCGAGCTCGCGCCCGAGGCTCGGCACGAGAATCCTGACCGGCGCATCGAGCCTCGCCTCGGCGAGCACGGCCTGCGGCAGCGTCGCGCTCACGCGCAGCGCGCGCGGGTCGAACACGGTTACCAGCGGACGGCCGATCGTCGCCATGTCGCCGAGCTCGACCTCGGTCGACGCGACCACGCCGTCGTAGGGCGCGACGATCGTCGTGTAGCTCTTCGACGTGCTCGACTGGTTCGCGTTGGCGAGCGCCGCTGCCGTCTGGGCCTGGGCGGCGAGGTATTCCGCCTGTGCCTGATCGAGCGCCGCCTGGCTGATGAACCGCTCCTCGAACAGGCGCCGGCTGCGCTCGAACCTGGCCCTCGCATTGGCAAGATTCGCCTCCGCTTCCCGCAACTGGCTCCGGCTCGCCGCCTCGGCCTGCACGGCGCCGCGCGCATCGATCTCCAACAGGACCTGACCCGCCCTGACGGCGTCGCCGGCCTTCACGGGCAGCGCGACGATGCGGCCGGCAACCTGCGCGGCGAGCGTGGACTGGCGCACCGCCTCGACGACGCCCTCCACCGCGGCGGTGCGATCCACGTCGCGATAGGCAACGACGGCCGTCGGCTGCGGTATCGCCTGTGCGCCCGCGGTGAGCGCGACCAGCAGCGAGAGCAGCACCGGCAGGCGGCACTGCAGCGTCATCGTCATCGGTCGCTGCGCGGCTTGCAGGTGCCGAACCCGAGGGAAAAGTAGGCCGGACACCAGCCGATGAGGCCGGTCGCGAGCGGCACGAGGCCGACCAGCGCCCACCACCGGGCCGAGCCCTCGAGGACGAACCACAGTGCGAGAACCGCCAGCCCGATAATGATTCTCGCCGCCCGATCGATCCCGCCGACGTTGGAATGCACGATTTTCTCCCCAGAACATCGTCCAGGTTGGGAGAATAGGAGAGCCGGGCGACATAATCTGTGACCTGCATCACAAAAATGGCGCGATGACCGCCGATCCGCCGCTTTCGATGGAGGCATTGCGTGCCCGCTTCCCGGCACTGGCCGGCGCGGGGGCTGCCACGCTCGCCCGCATCCTCGAGCGCGGCATTCACCGGAAGGTCCCCGCGGGCACGATCCTGTTCGACACGCACACGCCCTGCACGGGCTTCCCGCTGGTGCTCGCGGGAACGATCAAGGTCGTGCAGCGCTATCCGAACGGTCGCGAGCTGCCCCTCTACCGCGTGCTGCCGGGCGAAAGCTGCCTCCTTTCCAGTAGCTGCCTGCTCGGGCACGCCGATTACTCGGCCACCGGGATCGCCGCATCCGACGTGGATCTGCTGATCGTGCCGCCCGCCGACTTCCGCACGCTGATCGCGAGCGACGAGGCGTTCCGCGATCACGTCTTCGGCCTGTTCGGCGAGCGGCTCGCCGCACTGATGTCTGTCGTCGAGGCGGTTGCCTATCAGAAGCTCGATCAGCGGCTCGCCGCCTTGCTGCTCGCCAAGGGCGACGCCGTCCACGCGACGCACCAGGCACTTGCCGACGAGCTGGGCAGCGTGCGCGAAATCGTGAGCCGGCTGCTGCGCGTCTTCGAGGACAAGGGCTGGGTCGATCTCGCGCGCGAGCGCATCCGGATCGTCGATCGCGCCGCCTTGACGACCCTCGCGCGGGCGTGACGCTACGCCGGTCCCGCTGCCGGAGGCTTTGTCTCGAGCTCCTGCACGCGCGCCTTGAGCGCGCGCTCGGCGAGATATCGGGCCGTGCAGTCGCGGCCGGTGGCGAACGCGCCGAGCACCGTGCCGTTCGCGTCCTTCACGAGGCCGAACCCGAGATCGACGTACAGCTTGCTGCCGTTCTTGTGCATCGAGCGCGTCGTGAGAACGCGGTCGGTGTACTTGGTTGCGCCGGTCTGCAGCGCGCGATCGTAGGCGTCCCAATGCGCCCGGCGAAGACGCTCCGGGATGATGATGTCGAGGCTCTTGCCCATCACTTCGGCGGCGGCATATCCGAACACGAGCTCCGCTCCGCGGTTCCAGAAGCGGATCAGGCCCTCGCGATCGGCGAAGATGACGGCGTCCGACGTCGCTTCGACGATGCGCCGGCAGAGCTCGGCGGTGGCGTTCGTCGCGTCCATGCCGCAGTCTAGCAGGCCGATGCAGGATTCCTCGCGAGCCGTGATCGCGCAAGCCTCGACGGCGACGGCGATCACGCTCGCGCGTGCGCAAGGGCGCTACTGCGAACGCGGGGCTTCGGCGCTGTCCTGCGCGTTCGGAGGCTGTATGAAGCCCGCGAGGTCGCGAGCGATCAGGCGCTGCGTCGCGGCGGCATCCTTGTCATGCGCACGCGCGCCGCGCTCCGCCGGGTTCGCGACGGTGGACGCGTCGCGGGAGCTCGCGCGCCGCGCTGCGGCCGGCGTTGCGGCATCGGTCGTGGCGCGGGCATCCGTGCGCGGCGCTGTCGCCGGCCTCGTCAGCGCCTGCCCGCTCGCGGGGATCGAAGGCGCCGCGGCGGCAGGTGCCGCGGGCGTCTCGGGCGACTTGCCGGACGATGGTGCCGCCGCTGCGGCGGCCGCATCCGTCGCGGCATTGTCGTCGGGACGTGCCGGCGGCGCGCTCGCCGCGTCGACGGCTG
>DASURV010000016.1:0-3170 GCA_036375455.1 Casimicrobiaceae bacterium | reverse complement strand
TAGAGGGCGAAGAAGCGCTCGGTCGAGCCGTCGACCTCGCTGCGCAACCCATGGCCGATTCCCTTGCGCACCATCGCCCGCTGCTTGCGCGGGATCGCCTTCATGTTCGCGTCGACGTCCGCGGCGAGCGCTTTCCTGAATGTGACGTAGAGATCCTGGCAGGGCCAGTCGGCGCGCCTCCGGCTCCTGTTTCGCAGCTCCAGATGCGCGACGCCGAGCGACTCGCCGAGCGCCGCGCCCGCGTCGACGAGCGCCCGCTCCGCCGCCGCATCGGCCGCGACCGGGCCGCCGTAGACGCAAAACGGCAGCGAAACGAGCGAGTGCCCGAAGAGGCGGCTCCGAATTTCGGCCAGCGGCAGCACGCCGCAGACCGCCCCGGAGCGCTCCGCGATCAGATAGTGCGCGCGATGGTGGAAGACGGTCTCCAGCAGGTCGCGCCAGGCGGCGCGATGGAAGAACGTCGCGTCCGGCATGGCGTCGACGAAGCGGTCCCAGATCGCCTCGTCGCCGGCGGCGAACGCGCGCACCCGCGGCTCCTGCGCCGCGAGCGCGGCGCTACGCGCGGCATCCGGACGAGCCGCACCCGCGCCGGCGGCGGTCGCCGCTGCGCCGCCTCCCGCGGAGACGGCGTCCTTCGGCCGCCCTGCGACGCTCGTGGTATCGACTTCCATCACGGCGCTCCGGAGAGGAACACGCGGTCGACGCGGCTCCAGCGAAAGTCGCGAAACAGGCGCGCAAGCCGTGGCGCCGTCCGACGCAGGTTCACGTAGTGGCGAAACCGCGTCTTCGCGTTGGTGCCGCGAACGCGCGGCTGGTCCGGATCGAGCTCCCAGGGGTGGAAATAGAACATCGCCGGCTGCCGATCGCGCGCATTGATGCGCCGGATCGACCAGCGCGACAGCGCATACGGCAGCAGCCGGAAGTACCCGCCGCCGCCCGCGGGCCAGTTCGATCGCAGCAGCCGCACGGTCGCCACCGGGATCTCCAGCAATCCCGGGCGCACCTCGTGCGCGAAGCGCGGAGCATCGGGCATGCCGTAGTGATCGTGGCGAATCGGATAGATGCTCGAGCTGTAGCGGTAGCCGGCCTCGCAAATCGCGTCGAACGCCCACGGGTTCGAGGCGCCGACGGAGAAGCTCGGCGCGCGGTAGCCGCGCACGTCCTTCCCGGTGACGTCCTCGATGATCGCCTTCGCCAGACCGATATCCGCCAGGAACTCCTTTGGCGGCTGGGCGCTGGCGCGCTCGTGGGCGAAGCCGTGGCTCGCGAGCTCGTGACCGGTGTCGCAGATGCGCCGGATCAGGCTCGGATAGCGCTCGGCGATCCAGCCCAGCGTGAAGAACGTGGCAGTGGCGTTCGCGTCGGCCAGCAGCGCGAGGATCCGCTCGACGTTGCGCTCGACACGACACTCCATCGTGTCCCATTCGTGGCGCCGGATGTGCGGCGCGAACGCGGAAACGTGGAAATAGTCTTCCACGTCGATCGTCAGCGCATTGACGATCGGTGACGCCGGCGCCACGACGCCGGCGATGCCGGGGGGCGCCGCGAGCGTGGTCATGACGCTCGAAGCTCGACGCGCGAGGCGCGGGCGGCGAGCCATGTCGCGAGGTGCGACGCGATCCGCTGCGCGGCGCGGCCGTCCCACAGCTCGGGCACGCGGCCGCGCTTGCCGCCCGTCCTCAGGATCTCGTCGACGCAGGCCTCGATCCTGGCGCGATCGCGTCCGACCAGCGTGTTCGTCCCCTGCTCGATCGTGATCGGGCGCTCGGTGTTGTCGCGGATCGTCAGGCAGGGCACGGACAGGGCCGTCGTCTCTTCCTGGATGCCGCCGGAATCGGTCAGCACCAGGCGCGCGTTCGCGAGCAGCCCGAGCATCTCGAGGTAGCCCTGCGGCTCGAGCAGCGCGATGCGCGAGCCTGCGATCATCGCCCCGAAACCGAAGCGCTCGATGTTCGCACGCGTGCGCGGGTGCACGGGCCAGATCAGCGGGACGCGCGATGCGACGCCGCACAGCGCCGCGAGCGCTTCCCCGAGCGCATCGGGGCTGTCGACGTTCGACGGCCGATGCAGCGTCACGGCGCCGAAGCCCTCGGGCGCGCTCGCGAAGCTCGGATCGACGCGCGCCCTGACGAGCGTTTCCGCCGGCTCAACCGCACGTGATCGATGCGCGAGCAGCGAGTCGATCATCACGTTGCCGACGAACTGGATCCGCGCCGCATCGATCCCCTCGCGCGCGAGGTTCAGCGCGGCGTCGCGCTCGGTCGTGTACAGCAGGTCCGCGATCTGGTCGGTCAGCACGCGGTTGATCTCTTCGGGCATGTCCCGGTCGAAGCTGCGCAGCCCTGCTTCGACATGGGCGACGGGCGTGCGCTTCTTCGCGGCGACGAGGCTCACCGCGAGCGTCGAATTGACGTCGCCGACGACGATCACGCAGCTCGGCCGCAGCTCGTCCATCACAGGCTCGAAGCGTCGCATCACCTCGGCGGTCTGGACGGCATGCGAGCCCGACCCCACCTCGAGATTCAGGTCGGGCGCCGGCAACTGCAGATCGTCGAAGAGCCGCTCGTTCATCGCGAGATCGTAGTGCTGCCCCGTATGGACGAGCACGACGCCGGGCAGCCGCTTCTCGCCCGCGAAGGCGCGGATCAGCGGCGCCATCTTCATGTAGTTCGGGCGCGCGCCGACGACGCAGGCGAGCGGTCCGAGCGGCCGCAGGATCTCGCCCATCAGCGGCTCGCCGGAGCGCCCGGCTTCACCGGGCGATCGCGCTGCAGCAGGCGGTTCATCAGCCCGATCACCGTGCTCACCGCGGTCTCGAGCCGGGTGATGCGCCGCTCGATCTCGCGCAACTCGTCGAGAACCGCCGCGGAGCCGACATCGCGCCCGATCGGCAGCGGCGCCACCGGCTCGACGCTCCGCGGCACGGCCGCGAGCTTGGCTTCGGGGCCGAGCTCCTCGTGGATCTCGCGCGCGATCGCCTGCACGTCGGCCAGGCCGAACGCGTGCTTCTCGCCGAGGAACCCGGCGAGCAGCAGCCGGTTGCAGAGCGTGTTGATCTGGCGCGGAATGCCCGCGCTCCAGGAGTGGATCAGGTCGAACGCGGCCGGATCGAAGCGCGGGTCGCCGTTCCACCCGACGTGGCGCAGCCGGTGCTCGATGTACGCCTGCGT
>DASURV010000015.1:0-26651 GCA_036375455.1 Casimicrobiaceae bacterium | reverse complement strand
CCGTACGTCGATCACCGCTGGCTGGGCGGCATGCTCACCAACTTCAAGACGGTGAAGGCCTCGATCAAGCGCCTCAAGGACCTCGAGCAGATGGCGACCGACGGCACGTTCGAGCGCATGAGCAAGCGCGAGGCGCTGTCGCACCAGCGCGAGCTCGACAAGCTCGAGAAGAGCCTCGGCGGCATCAAGGACATGGGGGCGCTGCCCGACGCCATCTTCGTGATCGACATCGGCTATCACAAGATCGCGGTCACCGAGGCGAAGAAGCTCGGGATTCCGATCGTCGCCGTCGTCGACACGAACCACAATCCCGATCCGATCCACTACGTCATTCCCGGCAACGACGACTCGAGCCGCGCGATCCGCCTGTATGCGCGCGGGGTCGCCGACGCGGTGCTCGAAGGGAAGAGCAACACGATCCAGGAGATCGTCGCGTCCGGCGACGAATTCGTCGACGAAGCTTCGGCCTGAGGGGTTTGCGGGCGGGGGACGGCGACGACCCTCGTCCGCGACGAGCGGGCGCGTGGGAACGGTCGGGCCGCGCCGCGGTCCCGACGCATCGATGACAGGATGGAGCACGAGATGGCGGAAATTGCCGCGAGCACCGTGATGGAACTGCGCCAGCGCACCGGGCTGGGCATGATGGAATGCAAGAAGGCGTTGACCGAGGCGGGAGGCGACCTCGCCAGGGCGGAGGAGCTGCTGCGGATCAGGAGCGGTGCCAGGGCGAGCAAGGCGGCCGGCCGGGTCGCTGCCGAGGGCGTGATCGGCCTCGCGGTCCAGGCCGACGCCAGGGTCGCCGCGATGGTGGAGGTCAACTGCGAGACCGATTTCGTCGCGAAGAACGACGACTTCCGCGCCTTCGCGAACGAGATCGCACAGCTCGTCGCCCGCGAGAGCGCGCCCGACGTGGCGGCGCTCGCCGCGCGCACGCTCGCGTCCGGCGAGACGGTCGAGGCCCGGCGGACCGCGCTCGTGCAGAAGATCGGGGAGAACATCGCGCTGCGCCGCTTCGTGCGCCTCGAGGCGCAGGGCAGGGTCGCGTCCTACGTGCACGGCGCGCGAATCGGCGTCCTTGTGGACTACACGGGCGGCAACGAAACGCTCGGCAAGGATCTCGCGATGCACATCGCCGCAACCAGGCCGATGGCCGTCACGAGCGAGCAGGTGCCCGCCGACGTCGTGGCGAGGGAACGGGCGATCGCCGCCGCGCGCGCCGCCGAGTCCGGCAAGCCTGCCAACATCGTCGAAAAGATGGTAGAAGGCTCGGTGAACAAGTTTCTCGCCGAGGTCACGTTGCTGGCGCAGCCGTTCGTGAAGAACGACAAGCAGACGGTCGCCGAGATCGTCAAGGCGCAGGGCGCACGCGTGAACGGCTTCGTCGCGTACGTCGTCGGCGAGGGGATCGAGAAGCGCAAGGACGATTTCGCGGCCGAAGTCGCCGCGATGGCGCGCGGCTAGATCACCGCACGCGATTTCGATGCGGGAGCCGGCGATGAGTCCACCCGATAGCGCAGCCACGGCGGCGATTCAGCCGCTCCCCGGCATCGCACCGACGCAGGTCCGTGCACCCGCCTACCGCCGCATCCTGCTGAAGCTGTCCGGCGAGGCGCTGATGGGCAGCGACAGCTACGGGATCGAGCGCGAGACGATCGACCGCATCGTCGCCGAGGTGGCGGAAGTGGTCCGCCTCGGCGTGCAGGTCGCGATCGTGATCGGCGGCGGCAACATCTTCCGGGGGGTCGCGCCCGGCGCGGCCGGGATGGACCGGGCGACGGCCGATTACATGGGGATGCTGGCGACGCTGATGAACGCGCTCGCGCTGCAGGACGCGCTGCGGCGGGCCGGCGTCGAGTCGCGCGTGCAATCGGCGCTGCGCATCGACCAGGTGGCCGAGCCGTACATCCGCGGCCGCGCGCTGCGGCACCTCGAAGAGCACCGGGTCGTGATCTTCGCGGCGGGCACGGGCAATCCGTTCTTCACTACCGACACGGCGGCCGCGCTGCGCGGGCGCGAAATGGGCGTCGATATCGTGCTGAAGGCGACCAAGGTCGACGGCGTCTACACGTCCGACCCGCTGAAGGATGCGGCCGCGCGCCGCTACTCGACGCTCACCTTCGACGAGGCGATCGTCAAGAACCTGAGGGTGATGGATGCGACGGCGCTCGCGCTGTGCCGCGACCAGAACATGCTGCTCAAGGTGTTCTCGATCTTCGTGCCGGGCGCGCTGAAGCGCGTCGTCATGGGCGAGGACGAAGGCACGCTCGTGCATTGCGGATGAGGTGACGCATGATCGATGACGTGAGGAAATCCGCCGAACAGAAGATGCATCGATCGATCGAGACGTTGCAGGCGGATCTCGCGAAGGTGCGCACGGGCCGCGCGCACACCGGCCTGCTCGACCACATCCACGTCGACTACTACGGCACGTCGACGCCGCTGCCGCAGGTCGCGAACGTCACGCTCGCCGACCCGCGCACGATCGGCGTGCAGCCGTTCGAGAAGAAGATGATCCAGGTCGTCGAGAAGGCGATCCGCGATTCGGACCTCGGCCTCAATCCGGCGACCTCCGGCGACATGATCCGGGTGCCGATGCCGCCGCTCACCGAGGAGCGGCGCAAGGAGCTGATCAAGGTCGTGCACAAGGAAGCCGAGGCGGCGAAGGTCGCGGTGCGCAACGTGCGCCGCGACGCGAACGAGCACCTCAAGAAGCTCGCGAAGGACAAGCAGTGCTCGGAGGACGAGGAGCGGCGCGCGCACGACGACCTGCAGAAGCTCACCGACCGCTTCGTCGCCGACATCGACCGGCTGCTGCAGGGCAAGGAAGCCGATCTGATGGCGATCTGACGCACCGCCCGTGCGCGACTCCGCCGCTTCGTTTCCCACCCGCCGCCGCCGTCAGTGATGTTCTCGAGCTCCACGCGCATCATCCCCGAGTCGCGCAGCGTGCCGCGACATGTCGCGATCATCATGGACGGCAACGGCCGCTGGGCGAAGAAGCGGCTGCTGCCGCGCGTGGCCGGGCATCGCAAGGGCGGCGAGGCGGTGCGCGCCGCCGTGCGCGCGGCGATCGGCCAGGGCGTCGAATACCTGACGCTGTTCGCATTCTCGAGCGAGAACTGGCGCCGTCCCGCCGAGGAAGTGTCGATCCTGATGGATCTGTTCACGCGCGCGCTCGACCAGGAGGTTGCGAGGCTGCACCGCAACGGCATCCGCTTCAAGGTGGTCGGCGACACGACGCGCTTCGATCCGCGCATCCGCGATCTCGTCGCAGCGGGCGAGGCGCTGACCGCCGGGAACACGCGCCTGACGCTCACGATCGCGGCGAATTACGGCGGCCGCTGGGACATCGCGCAGGCCGCTCGCGCCTATTTCGTCGCGCATCCCGAGGCGCTCGCGAGCGGCCGTCCGCTCGAGCCCGAAGCGCTCGAGCCGTACCTCGCGATGGCGTACGCGCCGGAGCCGGACCTGTTCATCCGCACCGGCGGCGAGAAGCGGATCTCGAACTTCCTGCTGTGGCAGCTCGCCTACACCGAGCTCTACTTCACCGACCTGTTGTGGCCCGATTTCGACGCGGCCGCGCTGGCCGCGGCGATCGCATCGTACGCGACGCGCGAACGCCGCTTCGGCCGCACGAGCGACCAGGTGCAGGCGCAGGCCAGCCTGCAGGCAGCGACCGAGCCGCCGCAGGTTGCGAAGCAGGCGCAGGACGCGTGAGCCCCGTCGCGATTCGCGGGCCCTTCTCGACTCCCCTCGCCACGCGTGTCGTCACCGGGGTCGCGCTGGTGGCGGCCGTGCTCGCCGCGCTGTTCCTGCTGCCGCCCGCAGGATGGGGGGTCGTCGTCCTGCTGATCGTGGCCGCCGGCGCGCGCGAGTGGGCCAGGCTGATCGGTTTCGCGGGTGCACGCGGCGTGATCTTCGTCGCCGTGACGCTCGCCGCCGGTGCGCTGCTGCTCGCGGCGACGCGCGACGGTGGATGGCCGCCCGCGATCGTCGTCGCGTTCTGCGGGCTCGCGACGCTGTTCTGGATCGGCGTCGGCACGCCGTCGGTGCTGATGCGCTGGCAGCCGGACTCCACGGTTGCGCGCGCCGTTTCCGGCTGGATCGTGCTGCTCGGCGCGTTCGTCGCCGTCGTCGCGCTGCAGTCGCGCTCGCCATGGCTCGTGCTGGCCGCGATGGCGATCGTATGGATCGCCGATACCGCGGCGTACTTCACCGGCCGGCGCTTCGGCCGCCGCAAGCTCGCGCCGCAGGTGAGCCCCGGCAAGACGTGGGAGGGCGCATTCGGCGGCATCGCAGCGGTCGTCGTCTACGCGCTCGCGCTGTTGCCGCTCGCACCGCGCGCGGGATTCGAGCGGCCGCTCGACGCCGCCGCGGTCGCGCTCTGGATCGTGTTCTGCATCGCGCTCGCCGCGCTGTCGATCGTCGGCGATCTTCACGAATCGCTGCTGAAGCGCCGCGCCGGCGTCAAGGACAGCGGCACGCTGCTGCCGGGCCACGGCGGGGTGCTCGACCGTACCGACGCGCTGCTGGCCGCCATGCCGCCGGTGGCGCTCGCGGCGACGGCGTTGCTCGCGAGGCCGTGATGCGGCGCACGCTGACGCTGCTCGGCGCGACCGGCTCGATCGGCGCGTCGACGCTCGACGTCGTCGCGCGTCATCCGGATCGCTTCTCCGTCGCGGCGCTCGCGGCGCACCGCAACGACGCCGGGCTGCTCGCGCTGTGCCGGCGCTTCCGCCCGCGCGTCGCCGCCCTCTACGACGAGAACGCCGCACACGCGCTCGCGCGCGCCCTCGCCGCGGAAGCGATCGCGACGCGCGTGGTCGCCGGCGCCGCGGGCCTGACCGAAGTCGCGTCGCTGCCGGACGTCGATACCGTGCTCGCCGCGATCGTCGGTGCCGCCGGCTTGCCGGCCACGCTCGCCGCGGCGCGCGCCGGCAAGCGGATCCTGCTCGCGAACAAGGAGGCGATCGTGATCGGCGGCGCGCTGTTCATGGACGCCGTCGAGGCGGGCGGGGCGACGCTGGTGCCGATCGACAGCGAGCACAACGCCGTCCACCAGTGCCTGCCGACCCCGTATGCCCGGCGTCCCGCCGCCGCCGGCGTGCGCCGCATCCTGCTCACGGCTTCCGGCGGCCCCTTCCATGCGCGCCCCGACGCGGACTTCGAGCGCGTGACGCCCGACGAGGCGTGCGCGCATCCGAACTGGTCGATGGGGCGCAAGATCTCCGTCGACTCGGCGACGATGATGAACAAGGGCCTCGAGGTGATCGAGGCGCACTGGCTGTTCGGCGTCGAGCCCGCATGCATCGACGTCGTCGTGCATCCGCAGAGCATCGTGCATTCGCTGGTCGAATACGTCGACGGCTCGGTGCTCGCGCAGCTCTCGCATCCCGACATGCGCACGCCGATCGCGCAGGCGCTGGCGGCTCCGGAGCGCATCGCGAGCGGAGCGGCGCCGCTCGATCTCGCGCAGCTTGCGAAGCTCACGTTCGAAGCGCCCGACCGGCGCCGCTTTCCGTGCATCGACCTCGCCTACGACGCGCTCGCCACGGATGCCAGCGCGCCGATCGCGCTCAACGCGGCGAACGAGATCGTCGTGGACGCGTTCCTCCGCGGTCGCGCCCGCTTCAGCGACATCCCCCGCGTGTGCGCCAAGGTGCTGGAGCGGCGCGCCCGCGCGCGCGTCGGCACGCTCGACGACGCGTTCGCCGCCGATGCCGATGCGCGCGAGATCGCCCGCACGGTGCTGGGTCTCGGGGATCAGGTATCGGGCATCGGGCATCAGCACGTCGAGAGCCGCGGCGGAGCGCGCGCATGACTCGATCGAACCTCACGGGCATGACCTGACTGCGCAACACGGCCGTCGCCGCGCCATCGGATACGCTGACGCCCCTGATCCCTGTCCTCTGACCTCTGATCCCCGACCATGATCGACGCGCTCTACAAGGTCGTCGCCTTCGCGGTCACGCTCGGCGTGCTCGTCGTGTTCCACGAGCTTGGCCACTATCTCGTCGCGCGTCTCGCCGGCGTCAAGGTGCTGCGCTTCTCGGTCGGGTTCGGGCGCATCGTCTGGTCGCGGCGCTTCGGCCCCGATCGCACCGAATGGGCGCTGTCGTCGATTCCGCTCGGCGGCTACGTGAAGATGGCGGACGAGCGCGAGGCACCCGTCGCCGCGGCCGACCGCGCGCGCGCGTTCAACCGCCAGACGGTCTGGCGGCGCATCGCCATCGTCGCGGCGGGCCCGCTCGCCAACCTGCTGCTCGCCGTGCTGCTGTTCACCGGCACGTACGTCGTGGGCGTACCGGGGCAGCGCGCGCTGCTCGCCGAGCCGCCGGCGGCGAGTGCCGCCGCGGCCGCCGACGTGCGCGGCGGCGACCTCGTCGTGGCCGTCGACGGCGAGTCCGTCGGGAGCTGGCAGGAGCTGCGCTGGCGCATCGTGCGCGCGCAGGGTCACGACAAGGTGACGCTCACGCTCGCGCGCGACGACGTCGCGAACGCGCCGATCGACCGCGAGATCTCGCTCGCGGGAGTGGGAGCGGCCGACTGGGAGGGCAGTCCGCTCGCGACGCTGGGGCTGCGCGCCGATCTCGGCCCGCCGCTGGTCGACCACGTGCTGCCGGGCAAGCCCGCCGACCGCGCGGGCCTGCGCAAGGGCGATCGGATCGTCGCGGTCGCCGGTACGCCGATGAGCTCGCCGAGCGACGTCGCCGCGCTCACGAACGCGCATCCGGGCGAGACCCTCGTCTACCGGATCCTGCGCGACGGCGCGACGCTCGAGATCCCGGTCGCCGTGGAGGCGGTGGACCAGAACGGCCGCCGCGTCGGCCAGGCCGGCGTGCGATTGCGCGTCGACCCGCAGGCCGCCGAGCGCGCGGCCGTCGTCGTGCGCTATGGCCTGGGCGAGGCGAGCCTCCAGGGCCTGCGCAAGACGTGGGAGCTGTCGGCGTTCACCGTCCGCATGCTGGGGCGCATCGTCACCGGCGACGCATCGCTCAAGAACATCAGCGGGCCGCTGACAATGGCCGACATCGCCGGCCAATCGGCGCAGGCCGGTGCACTGGTGTTCGTGAGCTATCTCGCGCTGATCAGCATCAGTCTCGGCGTGCTGAACCTGCTGCCGGTGCCGTTACTCGATGGCGGGCACTTGCTGTATTATCTCGCCGAAATCATCAAGGGCAGTCCGATATCCGACCGTGCATTCGAGGTCGGTCAGCGCATCGGCATGGCGATGCTTGCCGTGCTGATGGCCTTGGCACTCTTCAATGACGTTTCCCGCCTGTTCTGAGCGCGCGCGCCGCGCGCGCGCGCCGGTTTCGCGACTGCTCGCGGGGCTCGTCGCATCGGCGCTGTCGTTAGCCGCGTGGGCGATCGAGCCCTTCGTCGTGCGCGACATCCGCGTCGAGGGCGTGCAGCGGACCGAGGCCGGGACCATCTTCAGCTACCTGCCGATCAAGGTCGGCGACCGGGTGACCGACGAGAAGATCTCCGATGCCGTCAAGGCGCTCTACGCGACCGGCTTCTTCCGCGACGTGCGGCTCGAGGCGCAGGGCGACGTTCTGATCGTCGCCGTGCAGGAGCGGCCGACGATCAGCTCGATCACGTACGTCGGCAACAAGGAATTCGACACCGACACGATCAAGAAGGCGCTGAAGGACATCGGCATCGCGGAGGCGCGCATCTTCGACCGCTCGGCGCTCGACCGCGCCGAGCAGGAGCTGAAGCGCCAGTACATCACGCGCGGCCGCTACGCGGCGAGCGTCCAGACGACGGTGACGCCGCAGGAGCGCAATCGCGTCGCGATCAACTTCACGATCGACGAGGGCGACGCGGCGAAGATCGCGCGCATCAACATCGTCGGGGCGAAGGCGTTCACCGAAAAGCAGCTCCTGTCGGAGATGACGCTGACTACGCCCGGCTGGTTCACCTGGTATACGAAGAACGACCAGTACTCGAAGCAGAAGCTGTCGGCCGACCTCGAGACGCTGCGCAGCTTCTACCAGAATCGCGGCTACCTCGAGTTCAACGTCGACTCGACGCAGGTCTCGATCACGCCGGACAAGGAAGACATCTACATCACGCTGAACGTCACCGAAGGGCCGCGGTTCACCGTCGGCGACGTGCGCCTCGCCGGCGATCTCGTCGTGCCCGCCGACGAGCTGCAGCGGCTGATCCGCATCAGGTCCGGCGACGTGTTCTCGCGCGAGAAGCTGCAGGCGTCCGCGAAGGACATCAGCGACCGGCTGGGCGCCGAGGGCTACGCGTTCGCGAACGTCAACGCCGTGCCCGAGGTCGACCGCGCCGACGCGAAGGCGTCGTTCACGTTCTACGTCGACCCGGGCCGGCGCGCCTACGTGCGCAAGATCAACATCAGCGGCAACGCGAAGACGCGCGACGAGGTGATCCGGCGCGAGTTCCGCCAGCTCGAGGATGCGTGGTACGACGGGCCGCGCATCGAGCGCTCCAAGGTGCGGGTCAAGCGCCTGGGCTATTTCGAGGACGTCAACGTCGAGACGCCGCCGGTGCCGGGCACCGCCGACCAGGTCGACGTCGAGGTCTCGGTGACCGAGAAGGCGACGGGCAACCTGCTCGCGGGCGTCGGGTACTCGAGCGCCGAGGGCGTCGTCATCAGCGCGTCGGTGTCGCAGCAGAACATCTTCGGCTCGGGGAACGCCCTCTCGCTCGGCATCAACACGAGCCGCTTCAACCGCCTCTACTCGGCGATCTTCACCCAGCCGTATTACACGGTCGACGGCGTCTCGCGCACGCTCGAGCTCTACCAGAAGAACCTCGACCCGACCGGCCTCGCGATCGCGCAATACGGGTCCGATACGCTGGGAGCCGCCGTCGGCTTCGGCGTCCCGGTCACCGAATCCGACACGATCAACTTCGGCGGCCGCTTCGAGCATACGGACATCACGCTGTTCTCCGACAGCCCGCCGGTGTACGTGAATTTCGTCAACCAGTTCGGCGCCGTGACCAACGCGTACATCGCCACGGCGGGCTGGGCGCGTGACACCCGCGACGACATCCTCTATCCTACGCGCGGCCGCCTGCAGAGCGTGCTGCTGGAGACCGGGCTCCCGTTCGGCGACCTCGAGTACTACAAGCTGCAATACACGCATTCGGTGTACTGGCCGGTGTACGGCGATTTCGTGCTGATGGCGCGCGCGGATCTTGGCTACGGCGACGGGTTTTCGGGCAAGCCGCTGCCGTTCTTCAAGGCGTTCTTCGCGGGCGGCGTCAATTCGGTGCGCGGTTACGAGACGGCATCGCTCGGCCCGCGGGACCAGTTCGGCAACGCGCTGGGCGGGCGGCGCAAGATCGTCGGCAACCTCGAGCTGTTCTACCCGGTCCTGAAGGGGGAGAAGGGGGTGCGGGCGAGCGTCTTCGTCGATGCGGGGCAGATCTGGTGCGGGTCGGCGCCCGAGTGCGTGACGGTGGGCGTCGACCAGTCGCAGTTCGAGTCGTTTCGGTATTCGGCGGGACTCGGCTTCGCCTGGAGCTCGCCGATCGGACCGCTGAAGTTCAGCTATGCGATACCGTTGAACGCCAAGGAAGGCGATCGCCAGCAGCGGTTCCAGTTCCAGGCGGGCACGGCATTCTAGGGCTCGTCAACACCAGACGACAGGACATTCGTGCTCATGCGCGCAAGCGGCCGCCGGGGGGCGCCGACATCGTTCCGACACCTGATCCACGCCTGCATCGCCGGCGTGCTGGTCGCGGCGTCCGGCGTCGCCGCTGCGGCCGACTACAAGATCGGATTCGTCAATACCGAGCGCCTGTTCCGCGAGGCGACGCCCGCGAAGCGCGCCCAGGCGAAGATCGAGAAGGAGTTCGCGACGCGCGACGCCGAGATCCAGAAGCTCGCGAAGCAGGTGCGCGACCTGCAGACGTCGCTCGACAAGGACGGCCCGACGATGGCCGAGACCGAGCGGCGCAACAAGGAGCGCGATCTCGCCAACCAGTCGCGCGACCTGCAACGGATGCAGCGCGAGTTCCGCGAGGACCTGAACCTGCGCCGCAACGAGGAGCTCGCCGGCATCCAGGAGCGCGCGAACAAGGTGATCCAGCAGATCGCCGAGTCGGAGAAGTTCGACCTGATCCTGCAGGATCCCGTCGTCTACGCCAGCCAGCGCATCGACATCACCGACAAGGTGATCAAGGCGCTCGCCGACAAGTAGCGAGCGGCGGCGCGCGCCGGCACTCGCGCGGACCGGTCGGCCACGATGACGTCGATGCGCGAGTCTGCCGGCATCCCGCTTGGCGAGCTCGCGCGGCTCGCGCAGGCCGCGCTCGAGGGCGACGGTTCGGTCGCCATCGAGCGCATCGCCACGCTCGAGCACGCCGGGCCGCGGGACATCGCGTTCCTCGCCAATCCCAGATATCGGGCGCAGCTCGCGACGACGCGCGCCGCAGCGGTCATCGTCGCCCCCGATGCCGCGAGCGCGACGAACCTGCCGAAGCTCGTCTCGGTCAATCCGTATGCGACGTACGCGCGCGTCGCGACGATCCTGCACCCGACGCAGGCGCCGGCGCCGGGGCTGCATCCGAGCGCCTGCGTCGACGCCTCGGCGAGGATTGCGCCGACGGCCGCCATCGGGCCGTGCGCCGTCGTCGGTGCCGGCGCGACGATCGGGGAGCGCGCGGTCGTGGGCGCGCATTGCGTGATCGGCGCGGCGGCCAGCATCGGCGACGGCGCGATGCTCGACGCGCACGTGACCGTCTACCCGCGCTGCGTGATCGGCGCCCGCACGCTCGTGCACAGCGGTGCCGTCATCGGCGCGGACGGCTTCGGGCTCGCGGAGGAGGGCGGGCGCTGGCGCAAGATCCCCCAGATCGGCCGCGTGGTCGTCGGCGCCGACGTCGAGATCGGCGCGAACACGACGATCGACCGCGGGGCCATCGACGACACCGTCATCGAGGACGACGTCAAGCTCGACAACCAGATCCAGATCGGCCACAACTGCGTGATCGGCGCGCATACGGCGATCGCCGGATGCGTCGGCATCGCCGGCTCGACACGCATCGGTCCCGGTTGTCGCATCGGCGGCGCGGCGATGATCTCCGGGCATCTGACGATCGCCGCGGGCACGGTGATCTCGGCCGCGACCCAGGTCTACGACTCCATTGCCGAGGCGGGCGTGTATACGGGGGCGTTCCCGGCGCTGCCGCACCGCGAATGGAAGCGCGTCGCCTCGCAGACGCGCAGGCTGCGCGAGCTCGCGGAACGCGTCACAATGCTCGAAAGGGCGCTTGCCCTGGCGAACAAGAAGGGCGCCGCAAGCGAGGGGGGGACCACATGAGCGACGAAGGGCCGCCCCGAGTCGCGAATTGCACCCCCTCCGGGGGCAGCGCCGCGGCGGCAGCCGCAAGCGAGGGGGGGACAACATGAGCGAGCTCAACATCGGCATGATCCGGCGGCTGCTGCCGCATCGCTATCCGATGCTGCTCGTCGACCGGGTGCTCGACTGGGAGGCGGGCAAGTTCATTCGCGGCGTGAAGAACGTCACGGTCAACGAGCCGTTCTTCCAGGGGCACTTCCCCGCCTATCCCGTGATGCCCGGGGTGCTCGTGATCGAGGCGATGGCGCAGGTCGCGGGCCTGCTGACGATGCTCTCGGACGTTGCGCGCCGCGACGGCAGCCAGCTCGTTCTGTTCGCCGGCATCGACGAGGCGCGCTTCAAGCGGCAGGTCCTGCCGGGGGACACGCTGCTGCTCGAGGCGCATCTCGAGCGCGCCGTGCGCGGGATCGGGCGCTTCAGGACGAGTGCGAAGGTCGGGACGCAACTCGTCTGCGAGGCGCAGCTCCTGGCGGCGATTCGCGACGTGCCGCCGGTGCCCGAAATCCCTCTCAAGTAACGGCGTGCCGAAGGTCCATCCCTCGGCGCTGGTCGATGCCGGCGCACGGATCGCGGACGACGTCGAGATCGGCGCCTACACGATCGTCGGCGCCGGAGTGACGATCGGGGCGGGCACGCGCATCGGCCCGCATGCGGTGATCACCGGTCGCACGACGATCGGCGCGCGCAACCGGATCTTCCAGTTCGCTTCGATCGGCGAGATCCCGCAGGACCGCAAGTACGGCGGCGAGCCGACGTCGACGACGCTCGGCGACGACAACGTGATCCGCGAGTTCGTCTCGATCCATGCCGGGACCGCGCAGGATCGCGGAACGACGACGATCGGCAACGGCAACCTGTTCCTCGCCTACACGCACGTCGCGCACGACTGCGTCGTCGGCGATTTCACGACGTTCTCGAACAACGCGCAGATCGCCGGGCACGTCGTCATCGGCGACTGGGTCGTGCTCGGCGCGTATGCCGGTGTGCACCAGTTCTGCCGCATCGGCGCGCATGCGATGCTCGCGGCGGGCGCGATCGTGCTGCAGGACGTGCCGCCGTTCGTGACCGTCGCCGGCTACCCGGCCAGGCCCGCCGGCACCAACAACGAGGGCTTGCGCCGGCGCGGCTTCTCGGCGTCCGACATCGCGCTCGTGCGCCGCGCCTACAAGACGCTCTACCGTGCCGGGCTGTCGCTCGACGAGGCACGCGAGGCGCTCGCGAAGGCGGCGACCGATGCGCCGCTGCTCGCGCCGCTCGTGGCGTTCCTCTCCGAGGGCGGACGCGGCATCGTGCGCTAAACTTTTCGACGAACAAGAAAGCGGGGGCTGCATGCGCGACGCTTCGGGCGAGGCGCCGCCCGTCACGATCGGCATCATCGCAGGCGAAGCATCGGGGGATGCGCTCGGCGCGACGCTGATCCACGCGGTGCGGCGCCAGCGGCCCGCGGTGCGCTTCGCCGGCATCGCCGGGCCGAAGATGGAAGCGGCCGGATGCGAGGTCTGGGCGCCGATGGAGCGGCTCGCCGTGCGCGGCTTCTCCGAGGTCATCGCCCACCTGCCGGCCCTCGTTGCCCTGCGCCGGGAGGTCCGGCGACGCTTCGTCGCGGCGCGCGTGCCGGTATTCGTCGGCGTCGACGCCCCCGATTTCAATCTGGGGCTGGAGCGGCGGCTCAAGCGGCGGCGCGTGCGCACCGTGCATTTCGTGAGCCCCTCGGTGTGGGCCTGGCGCCGCGAGCGGCTGCGCTCGATCGGCCGGTCGGTCGATCGGGTGCTCGCGCTGTTTCCGTTCGAGCCGCCGCTGTACGAGGCCGCCGGCATCGCCGTCACCTATGTCGGTCATCCGCTGGCGCAGGACGCGGCCGGTCCCGCCACGCGCCGCGCGGTGCGCGAGACGCTCAGGCATAAGCCGGCGACGCCGCTGTTCGCGCTGCTGCCGGGGAGCCGCTTGTCCGAGATCGAGCTGCACGCCGGTCTCGTGCTCGAAGCGGCGGCGCTCATGCTGGAGGCGCGGCCCGATGCGCGCTTCGTCGTGCCGCTGGTATCGCGGACGACCCGCGACGCCTTTCTCGAGGCGCAGCATCGCGGCGGTCACGATGGGCTGCCGCTGACGGTGCTCTACGGGCACGCCGGCGATGCGCTGCGCGCGGCCGACGTCGCGCTCGTCGCATCGGGCACGGCGACGCTCGAGGCGGCGCTCGCGCGCTGTCCGCACGTCATCTTCTATCGGGTGAGCGCGCTCACCGCGCGCATCGTGCGGCGCAAGCTCCTGCTGCCCTGGGTGGGCCTGCCGAACGTGCTGGCCGGGCGCTTCGTGGTGCCGGAGCTCTTGCAGGACGACGCGACACCGGGCAATCTTGCGCAGGCGGCACTGAATCTGTTCGACGACACGGTGACACGCAGGCGCATCGAGACGGTGTTCGGCAGGATCGGGGACACGCTGGCGGTGGACACCGGCGCGCTCGCCGCCGCTGCGGTGCTTGCGGAGCTCGACGATGCCCTGGCGGTCGATCATGCCCGGCGCGGCTGACGGCACTCGCCATCCATGTTGATCGCCGGCATCGACGAGGCCGGGCGCGGCCCGCTGGCGGGGCCGGTCGTCGCCGCAGCGGTGATCCTCGATCCCGCGCGCAAGGTGCGCGGGCTGCGCGACTCGAAGCTGCTGACGGCCGAGGAGCGCGACTGCATCGCGGCCGAGATCCGCGCGAAGGCGATCGCATGGGCAGCCGCCGCGAGCGACGTCGGCGAGATCGACGCGCTCAACATCCTGCGCGCGACGCTGCTTGCGATGCGTCGCGCCGTCGAGGCGCTCGGCGTGGCCCCGGTCGAGGCGCTCGTCGACGGCGATCATTGCCCGCAGCTCGCGTGTCCGACCTACGCGATCGTCAAGGGCGATCGCGACGTTCCTGCGATCTCCGCGGCGTCGATCATCGCCAAGACGACGCGCGACGCGATGCTCGTCGCGCTCGACCGCGAATATCCGATGTACGGATTCGCCCGTCACAAGGGCTACGGAACGCCCGAGCACCTCGCTGCACTCGACCTGCACGGGCCGTGCCCCGCGCACCGGCGCTCGTTTGCGCCGGTGCTGCAGGCGTCCTTCGACTTCCGGTGATCGTGATGGCCTCGAATCCCGCGTACGCGCTGCGCCTCACCTTCGCTTACCGGGGCGCGCAGATCCGGCTCGCCGGCAGCGAGCGCGTCGCGATGATCGTGCCGGCGCCGCCCGCCGCGCCGCCGCAGGCCGGGCAGACCGGGTACTGGTTCGGCGTGCTCGACGCTGCCGGCGCCCTGATCTACCACCGGCCGCTGCATGGCCCGATCAGGATCGACGTCGAGGCGTTCTCGCCGGATCGCCCGATCGCACGCGTCCCGATCGCGGAGCGCGAGGGCGAGTTCACCGTGCTGATTCCCGACGTCGCCGACGCGCACACGTTCGCACTGCACGGCCCGCCCGACCCCGAGCGGCCCGACGAACCGGCGCGCGAACTGCTGCGGCTCGACGTCGACGCGCTGCGCCGGGCGAAGCCGCCGCCGCCGGGCGGGGGAGGCACCGCGCGACCGTCGGGGAAGAAGGATTGAGCGCCGTCCGGTCCCGAGGTCGGGGGGCATTGATGAGCGTCGACGGGCCGCCCCGAGACGCGAATCCACCCCCATGGGGGGCAGCGCAGCGGCGCAAGCCGCAAGCGTGGGGGGATGATCAATGACCGCCGCCGACGGATTCGTCAGCGGGTCGCAGAAGATCGTCGACCACGGTCCGGACGCCGAGCGCTACAACGTCGTCATCCTCGGCGACGGCTATCGGGCCGCCGAGGTGGCCAAGTATCACGCCGACGTGCAGGCGGTGGTCGACCTGCTGCACCAGACCGCGCCGTTCGGCGATCTCTGGTGCGGCATCAACGTGCACCGGATCGACGTCGCATCCACCGACAGCGGCGCGGACGATCCGCTCACGTGCGGCGACGGCAGCGCGGGCTCGGGCGCCGTGGCGCGCACGTATTTCGATGCGACGTTCTGCAGCGGCAACCTGATCCGGCGCCAGTTGACCGTCGACAACGCGAGCGCGCTCGGCGTCGCGCACGCCCAGGTGCCGGCCGCCCACGTGACGATGGTGATCGTGAACTCGCTTGTCTACGGCGGCTCGGGCGGCCAGGTCGCGGCATTCTCGACCGCTCCCGGCGCGGCCGAGATCGCGCTGCACGAGCTCGGCCACACGGCGTTCGGCCTCGCCGACGAGTACGAATACTATGCGGGATGCGCAAGCGGCGAGACCGGGCACGACGTCTACGCCGGCGGCGAGCCGGTCGAGCCCAACGTCACCCGCAACACGAACCGCGCGACGATCAAGTGGCGATCGGTGCTGTCGTCGGCAACCCACGCGCTGCCGACGACAGCCAACGCGAACTGCGGGCAGTGCGACCCGCAACCGAATCCGCGCCAACCGGATTACGTCGGCGCATACGAGGGCGCGCGCTACATGCACTGCGGCTGTTACCGGCCCGCGTACGACTGCAAGATGCGCACGCTCGGCCAGCCGTTCTGCGGTGCGTGCCGCAAGGCGATCCGCGACGCGCTGGCCCCGTACCTGCCCCTCGCCTACCAGGGGCTGTGGTGGAATGCGCCGGCGGGCTCGGAATCGGGCTGGGGCATGAACATCGCGCACCAGGAGGACGTCATCTTCGCGACGTGGTTCACGTACGCCGCCGACGGCAAGGCGTGGTGGCTGTCGATGACTGCGCCGCTCGTGAGCGGCGGAAACAGGTTCGGCGGCACGCTCTACGCGACGAGCGGCCCGCCGTACAACGCGCTGCCGTTCAACTCCGCGCTCGTCGTGCCGACCGCGGTGGGCACCGGCACGCTCACGTTCGCGAACGCCGACAACGGCACGTTCGCGTACACGGTGAACGGCGTGAGCCGGACCAAGTCGATCACCCGTCAGGCGTTCGGGCCGCTGCCGACGTGCCGCTTCGGCACGCAGCCCGACCTCGCCGCCGCGAGCAACTACCAGGACCTCTGGTGGAACGCGCCCGCCGGGTCCGAATCGGGCTGGGGCGTGAATGTCGCGCACCAGGGCGACACGCTGTTCATCACATGGTTCACCTACGACGTCGACGGCTCGCCGCTGTGGCTGTCCGCCACCGCGCAGAAGACGGCTGCGAACGTGTATGCGGGAACGCTCTACCGGACCACGGGCCCAGCATTCAGCGCGACGCCGTGGAATCCGGCGGCCGTCACGCTCGCGCAGGTCGGCACGGTGACGCTGACGTTCGCCGACGGCAATCACGCGAGCTTTGCATACACGGTCAACGCGGTGAGCCAGACCAAGCCGATCACGCGCCAGATCTTCCGTCCGCCGGGGACGGTGTGCCGGTAGCGCCGCGCGGCCGGACGGGAGTTGTTCAGCGGTCCCCTAAATTAGGTTATTCGTCGACCTCCGGGATTAGAGCCTCGGCCGCGAGCCCTGCGTGTCCCTGCCGCTCCGCGTCGAAAACGCCTTGCTACGGGTCCCGGTGCTTCCTTCGCGCGGCGAGCTCGCTTCGTTGCACGCTCGCGCCATGGGTCACAGAGCCGCGCTCGTCGGCACCACCCGTCACGCACGGCTCGCCGAGTCGCGCCCGACACGCAGGGCCCGCGTCCTCGCCACCGTGGGTGCCGATGCGCAACCGTCATTTCGCCGCAATGTCATGCGTGCGGTCGTTGGTGTCGATTCGGCACTGCCGCATGCCAGGCAGCGCGCGCCCTGTGTCGCCCGCTGCCAAAGCTAACCGCCATGTACGTGCTCCGCAAATCGGCGAAGAACCTTAAGTCAGGCCCCGATCTCGGCCCAGTACTCGTGGCGCTCGGTATTGACGAGCGACACGCGATACTCGACGGGTCGATCGCGATAGGTGAGCGCGACGCGGCGGATCTGCAGCAGCGGCAGCGTCGTGGCGACGCCGAGCAGCGCCGCGCTCGCCGCGTCGGCGTTGGTCGCGCGCAGGCGCTCGCGCGTGCGCACCACCGAGATCCCGAATGCCTCCTGGTAGAGGTTGTAGATCGTCGAGCGGCGGTCGCGGAACTGGCGCTCCGAAAGCCCCGCGAAACGCAGCGCGGGCAGCGCGATGTCGTCGACGATGACCGGCATCCAGTCGAGCCGCAGCACGTTGCGGATGCGAAACACGGCGTCGCCGGGTGCGATCGCGAGCGCCTCCGCGACCGCGCGATCGGCCTTCGCGCGCGCGAACGACTGCAGCTGCACGTCGGGATAGACCTTCGGTCCGCGCTGGGGCACGACGTGGAGGAAGTAGAATACCTCGCGGTCGCGGTTGTGGCTGGCGACGAAGGTGCCGCGTCCCTGCTGCCGGATCAGGATGTGCTCGGCGACGAGCTCGTCGACCGCCTTGCGCAGCGTGCCGACGCTGATGCGGAAGCGCTCGGAGAGCCGCCGCTCGGCGGGTATCGCCGCGCCCGGCTTCCATTCGCCGCGCGTGAGCGCGTCCGTCAGGCGCCGCTTGACGTCCTTGTACAGCGGCACGTCGAGCGGCAGCCCGCGCACGGTGGTATCGTTCATTCGCCGTCGTCCCGGAGCGCACTGTAGGCGCTGCCCGGAATTTATGCAAATGATATAAATGATATAGTTGACTGGCGTCGGCGGGACCACTACGATCCCGCTGCCGCCTCCCGCCCGGCGGCCGTCGCCGGGCGCATCCACCCAGGAACTCGCGTGATCCATTGCGTATTGCACGATCCCGGCGACTCGGTCGCCGTCGTCGTCATCGAGGGCGTGCGCGCCGGCATGCCGCTGACCGGCCTGATCCTCGACCAGGACCGCACGATCGAGCTCGAGTGCCGGCAGGACATCCCGATCGGCCACAAGGTGGCGCTGAGGGACCTGGCCGTCGGCGACACCGTGATCAAGTACGGCGTCGACATCGGCCGCGTCGTGCAGCCGATCCGCAAGGGCGAGCACGCGCACGTGCACAACATCAGGACGAAGCGGTGGTAGCCATGAACGAGACATTCCACGGCTATCGTCGCGAGAACGGCCGCTCCGGCGTCCGCAACCACGTCATCGTGCTTCCGGTCGACGATCTGTCGAACGCGGCGGCCGAGGCGGTCGCGAACAACATCAAGGGCGTGCTCGCGATCCCGCACCCGTACGGGCGCCTGCAGTTCGGCGCCGACCTCGAGCTGCACTTCCGCACGCTGATCGGCACCGGCAGCAACCCGAACGTCGCCGCGGTGGTGGTGATCGGCATCGAGGACCAGTGGACGAAGAAGGTCGTCGACGGCATCGCGGCGACCGGCAAGCCGGTGCAGGGATTCGGCATCGAGCTGCACGGCGACCACGACACGATCCTGCGCGCGTCGAAGGCGGCGCGCGAATACCTGCAATGGGCGAGCGAGCTGCAGCGCGTCGAGTGTCCGGTGGCGGACCTGTGGGTGTCGACGAAGTGCGGCGAGTCGGACACGACCTCCGGCTGCGGCGCCAACCCGACCGTCGGCGACGCGTTCGACAAGCTGTACGCCGCGGGCTGCACGCTCGTCTTCGGCGAGACGACCGAGCTGACCGGCGGCGAGCAGATCGTCGCGGCGCGCTGCCGCGACGACCAGGTGCGCGGCGACTTCATGCGGATGTTCGACCGCTACCAGGCGGTCGTCGAGCGGCACAAGACGAGCGATCTCTCCGATTCGCAACCGACGAAGGGCAACATCGCGGGAGGCCTCACGACGATCGAGGAGAAGGCGCTCGGGAACATCCAGAAGATCGGCAGGAAGTGCATCGTCGACGGCGTGCTCGACAAGGCGCAGATGCCGGCGCATCCGGGGCTGTGGTTCATGGACAGCTCGTCGGCCGCCGCCGAAATGGTGACGCTCTGCGCTGCCGCCGGCTACGTCGTGCATTTCTTCCCGACCGGGCAGGGCAACGTCATCGGCAATCCGATCCTGCCGGTGATCAAGGTCTGCGCCAACCCCCGCACGGTGCGCACGATGAGCGAGCACATCGACGTCGACACGTCGGGCCTGCTGCAGCGGGAGATCACGATGGACGAGGCGGGCAACCGCCTGCTCGCGATGATGTTCCGCACGGCTAACGGCCGGCTCACCGCGGCGGAGGCGCTCGGCCACCGGGAATTCGTGCTCACGCGGCTCTACGAAAGCGCCTGACGGATCGACGACGAGGAGGAAGACGAGACATGGAGGCGAGCAAGCGGGCCAACGCGCGCCGCGCGAAGATCGGGTCGCTGTTGCTGGCCGCGACGCTCATGTGGGCGCTCGCGCCCGCGGCGCACGCGGAGATGGGCGAGATCCACGTGTCGCGGCAGTACGGGATCAGCTACCTGCCGCTGATGATCATGGAGGACCAGAAGCTCATCGAGAAGCACGCCAAGGCGGCGGGCATCGACGTCAAGGTGGATTGGTCCAAGTTCGCGAGCGGCGCGGTGATGAACGACGCGCTGCTCTCGGGCAACCTGCAGTTCGCCTCGGGGGGCGTGGGTCCGTTCACGACGCTGTGGGCGAAGACGCGCGGCAATCTCGACGTGAAGGCCATCTCGGCGATCAATTCGATGCCGCTGTTCCTCGTGACGCGCAATCCCGCGGTGAAGACGGTCAAGGACTTCACCGACAAGGACAAGATCGCGCTGCCCGCGGTGAAGGTGTCGATCCAGGCGGTCACGCTGCAGATGGCGGCCGAGCAGGCTTTCGGCGAGGGCCAGCAGAACAGGCTCGACCACCTGACGGTGTCGATGTCGCACCCCGACGCGGAGACGGCGCTGCTGTCCGGCAGGTCGGAGGTGACCGCGCACCTCGGCTCGCCGCCGTTCCAGTACCAGGAGCTCGAGCTCAAGGGGATGCACAAGGTGTTCAGCTCCTACGACGTGCTGGGCGGCCCCGCGACGTTCAACGTCGTGTGGGCGACGACGAAGTTCCACGACGAGAACCCGAGGATCTACGCCGCCTTCGTCGCGGCGCTCGACGAGGCGACGACGACGATCAACCGCGACAAGCGCGCTGCCGCGCAGACGTACCTGCGGATCTCGAAGGACAAGGACAGCGCCGAGGACATCGAGAAGATGCTGAACGATCCCGCGATCGTCTACACGACCACGCCGAACCACGTGATGAAGTACGTCAACTTCATGCACAAGATCGGCTCGATCAAGGCGAAGCCCGAGTCGTGGAAGGAGATGTTCTTCCCGAACGCGCACAAGCTGCCGGGTAGCTGATGCGGGCCGCGGGCGCCGCGACCGATCTCCCCGACCTCGCGGCGATCCGCGACGCGCAGACGCGCATCGCGCCCTACGTCCACCGCACGCCGGTGATGACGTGCAAGGCGCTCGACGACGAGGTCGGCGCGTCGCTGTTCTTCAAGTGCGAGCACCTGCAGAAGGTCGGCGCCTTCAAGGCGCGCGGCGCCTGCAATGCCGTGTTCTCGCTCGACGCGGCGGCCGCCGCCCGCGGCGTCGTCACGCACTCCTCGGGCAACCACGGCGCCGCGCTCGCGTACGCGGCGCAGCGGCGCGCGATTGCGGCGTGGGTCGTGATGCCGGCCAATGCGCCGGCCGTGAAGCAGGAGAACGTGCGCCGCTTCGGGGCGACGGTGCGCCTGTGCGAGCCGACGCTCGCGGCCCGCGAGGCCGCGTGCGAGGACGTGGCGCGCGAGAGCGGGGCGGCGCTGATCCATCCGTTCGACGATCCGCGAGTGATCGCCGGCCAGGGCACGGCGGCACTCGAGCTGCTCGAGGCCGTCGCGGGGCTCGACGCGCTGACGGCCCCCTGCGGCGGCGGCGGGCTGCTGTCGGGGACCGCGATCGCCGCGACGTCGCTCCACCCGGGAATCCGCGTGCTCGGCAGCGAGCCGGCGAACGCCGACGACGCCGCGCGGAGCTTCGCAAGCGGTACACTGCAGCCGCTGCCAGCCACCACGACGATCGCCGATGGCCTGCGAACGACGCTCTCGCCACGCACGCTGTCCGCCCTGCGGGCGCACGTGAGCGGCTTCGGGACCTGCAGCGAGGCCGCGATCGTCCGCGCGATGCGCATGATCTTCGAGCGGATGAAGCAGGTCGTCGAGCCGTCGTCGGCCGTGCCGCTCGCGTGCCTGCTCGAGCGCTCGCTCGACGTGGCCGGGCAGCGGGTCGGCATCATCCTGACGGGCGGCAACGTCGATCTCGATCGGCTGCCGTGGACGCTGCAGTAATGGGTATCGAGGCTTCGCCGCCGGGGCGGTTGCTCGCCGTGCGCGGCGTCACGCTGCAGTACAAGACGAAGGACCATCTGGTCACGGCGACCTACCGCGTCGACTTCGACGTCCACCGCTCGGACCGTTTCATCCTGCTCGGCCCGTCGGGATGCGGCAAATCGACGCTGCTCAAGGCCGTCGGCGGCTACCTGAAGCCGGTCGAAGGCGAGATCCGGCTGAAAGGGGAGGCGGTGACGCGGCCCGGTCCCGACCGGATGATGGTGTTCCAGGAATTCGACCAGCTCCTGCCGTGGCGGACCGTCAAGGAGAACGTGATGTTTCCGCTGCAGGCGAGCGGCCGGCTGCCCCGCGCCGCGGCCGAGGAGAAGGCGCTCGAGTACATCGCCAAGGTGAATCTCGCGCCGTTCGCCGACAGCTTGCCGCATACGCTGTCGGGCGGCATGAAGCAGCGCGTCGCGATCGCCCGGGGCATGGCGATGGAGCCGGACATCCTGCTGATGGACGAGCCGTTCGCCGCGCTCGACGCGCTCACCCGCCGCAAGATGCAGGACGAGCTGCTCGCGCTGTGGGAAGGCACGCGCTTCACCGTGCTCTTCGTCACGCATTCGATACCCGAGGCGATCAAGATCGGCAGCCGGATCCTGCTGCTCTCGCCGCATCCCGGACAGGTGAAGGCGGAGCTCGACAGCCTGCCGCGCGACGCGAGCGGCGCCGACGTCTCCGCGCTCGAGCAGCGGATCCATTCGATGCTGTTCGCCGATGCCGTCGAGGAGCCCGTCACGGAAAAGGTGCACGCGTGAGCGCCGAAGGGCCGCCCCGAGGACGCCTGTGCGAGCCGGGCGAAGCCAGGCCCGAAGGGCGCGTCGGCAGGCGCGCGCGCGAGGCCGACACGCAAACCCTGCACATGGCAGTCCAGCGCAATGAGGCCGAGGCGAACCGCGCCCCCACCGGGGGCAGCGCAGCGGCGGCAGCCGCAAGCGTGGGGGGTACACGATGAGCGCCACTTCCCATCCGCCGCTCGCGCGTCCCGAGATCCTGCGCGAGCCGGTCTCGTCGAGCGCGTTCGGGATCGTCGAGAAGCCGCTGTCGGCCTGGGAGCGGATCACCAACCTCGGCGCCGTGCGCAAGCTCGCGCTGCTCGTCGCGCTGGCGATCGTCTGGGAGGTCTATGCGCGCTCGCTCGACAACTCGTTGCTGTTCCCGACGTTTTCGGCGACGGTCGCCGCGTTCTTCAACGGTCTTTTCGGCGGCGATCTCTTCACCAAGGCGCTGACGTCGCTGCGGGTGCTGCTGATGGGCTACGCCGCCGGCATCGCGTGCGCCGCGCTGCTCACGATCGTCGCGATCACCTCGCGCGTCGGCACCGACCTGCTCGAGCTCCTGACGTCGATGTTCAATCCGCTGCCGGCGATCGCGCTCCTGCCGCTCGCGCTGATCTGGTTCGGACTGGGCGTGGGCAGCATCGTGTTCGTCATCATCCACTCGGTGCTGTGGGCGGTCGCCCTCAACACGCACTCGGGCTTTCTGTCCGTGTCGAACACGCTGCGGATGGTCGGGCGCAACTACGGCCTGCGCGGACTGCCGTACGTCGGGCGCATCCTGATCCCGGCGGCATTCCCCAGCATCCTGACCGGTCTCAAGATCGGCTGGGCGTTCGCGTGGCGCACGCTGATCGCGGCCGAGCTGGTGTTCGGCGTCTCGTCCGGCTCGGGCGGCCTCGGCTGGTTCATCTACGAGAACACGAACCAGCTCGAGATCCCCAGCGTGTTCGCGGGGCTCTTCACCGTGATCGTCATCGGCCTCATCGTGGAGAACGTCGTGTTCCGCGTCGTCGAGGCGCGCACGGTGCGCAAGTGGGGGCTGCAGAGCTGAAGGGATCGCGCATGGCCAATCATCTTCCGACCCCGGACTATCCGCGCTTCCACCTCGCCTTCCCCGTGACCGACCTCGCGGCGGCGCGGCGCTTCTATGGCGAATTCCTCGGCTGCGCCGAGGGGCGCAGCAGCGACGACTGGGTGGACTTCGACTTCTTCGGGCATCAGATCGTCGCGCACCGGGTCGACGCCGCCTTGATGACCGACGCGACGAGTCTCGTCGACGGCAAGCGGGTGCCGGTGCGCCATTTCGGCATCGTCACGGATCGCGCGACCTGGGACGGGCTCGCGGCACGCTTGCGCACCGCGCGCGTCGAATTCGTGATCGAGCCGCACATCCGGTTCGCCGGCGAGCCCGGCGAGCAGGCGACGATGTTCTTTCTCGACCCGTTCGGCAATGCGCTGGAGTTCAAGGCGTTCGCCGACATGAATCGCCTGTTCGCGACCTCCTGATCCGGCGCGCGCGGCGCGCGCCTCCCGATGGCTTCGAACCGATCGTGCGCATCGTCATCAGCGAGTTCATGGACAGTGCCGCGGTCGCCGGGCTCGCGGCCCGCTTCGACGTCTGCTACGACCAGGACCTGGTCGACCGGCCGGAAGAGCTGGCGGTGCAACTGGCCGATGCAGACGCGCTGATCGTGCGCAACCGCACGACGGTGGACGCCGACCTGCTCGCGATCGCGCCGCGGCTCCGCGTCGTCGGCCGCCTGGGCGTCGGGCTCGACAACATCGACGCCGGGGCCTGTGCGGCCCGCGGCATCGAAGTGATACCGGCCAGCGGCGCGAACGCCCCGGCGGTCGCCGAGTACGTGATCGCGACGGCGCTGCTGCTGCTGCGCGGCGCCTATCAGGCGAGCGCCGACGTGAGCGGCGGTCACTGGCCGCGCAGCGCGCTTTCGAGCGGGCGCGAGCTCGCCGGCAAGACGCTCGGGCTGATCGGCTTCGGCGGCATCGGACGGCTGACCGGCAGACTCGCGCGCGCGCTCGGCATGAGCGTCATCGCCTTCGATCCGGAGCTTGCCCCGGCCGCGCCGATCTGGGCCGAGGAGGCGACGGCGCCGCGCGCCTTCGCCGAGGTGCTGGCCGAGGCGGACGTCGTCTCGCTGCACGTCCCGCTGACGCCGGCGACGCGCGGGCTGCTCGATGCGGCGCGGATCGCGACGATGAAGCCCGACGCGATCCTGATCAACACGGCGCGCGGCGGCGTCGTCGACGAGGCCGCGGTCGCCGCCGCGCTGCGCGCGCGCAGGCTCGGCGGCGCGGCGCTCGACGTCTTCGAGCACGAGCCGCTCGCGGCGGGCTCGGCGCTCGCCGGTTGCCCGCATCTGATCCTCACGCCGCACATCGCCGGCGTGACGCGCGAGTCGAACCGGCGCGTCTCCGCGTTGATCGCCACGCGCGTGGCCGAGGCGCTGGCGGCGAGAGGCTGAGTCCACCCGTGCCGACGCTCACCCTGTCCGAGGCCCGCGACCTCGCCGCGCGCGCGCTGCAGCGCGCCGGCGCCTCCGAGGCGACGGCGCGCATCACGGCGCACGCGCTCGTCGACGCCGAGGCGCAGGGGCTTTCGTCGCATGGGCTCGCGCGCGTGGCGCAGTACGCGACGCACCTGCGCAACGGCCGGGCGGACGGCGGCGCGACCGCGGTCGTCGCGCATGAGCGAGCGGGCGCGGTGCTGGTCGACGCGCGCTGCGGGCTCGCGTTTCCCGCATGCGCGCTCGCGGTCGCCGAAGCGATCCGGCGCGCGCGCGACTTCGGCGTGGCGTTCGCCGGCGTGACGAACAGCCATCATTTCGGCGTCGCGGCCTGGCACCTGGCGCCGGTCGCCGAGGCCGGCATGGTCGGGCTCGCGCTCGGCAATTCCCCCGCGGCGATGCCCGCGGCGGGCGGCAGGCGCGCACTGTTCGGAACCAATCCGATCGCCGCGATCTTTCCGCGCCGCGCGGCGGCGCCGTTGACGATCGACCTGTCGCTGTCCGAGGCCGCGCGCGGCAAGGTGATGGTCGCGGCGAAGGAGGGCAGGCCGATTCCGCTCGGCTGGGCCCTCGACGGCGAGGGGCGGCCGACGACCGACGCCAATGCGGCGCTCGAAGGCTCGATGCTCGCGATGGGCGGCACGAAGGGAGCGATGCTCGCACTCGTCGTCGAACTGCTGGTGACGGCGCTCACCGGCGCCGCGCTCGGCTTCGAGGCGACATCCTTCTTCGTCGACGAGGGCAATCGGCCGCGGATCGGGCAGGCGTTCCTCGCGATCGATCCCGACGCGCTGGCCGGGCGCGACGTCTATTTCGAGCGCGTCGAAACGCTGATCGGCGCGATGCTCGCGGACGCGGGCGTGCGTCTTCCAGGAGCGCGTCGCGCGGCGCTCGCCCAGGCGGCGCACGCGAGCGGGATCGCGCTCCCGCAGGCGCTCGCCGCGCAACTGCACGCGCTCGCGCCATGACGCCTCGGCACGACGCGGGATCGTCCGATGCGCTGCCCGGGACGAATCGCGTGCTGCGGACGCTGCGCGCCGGCCACCGCGCGTTGCTGCGCGCGACCGACGAGCAGTCGCTGCTGCAGGCGATGTGCCGCGCGCTGGTCGACGAAGGCGGCTACCTGGTCGCGTGGATCGGCTACGCCGAGCACGACTCGCTCAGGACGATCCGGCCGCTCGCGCATGCGGGCCGGGAGCAGGCGTTCTTCGCCGCCGCGCGCCTCTCCTGGGATGCCGCGCGCCCGAGCGTCTCGGGTGAAGCGATTCGCACCGGCACGCCGTCGATCGGGCGGCGGCTGCGCAGCGACCCGATGCTTACGCAGTGGCGTGCGAACGCGGCGCGACGCGGTTACGGCGCGGTCAGTGCATTCCCGTTGCGTGTGGGCGACGAGGTGATCGGCTGCCTGACGCTCGTCGCCTCCGACGAGAACGCGTTCGACGCGACGGAGGCGGACCTGCTGCGCGAGCTCGCCGACGACCTCGGCTATGGCATCGCGCACCTGCGGATGCAACAGCGTCACGCCGAGGCGGAGCGCACGATCGAGCGCATGGCGTTTCGCGATCCGCTGACCGGGCTCCCCAACCGCGCGGCGATGCGGGCGCAGATCGCCGCGGCGATCGCGGCGGCCCACGAAGCGCATCGCTCGCTCGCGGTGCTGTCGATCCATGTCGGGCACTTCGACGAGATCAGCGACACGCTGGGCCACGAGGCGGGCGATCGGCTGCTGGACGAGGTCGCGCAGCGGGTCGCCGCCGTCGCCGATGCGCGCGACGACC
>DASURV010000014.1:0-11101 GCA_036375455.1 Casimicrobiaceae bacterium | reverse complement strand
GTCGGCTTCGACCCACGCCGCGTCGGCGCGCACGGCGAATTTGACCAGCGCGACGCGCTCGCGCACGCGATCGAGCGCCCAGCGCAGGTTGACCGCGGTCGGGCGTGTGGCGTCCAGCATCGCGTGGGCGCGGGCGAGCGCCTCGTCGGACGAATCGGCGTCGAGCGCGAGCGCAAGACCGTACGCTCCAACCGCGCCGATCAGCGGTGCGCCACGAACGGTCATATTGCGAATCGCCGTGGCGGCTGCGCCGACGTCCGCGATCCGCAGCTTCTCGACCGCGTGCGGCAGCGCGCGTTGGTCGAGGACCTCGATGAACCGGCTCCCGGCAGCGTGCTCGAGCGCGCGATATCGCGCCGAATCGACGAGTCGTCCAGTGACCATGCAGCCATTCTAGTGGAGGCGGCGCGGCGGCCGGCAATGGCGGTTATTCCACGGGAACGCCGAGCCCGGCGTAGCGGCTACCGCTTCAGCACCTGGAACAGGTTGTTGAAATCGTCGGTCCACAGGCGCCAGTCGGGGTGTGGCTTGATCGGCGTCGCCGCGTCCGCGATCCGCGGCTTCGCGAGCAGGTCGCGGTTGCTCGACACCAGCACCCAGTCGCTGCGGCTGGCGAGCGCGTTCTCGCCCTCGTCGCGGATCCATACCGCCTGCATGCCGTGCGCCGCCGCGAGCGCACCGACGACGGGGACGAGGTCGAGGAAGCGATTGGTGACGTGGAACGCGATGACGCCGCCCGGCCTGATGTGCTTCGCATAGAGCGCGAGCGCCTCGGAGGTGATCAGGTGCACCGGGATCGCGTCGCTCGAGAACGCATCGATCACGAGCAGGTCGAGGTCGGCATTCGGCTCCCGCGCGAGCGTCAGGCGCGCGTCGCCGAGCGGCGTCTCGATGCGCGCCTCGCTGTCGGCGAGATAGGTGAAATCGCGCTTGGCGATCGTGACGACCGCGGGATTGATGTCGTAGAACCGATAGAGGTCGCCCGGGGTTCCGTACGCGGCGAGGGTGCCGGTCCCGAGGCCGATCACGCCCACGCGCAGCGGGTCCTTGCGCGGATGGAGCGTTTCGAGCAACCGGCCGATGCCGGACGACGTCGTGTAGTAGCTCGTCGGGAGATCGCGAAAATTTGGCTCCTCGTATTGCAGCCCATGCATGATCGTGCCGTGGATCAACGATCGATGGCGGGTCACCTCGGTGCCGGTCTCCTGCACACGCAGCACGCCGTAGAAGTTGCGCGCCGTCACGATCGTCGTGTCGTAGAACTCGACGATCGCCCAGATCGAGCAGCCGATCGTCGTCACCCCCGCGACGATCGCGAGCAACGCAAAGACGAGCGCGTCACGGCGCACCCGCCAGGTGAGCAGACAGGCGGCGGCGATCAATCCCAGCGCGAGCTCGAAGTGAGCGGGAAGGACGAGCGGCGCGACGATGCCGACCGCCGCCGCTCCTATCGCGCCACCGAGCGAAACCATCAGGTAGAAGCGGGTCAGGTGACGTGCGGCCGGCTTGAGCCGGGCGAGCTCGCCATGGCAGAACATGCAGACCAGGAAGAGTCCAATGCAGAACACCGCGATCTGAAGCTCGAGCTCGTGCGTCAGGCGGGAATCGGCGAGGCACCACGCCATCACCCCGAGGGCGGCAGCCACCATCGGCAGCAGCAACTCGCGCGGATACCAGCGGCTGCCTTCGAAGCAGAGAATGAACGTCAGCAGGTAAAGCGAAAGCGGCGCGATCCACAGCAGCGGAACGGCGGCGATGTTCTGCGTGATGTGATTGGTCACCGACAGCAGCAGCAGGCTGCCGGTCGCGGCGAGGCCGCACCAGAGCAGATGCCGTGCGAGTGGCGGCGCCGGTTCCGGCGTCGGATCGCCGGCCCCTTGCGCCGACGCGGGCGTCTCGCCGATCCGCAGGTTCCGCCAGGCAGCGGCGATGCACAGTACGACGAAGAGCGCGTAGCTCAGCGACCAGGCGAGCGCCTGCGTTCGTGTCGCAATCCACGGCTCGATCGCGAACGGGTAGGCGACGAGCCCCAGCAGCGACGCGAGATTGGACAGCGCGAACAGGCGATACGGATTGCGGCCGGGGTGGCGCCGCGCGAACCAGGCCTGCAGCAGCGGGCTCGTCGTCGACAGGAGGAAATAGGGCAGCCCGATCGTGACGGCCAGCAGCCCGAGGATCAGCGGCGCGGGGTTTTCACCACCGGCGGGCTTCCAGAATGCGGCCGGGACGATCGGCAGCGCGGCGAGACTCGCCGCGAGCAGCGCGTAGTGCAGCAGGGCCTGACGGCGCAGCGACAGGCGCCTCACGATGACGTCGGCGTACGCGTAGCCCGCGAGCAGGGCGGCCTGGAAGAACACGAGGCACGTCGTCCAGACCGCTGCCGATCCGCCGAACCAGGGCAGGATCTGTTTTGCGATGATCGGTTGAACGAGAAACAGCAGAAAGGCACTTCCGAAAATCGTCAGCGCGAAAAGGGGCATGAGACGGGGACCGGGTCGACCGCTGCGGGCACCGTCTAGCGTCCTGTCGCGGGCGACCGGACACTTCAGGTGCGATTTGCGGCCGCCGGCCGCAAGGACGCGCGCATTCTACGGCGAACGCCTGACGTCGGCCTTGAGCGCTGCGGCAGTGGAAGCGCGAAGCTCAGCCGGCGCGCGAGTGACGAGTCGAGCCGAGCCGGATCAGATCGTCGACTGCGGCCGGAAATACTCGACGCGGTCGATCGAGCGGACGCTGACGTCCCGGACGTCGACGCCATGCAGGACCTTGAGCGGCACCTCGTCGCCGGCGTGCCGATCGGCCCAGACGCGCTCGTAGAACTCGGCCTGCGTGCGCACCGCGGCCGCTCCGACGCCGAGGATGATGTCGCCGACCGCGACGCCGGCGCGATCGGCCGGCCCGTCGGGCGAGACGCGCGTGACGAACAGGTGCCCCTGCAATTCGTCGGCGGCGACGCCCAGCCACGGCCGCGCCGGACCCGCGCGGCGGCCCTGCCTGACGAGATCGCCGAGGATCGGCTTCAGCAGGTCGATCGGAACGAACAGGTTGCCGGGCAGCTTGGGATCGCCGTCGGTCGCCTCGCGCACGATCAGAGAGCCGATGCCGAGCAGCTTGCCGTCGCGGTCGATCAGCGCGGCGCCGCTCCAGTTGGTGGTGGGCGGACTGGTGTACAGCGCGTAATCGAGCTTGTATTCCCAGTTCCCGGTGAAGGGCCGCTTGGAGACGATCCAGGCGAACGCGGTTCCTTCGCCGCCCGCACTGGCGATGAGGACCGGCTCGCGCTCCGCCGATTTGCCCGAATCGCCGAGCGGCACCGGTGCCGCGTCGAGCGGCACCAGCGCGCGCACGAGCCCGAACCCGCTCGCGTGGTCGTAGCCGACGACACGCGCCGGCAGGACGTGACCCTTCGAATCGGTGATCTTGACGTCGTCCGCCTCGACGATCAGGTAGCCGATCGTGAGCACGAGTCCGTCGCCGCCGATGACGACACCGCTTCCTTCGCGCTCCTTGCCGAGCGAGTCGGAACTGCGCGCGTCCGGCACCGAGCGCGTCGATACCTTGACGATCGCGCCGAAGAGCTTCTCGGGATCGATCGTCGAAGCCGCCGCCGCGTCCCCGGCGGGCGGCGCTGGCGTCGAGGCCGCGACGCCCTCCTTCGCGTCGTCCGCTGCGTACGCCGGAAACGCCACGAAGGACGCAAGTATCGCCGTCAGCGCGATCCGGAGAGTGCGCAGGAGTACGCGACCGGAAAGGGACCGGCTCAGCATCACTGCCTCCCAAACCTGCTTCGACATCCGGCGTGCGCCGGGCGTTCAGAGCTCGCCCGCCGCGCCGCTACTATAATGCTGCAAGAAACGAGCCGATGACTACACGCCGCAAGCGACCCGAAGAGCTGCGCTCGCATCGCTGGTATGGCGTCGCAGACCTGCGCGCGTTCGGGCATCGGTCACGCAGCGCGCAGATGGGCTATTCGCGCGCCGACTACCTCGGCAAGCCGGTCATCGCCATCGTCAATACGTGGAGCGACATCAATCCCTGCCATACCCATTTCCGCCAGCGCGCCGAGGAGGTGAAGCGCGGCGTGTGGCAGGCCGGCGGCTTCCCGGTCGAGATGCCCGCGCTGACGCTGTCGGAACCGTTCCAGAAGCCGACGACGATGCTCTACCGCAATCTGCTGGCGATGGAGACGGAGGAGCTGCTGCGCTCGTACCCCGCCGACGGCGCCGTCCTGATGGGCGGGTGCGACAAGACGACGCCCGCGCTGCTGATGGGCGCGATCAGCATGAATCTCCCCGCCGTCTTCCTGCCCGCGGGACCGATGCTGCGCGGCGATTGGCGCGGGCAGTGCCTGGGCTCCGGCTCGGACGCATGGAAATATTGGGCGGAAAAGCGTGCCGGCAACCTGTCCGAGCAGGCGTGGGAGGAGCTCGAGAACGGCATCGCGCGCTCGCCCGGGCACTGCATGACGATGGGGACCGCCTCGACGATGACCTCCGCGGCGGAAGCGCTCGGCTTGACGCTGGCCGGCGCCGCTTCGATCCCGGCAGCCGATTCACGCCACGCGCGGATGGCGGTCGACACCGGGCGGCGCGCGGTCGCGATGGTTTGGGAGGACCTGAAGCCGCGCGACATCCTGACCGCCGCCAGCTTCGACAACGCGATCACGACGGTGCTCGCACTCGGCGGCTCGACGAACGCGCTCGTCCACCTGATCGCGCTGGCGCGAAGGGCAGGGATCCCCCTCACTCTCGACCGCTTCGACGCACTGTCGCGCCGCACGCCGCTGCTCGCGAACGTCCGCCCCGCCGGCAAGTACCTGATGGAGGATTTCTTCTACGCGGGCGGGCTGCGCGCGCTGATGTCGCGGATCGGCGATCTGCTCGCGCTCGACGCCGGCACCGTTGGCGGCAAGACATTGGGTGAGGCGATCGCCGGCGCGGAGGTTTTCGACGACGACGTGATCCTGCCGCGCGAGCGCGCGCTGGTCGCATCGGGCAGCCTCGCGGTGCTGTGCGGCAACCTCGCGCCGGACGGCGCGGTGATCAAGCCGGCGGCCGCCGAGGCGCGTTTGCTCGAGCATCGCGGGCCGGCGCTCGTGTTCGCCGATTACAACGACATGGCGGCGCGCATCGACGATCCGGCGTTGCCGGCCACCGCCGATTCGGTGCTCGTCCTGCAGCATGCCGGGCCGCTCGGCGCACCCGGCATGCCGGAATGGGGACAGCTCCCGATCCCGAGGAAGCTCCTCGAGCAGGGCGTGCGCGACATGCTGCGCATCTCCGACGCGCGGATGAGCGGCACCAGTTACGGCGCGTGCGTGCTCCACGTGGCGCCGGAATCGTACGTCGGCGGCCCGCTCGCACTGGTGCGCGATGGCGACATGATCTCGCTCGATGTGGGGGCGCGGCGGCTGCAGCTCGACGTCGACGAGGCGGAGCTCGCGCGCCGGCGGGCGGCGTGGGTGCGGCCGGCGCCGCATTTCGCCCGCGGCTTCGGCGCGCTGTACCAGGATCACATCACGCAGGCGAACGACGGCTGCGACTTCGATTTCCTCGAGGGCACCGCCGGGACGCCCGACCCCGAGATCCACTGACCCTGCCCGATGCCGACGCTGCGCGCGGCCGATCTCGTCACCTTCGTCGCGGCGATCATGCGCGGCGCGGGCTGCAATGCCGACGAGGCGCAGCGCGTCGCGGCCCGGCTGGTCGATGCGAACTGCGTCGGCCACGAGTCGCACGGCGTGATTCGCGTCGCGAAATACCTCGAATGGGTGCGCGACGGGACGTTGCGCCCGAACGCGTCGCCGACGCCGATATTCGACACCCCGACGCTCGCGATCGTCGACGGCAATCGCGGCTTCGGGCAGGTGACCGGCGAGTACGCGACGCGTCTCGGCATCGCGAAGGCGGCGGCGACGGGCATCGCACTCGTGGGCTTGCGCAACTGCGGCCATCTCGGACGCGTCGGCGATTGGGCCGAGATGGCGGCTGCCGAAGGGCAGGTCTCGCTGCATTTTCTCAACACGTCGGGCGCGCAGCGCGTCGCGCCGTTCGGTGGCAGCGATCGGCGCCTGTCGACCAATCCGATCGCGATCGGCGTGCCCGTCGCCGGCGGCGATCCGGTGATCCTCGACGTCACCACGTCGACGGTCGCCGAAGGCAAGCTGATGGTGGCCCGGAACAAGGGCGAGCAGGTGCCGGACGGATGGATCATCGATCGCGACGGCAACCCGACGACGGATCCGCAGGCGTTCTACGACGGCGGCGCGCTGCTCACGATTGGCGCGCACAAGGGGTCGGGGCTGTCGATCGTCACCGACTTGCTCGCCGGCGCCGTCTCGACCGGCCGCAGCTCGGATCCGGACGACACGGTGCTGCGCAACAACATGCTGTCGATCTACATCGCGCCGCGGGTCTACGCTCCCGACGGCTCGGTCGCCCGCGAAGCGCGGCGCCTCGTCGACTGGGTCACGGCGTCGCCGCCGATCGCGCCCGGCGGGCACGTGCTCGCTCCCGGTGAGATCGAGCGCCGCACGCGTGCCGAGCGCCTGCGACGCGGCGTTCCGCTCGACGACAAGACCTGGTCGGATCTTCGCGAGGCCGCGCGCTCGGTGGGCGTCGAGCGCCTGCCGCCGCAGGCGCAGGAAGCGCCGGTCGAATGACGAGCGACGCCGAGCTGTTTCCGGGCTTCACGACGCATCGCGTCCGCACGGCGGCCACGGAAATCCGCTGCGTCGTCGGCGGTCACGGCCCGCCGCTGCTGCTCCTGCACGGCTATCCGCAGACGCATGCGATGTGGCATCGCGTCGCACCGCCGCTCGCGCGCCGCTACACGGTCGTGTGCGCCGATCTGCGCGGCTACGGCGATTCGGGCAAGCCGCCGTCGGACGCCGCGCACGCCCCGTATTCGAAGCGGGCGATGGCGCAGGACATGATCGAGCTGATGCGCGACCTTGGCCATCCGCGCTTCCGGCTCGTCGGCCACGATCGGGGCGGCCGCGTCGCACATCGGCTCTGCCTCGACGCTCCCGCTGCGGTGACGCAGGTCGCGCTGCTCGACATCTCGCCGACGCGCACGATGTACGCGCGCGCCGACCAGGCGTTCGCGACCGCGTACTACCACTGGTTCTTCCTGATCCAGCCGTACGACCTGCCGGAGCGGTTGATCGGCGCCGATCCCGGCTACTTCCTGCGGCGCAAGCTCGGCGGCTGGGGAACGGGCCTCGCGCAGTTCGACCCGCGCGCGCTCGCCGAGTACGAGCGTTGCTTCAAGGATCCGGCGACGATCCATGCGACCTGCGAGGACTACCGCGCCGCGGCCTCGATCGACCTCGCGCACGATGCCGCGAGCGAAGCGCAGCGCGTGGCCTGCCCGCTCCTCGTGCTGTGGGGCGAGCGCGGCGTCGTGCACCGGTTCTTCAAGCCGCTCGAGGATTGGAGTGCCGTCGCGAGCGACGTACGCGGGCGCGCCTTGCCCGCGGGTCATTACCTCGCCGAGGAGGTCCCCGACGAGACGCTGCAGGAGCTGATGGCGTTCTTCGGGAGCTAGTGCTTCGAGGCGGGGCCGGTGCGAATTGGAACGCGCTTTTGATCGGACAAGAGGCTCCACGCCAAGATGAAGCAGACACCCCTCCATCACAACGCCAATGCAGACATCCTGGCTCTCGTCCCGCTCGACGCCAGACGGATCATCGAGGTCGGCTGCAGCAGCGGCAGTCTTGCGCGTGAGTACAAGAAACTGAATCGGCAATGTGAGTACATCGGGATCGAGATCGATCCCGCGTATGCGGAAGCCGCCCGGGCATGGTGCGATCAGGTGATCGTCGACAATATCGAGCACCTGGAGGACGACATCTTTGTGCCAGGCTGTTCCCATCGGATTGCTGGATCTTCGCGGACGCGCTCGAGCACCTCTATGACCCATGGTCGGTGCTACGCCGGGTCCGCGGTTCCCTGCCGCCGAACGCCTCAGTGCTGGCGTGCATTCCAAACTTGGAGCTTGCAGGTCCGACTCAACAATGGCGAATTCCGATACGAGGACGAAGGTCTGCTCGACCGCACGCACATCCGCTGGTTTACGAGGACCACGGTCGTCGAACTATTTCGTGCAACGGGATTTGCAATCGTCGAAGGCGGCGCTCGCGTAACGATCGCGGACGAGCCGCAACGCGACGACGCCTTGCGGGGCATCCGCGCGCTGGCCGAGGCCGTCGGCGGGGACGCCGAGGCGGCTGTCGAGAACGCCATGGCATTCCAGTGGATCATCCGGGCAGCCCCGGTCCCCGACAACGTTCCTTAGGCTTGGACGGGGCGCGTCGCGCGCGCCCCGTTACGCTCGATGTGTGCCGTGAATCCGGGCGCTAGCCGAGCTTTCCGAGCACCTTGGACATCTCGTCCTTCGTGAACGCCCGCAGCGTTTGTGTGCGCACGTTGCCGGCCGAACCGATGGCCAGGCAAAGCGCGGTCATCGACGCGTCGTCGGGCGCGTCGAACGTCACGACGACGTCGTACTTCCCGACCGTCCAATAGACGTCCTTCATCGTGACGCCCATCTTCTGGGCGAGCTCGCGCACCGCGTCGGCGCGCTTGGTGGTCTCCTTGACGTTGTGGATGCCCTGATCCGTGAAGTTCGACAGGACGATGTACGTTGCCATGCTGTTCCCTCCTTCCGGCACTGCTGACCGTGAATGGTTAGACGATGGCCTGCGATTTCGAAAGCCGCGGCGCGACGCGTTGCAGCGTGAGCGGTGGCTCATCGTCGCCACCGCAGCGCGCACGGCCTCCGAACCGATCAGCATAGCGCGCCGCCGCCGGGCGTGCCAAAGCGGCGCTGATATAATTCGCGCTTCGGCCGGAGCTTGGCGAGTGAGCGAAGCTTCGGCCGCTGCAGTTCGAATGGCCAAGTAGCTCAGTTGGTAGAGCAGAGGACTGAAAATCCTTGTGTCGGTGGTTCAATTCCGCCCTTGGCCACCAGGATTCGCGACGGCGCGCGAGCGGCGTCGATCAAATCCGACCGGTCACGGAAGGGGCATCTGCGATCGCGCGCGAGCGGCGTCGTGGCCGCCCGTTGACAAGGGTCGTGGATCGGCGCAGATTGCCCGCTCGCCAACTGCGAAAGGAGGTGATCCATGAAGCGGATTGTGGTCGGAACGGTACTCGCCGTCTTCGCTCTCGTTCCGGCGATCGGCTGGGCGGATTGCAGCGTCGATCACGCCTCGATGGCCTCCTCGACACCCGCAAGGCCCGAGCTGGCGCAAACGCCGGCAGCGAGCAAGCAGGACCAGCCCGCCGTGGTGAAGGCATCCGTCACCAAGCAGGTCAAACCCGTCGCCGTCAAGAAGACGATGGAGCCGGCAGCAAAGGCCGATGGATCGACGGTGGTGGCGAAAACGAACTGAGCCGTTCCGGTACTCGAACGAGGCCCGCCGAGTGCGGGCCTTTTTCGTGTCGAAGGCGGCACGACCGCGGAATTAAGCCACGTCAAGGAAACGGGCGAGGACTTGCGCCACGCTCAACCGTCGCGATCCGACCGGGGAGCGGAGTTTCCATCATGCCGAACGGCAAGGGCAGTGGCGCGTGCATCCCGCTCGGTCGCGTGGCGTGACGCGACTCTGACGGAGGTTCGAGCCGCATGGCGAAGCGGAGCGCGATGGACCTCGTCTGCCCGGCGGGCAGCCTGCCGTCGCTGAAGGCCGCCGTGGACAACGGCGCCGACTGCGTCTACACCGGCTTTCGCGACGAGACCAACGCGCGCAACTTCGCGGGCCTGAATTTCTCGGCGGCGGACCTCGAGGCGGGCATCCGGTACGCCCGGTCGCGAGGCACGCGCGTGTTCATCGCCATCAACACGTTCCCGCAGGCGGGCAACTGGGGGCGCTGGTGCGACGCCGTCGATCGCGCGGCCGACCTCCGGGCCGACGCGGTGATCCTCGCCGACCTCGGCCTGATCGACTACGCGGCGAAGCGCCATCCGCGGCTCGCCATTCATCTCTCGGTGCAGGCTTCGGCGACGAGCTACGAGGCGATCAACTTCTATGCGTCGCGCTATGGCGTCAAGCGCGCCGTGCTGCCGCGGGTGCTGACGCTCTCGCAGGTCGCGGCGGTGATCGAAAAAGCGCGGACCGACATCGAGGTGTTCGGCTTCGGCAGCCTCTGCGTCATGGTGGAGGGCCGTTGCCAGCTCTCGTCATTCGTGACCGGGCAGGGGCCGAATCTCTCGGGCGTGTGCTCGCCGGGCTGGGCGGTCCGCTGGAGCGAGACGGCGGCCGGGCGCGAAGTGCGCTTGAACGGCGTGCTGATCGATCGGCTCGCTGCGCAAGAGACCGCCGGCTATCCGACGCTCTGCAAGGGGCGCTACGTCGTCGAGGGCAGCCGGTATTACCCGATCGAGGAGCCGGTGAGCCTCAATGCGCTCGCGCTGCTGCCGCAGCTCAGGCGCATCGGCGTTCGCGCGATCAAGATCGAGGGACGCCAGCGGAGTCCGGCCTACGTCGCCGAGGTGACGTCGGTCTGGCGCGCCGCGATCGACGCCTGCGACGCCGATCCCGACGGGTTCGCGCTCGAGCGTGGCTGGTCGTCGCGCCTTGCACACCTGTCGGAAGGGCAGCAGGTGACGCTCGGCGTCTACCATCGAGCGTGGCGATGACCACGCGCATCTCGCTCGGACCGATCCTGTACTACTGGCCGCGCGCCAAGGTGGACGCGTTCTACGACGCGGCTTGCGAAAGCCCCGCCGATATCGTGTATCTGGGCGAGGTCGTGTGCGGCAAGCGCCACGAGCTCGGATTCGACGACTGGATCGGGATCGGTCGAAGGCTCGCCGCCGCGGGCAAGGAGGTCGTGCTGTCCTGCCTTGCGCTCACCGAATCGGAGACCGACCTGCGGCTGTTGCGGCGGCTCGTCGCCAACGGCGAATTCGCGATCGAGGCGAACGACATGGGCGCGGTCGGCCTGGCGGCACAGGCGCGGGTGCCCTTCGTCATCGGACCGCACGTGAATGCGTACAACCCGGCCGCGCTGGAAGTTCTGATCGGTGACGGTGCGACGCGCTGGGTCGCGCCGATCGAGCTGCCGCGCGACAGCCTCGCGGCGATGCGCGCGAC
>DASURV010000013.1:0-10207 GCA_036375455.1 Casimicrobiaceae bacterium | reverse complement strand
CCGGCAAGTCGACGCTCTTCAACCGCCTGACCGCGGCCGACGTCTACGTGGCCGACCAGCTCTTCGCCACGCTCGATACGACGCTGCGCCGCCTGCACGTCCGCGGCGCGCAGAACATCGTCCTTTCGGACACCGTCGGCTTCATCCGCGAGCTCCCGCACGACCTCGTCGCCGCCTTCCGCGCGACGCTTTCGGAAGCCGCGGACGCCGATCTGCTGCTGCACGTGATCGACGCCAGCGCCGCGAATCGCGACGAGCAGATCGAGGCGGTCGACGGGCTCCTCGCCGAGATCGGCGCCGACGGCGTCCCCCGGCTCCGGGTGCTGAACAAGTGCGACCTCGCCGCCATCGCCGCGGGAGTCGAGCGCGACGGCTGTGGTAACATCTCGTCGGTCCGCGTGAGTGCGGCCACCGGCGCCGGCCTCGCCGAGTTGCGCGCCGCGCTGGCCGAACGCTTCCCGGCATCGCCGGCCCCTGATTCCAAAACGATGGAGACGCCGGCACTTCCCGGCTAAGGTTCCTCGGGCGCGCCTCGCGCGCCGAATTTCCGCTGCCCATGTCGAGACTCCGAGTGGAATCCGTATGTCGCTGAACGACCCGCAGTGGGGCAAGCGCGGAGGCAGCGGCGGCGGACCGCCCGACCTCGACGAAATCTGGCGCAACGTCAATCGCCGGATGAACGAGCTGTTCGGGCGCAAGCGCGAGCCCCAGGAAGGCGGGGAAGGCGGCGGCGGCCGCCCCGGCATGAAGCTGCCGCTCGGCGGCGCCGGCATGCTGATCGCGCTCGTGATCGCCATCTGGCTCGCGAGCGGCTTCTACATCGTCGACGAGGGACGCCGCGGCGTCGTGACCCGCTTCGGGCGGTACACGGAAACGACGCAGCCGGGGCCGCGCTGGCACCTGCCGTTTCCCGTCGAGGCGGTGGAGCTCGTCGACTTCTCGCAGGTGAAGACGATCGAGGTCGGCTACCGCAACACGCCGAAGAACAAGATCGACAAGGAAGCGGTGATGCTCACCGATGACGAGAACATCATCGACATCCAGTTCGCCGTCCAGTACAACCTGAAGAGCGCCGAGGACTACGTCTTCAACAACCGGCGGCCGGACCAGATCGTCGCGTACGTTGCGGAAGCGGCCATCCGCGAGGTCGTCGGCAAGGCGAAGATGGACTTCGCCCTGTACGAGGGGCGCGAGCAGATCGCGAAGCAGACCGAGCAGCTGATGCAGCAGAATCTCGATCGTTACGGCACCGGCGTATTCGTGCAGAAGGTGACGCTGCAGAACGTGCAGCCCCCCGACAAGGTGCAGGCGGCCTTCGACGACGCGGTGAAGGCCGGGCAGGATCGCGAGCGGCTGAAGAACGAGGGCCAGGCGTACGCGAACGATGTCATCCCGCGGGCGCGCGGCATGGCGGCGCGACTCATGGAGGAGGCGAACGGCTACAAGTCGGAAGTCGAGCAGCGCGCGCACGGCGACGCCGAGCGCTTCCGCCAGATCCTCGTCGAATACCAGAAGGCGCCCGGCGTGACGCGCGAGCGGCTCTATCTCGACATGATGCAGTCGGTGCTCGGCAATTCGAGCAAGATCCTCGTCGACCAGAAGAACCCGAGCCTGCTCTACCTGCCGCTCGAGAAGCTCATCCAGCAGTCGGCGCCGGCGCCGGCGCCGTCCACGCCGGACGCGGCGGCGGCGCCGCCCCGCGCGGCGGCGCCGGCGGACGGCTCGATGTCGATCGATGCCTCGCGCTCGCGCGAGGCGCTGCGCAACCGCGAGGGCCGGCCATGAGGCGAGCGGGACTGTCGCGAGGCGCCACTCGACCGCGGAGGAATCGATGAGATTCTCGATGCCGCTGCTGGCCGCCGTCGTCGCGCTGCTGTTCGTCGCGTCGCAGTCGGTGTACACGGTCGACCAGCGCAAGTACGCGATCAAGTTCCAGCTCGGCGAGATCGTCGAGACCAAGACGCAGTCCGGCCTGTACTTCAAGATGCCGCTGGTGCAGAACGTCAAGTTCTACGACAAGGTGAACCTGACGCTCGACAATCCCGAGCCGGACCGGATGACCACGTCCGAGAAGAAGCCGCTGCTCGTCGACTTCGTCGTGCTGTGGCGGATCATCGACGTGCGCCAGTACTACGTGTCGGTGCAGGGCGACGAGGAAGCCGCGCGGCGGCGCCTGTCGCAGACGGTGCGCGCGAATCTCGCCGAGGAATTCAACAAGCACGACGTCCACGAGGCGATCTCGTCGGCGCGCGACAAGATCACCACCGTCACGCAGCAGAAGGCGAACGCCGATGCCAAGTCGATCGGCGTCGAGGTGATCGACGTGCGCCTGCGGCGCGTCGAATTGCCGCCCGACGTGACGGGCCCCGTCTACCAGCGGATGGAATCCGAGCGGCGCCGCGTCGCGAACGAGCTGCGCTCGCTCGGCGCCGCCGAGTCCGAGAAGATCCGCGCCGATGCCGATCGCCAGCGCCAGGTGATCCTCGCCGACGCGTACCGGCAGGCGCAGAAGATCAAGGGCGACGGCGATGCGAAGTCGTCGGCCACCTATGCGCAGGCGTACAGCCAGAATCCCGAGTTCTATGCGTTCTATCGCAGCCTCGAGGCGTACAAGGCGACGTTTCGCAACAAGAGCGACCTGATGGTCGTCGATCCGAGCTCCGATTTCTTCCAGTACTTCAAGCAACCCGGCGCGGGCCACACGGCGCCGCCGCGCGCGCCGGCGAAGTAAGCGCCGCGGCCGGCCTTCGAGCGGGGAGCCTTCGCGTGCCGGATTCGCTGTGGACCGCGCTCGCGCTGCTGCTGATCCTCGAAGGGCTGCTGCCGTTCGCCGCGCCGCGGATCTGGCGCGAGGGCTTCCGCCACCTGACCGAGCTCACCGACGGACAGCTTCGCTTCATCGGCATGATCTCGGTCGGCATCGGACTGCTCGGCCTCTATCTGGCGCAGGGTGCCTGACGCCCCGACGCGAAAGATGCGCCACTGGCTGCTGCCCGAATCGATCGACGACGTGCTGCCCGCGGAAGCGGGAGCGCTCGAGGCGCTGCGTCGCACGCTGCTCGACCACTTCGCGAGCCGCGGCTACCGGCTCGTGCGTCCGCCGCTGATCGAGCACCTCGAGTCGCTGTTGACGGGCAGCGGCCGCGACCTCGAGCTGCAGACGTTCAAGGTCGTCGATCCGCTGTCGGGACGCCTGCTCGGCGTGCGCGCCGACATTACGCCGCAGGTCGCGCGCATCGACGCGCATCTGCTGAACGAGCCGGGCGCGACGCGGCTCTGCTATGCCGGCAGCGTGATGCGCGCCGTCGCCGGGGGGCCCGGCGCGACCCGCGAAGTCGTACAGGTCGGCGCCGAGCTCTTCGGCGTCCCCGGCATCGACGGCGACCGCGAAGTGATCGCCCTCCTCGCCTCGTCGCTGTCGATCGCCGGGCTCGCCGGACTGCACCTCGACCTCGGTCACGTCGGCGTCTACCGCGCGCTCGCGAGCGGGGCGGGCATCGGCGGCAACGGCGACGACACGGCGCTCTTCGACGCGCTGCGCACGAAGGACGAGCCGGCCGTGCACGAGCTGACGCGTCACCTGCCCGCCGCATGGCGCGGCGCCTTCGCGGCGCTGCCTGCGCTGTATGGTCCCGCAGCCGACGTGCTGCGCGCCGCGCGCTTGCAATTGCCGGACATCCCGTCGATCGCCAATGCGCTCGCGTCGCTCGATGCGCTCGCGCAGGCGGCGGCGCCGCTCGTCGAGGCGCTGCACATCGATCTCGCCGACCTGCGCGGCTATCATTACCACAACGGTGCGATCTTTTCCGTGTTCACGGCGGGCGAACCGAACGCGATCGGCAAGGGCGGACGCTACGACGGCATCGGCAAGGCGTTCGGTCGCGCGCGCCCGGCCACCGGCTTCACGCTCGACCTGCGGCAGCTCGCGGACGTGCTCGCGCGCTGAAGGGGACGATTCGCATGGCCAAGAACGTCGTCGTCATCGGCGCCCAATGGGGCGACGAAGGCAAGGGCAAGATCGTCGACTGGCTCACCGAGAGCGCGCGCGGCGTCGTGCGCTTCCAGGGCGGCCACAACGCCGGCCATACGCTCGTCATCGGCGGCAAGAAAACGGTGCTGCGGCTGATCCCCTCCGGCGTGCTGCGCGAGGGCGTCGCGATCCTGATCGGCAACGGCGTCGTGCTCTCGCCCTCCGCGCTGCTGCAGGAGATCGGCGAGCTCGAGCGTGCCGGCATCGACGTGCGTTCGCGCCTGCTGATCTCGCCCGCATGTCCGCTGGTGCTGCCGATCCACGTCGCGCTCGACAAGGCGCGCGAGGCGGCGCTCGGCGACACGCTGAAGATCGGCACCACCGGGCGCGGCATCGGCCCCGCCTACGAGGACAAGGTCGGGCGCCGCGCGCTGCGCGTGCAGGATCTGCTCGACCCGGCGCGCTTCTCGGCGAAGCTCGAGCGTCTGCTCGACCTGCACAATTTCACGCTGGTCCACTATCACAAGTGCGCGCCGGTCGACTTCGCCGCGACGCGCGACGAAGTGCTGGCGCTCGGCGGCGAGATCGCGCCGATGGTCGGCGATGTCGCGGCGGCGATCCAGCGCGCGCGGGCGCGTGGCGACTCGCTGCTGTTCGAGGGCGCGCAGGGCGCGCTGCTCGACGTCGATCACGGCACGTACCCGTACGTCACGAGCTCGAACTGCGTGGCGGGCGCCGCCGCGCCGGGGACCGGCATCGGTCCGCACATGATCGATTACGTGCTCGGCATCGTGAAGGCGTACACGACGCGGGTAGGCACCGGTCCGTTTCCCACCGAGCTCACCGACGACGTCGGTGCGGCGCTCGCGCGCCGCGGCAACGAGTTCGGATCGGTCACCGGACGCCCGCGCCGCTGCGGCTGGATCGACATTCCCGCGTTGCGCCGCTCGTTCCAGCTGAACGGCGTCGACGGCCAGTGCATCACGAAGCTCGACGTCCTCGACGGTCTGCCGGAGATCCGCATCTGCACGCGCTACGCGCTCGGCGGCGAGACCGCCGACCTGATTCCGACCGGCGCCGACCAGGTCGAGCGCTGCAAGCCGCTCTACGAGACGCTGCCCGGATGGAGCGAAAGCACGGTGGGAGCGAAAACGTTCGCGGCGTTGCCCGCCGCGGCGCGCGCCTACCTGCAGCGCCTCGAGGCCCTCACCGAGGTGCCGATCGCCATCGTCTCGACGGGCGCCGACCGCGACGAGACGATTCTCGTGCATCATCCGTTCCGGTAGACGCGGCACCCGACGGAGGCACCGTTGAGCCTGAACATCGATTGGCCCCTGTACAACACGCTGGTCGAGCGGCTCGCGCTCAAGGTCTACGAGTCCGGCTTCCGCTTCAGCCAGATCATCTGCATCGCACGGGGGGGACTGCGCGTCGGCGACGTGCTGTCGCGGATCTTCGACCAGCCGCTGGCGATCCTGTCGACGCACTCGTACACGGCGGAGGGCGGGACGATCCGCGGCGAGCTCGTCATCGCCGAGCACATGACGATGACGAAGCCGCGTCTGGGCGATCGCGTGCTGCTCGTCGACGACATGGTCGACTCCGGCCACACGCTCGAGGCGGTGTACAAGGAGCTGCCGCGGCGCTTCCCGCACATCGTCGAGCTGCGCACGGCGGTGCTGTGGTGGAAGGCGTGCTCGGTGTTCAGGCCCGACTATTGGGTCGACCACCTCGCCGACAGCCCGTGGATCCACCAGCCGTTCGAGGTCTACGACGACCTCGATCCGGCGACGCTGAAGAGCCGCCTCGCGTCGAGCGGGGCGGAAGCCGCCGGCGACATGGCGGCGACACCCGCGGCCGCCATGAGGAAGTGATCGTCGACGCGGCGCATCGGCGCCGCTGAACATGGAAACGCCCGCGGACGCGGGCGTCGTCATCGGGAATCTGGTGCCCAGAAGAGGACTCGAACCTCCACAGTCTTGCGACCGCTAGGACCTGAACCTAGTGCGTCTACCAATTCCGCCATCTGGGCAGCGAAATCAACCGATAATTGTAGAAGCTGAACCGATCCTTGTCAAAATCGATCCCTCTGCGTCGCCGCGCGGCGACCGCTCCGCGCGCCAGCAAGCCGGAGCATGACGCGACGCCTCCGCGCGCCAGCAGGCCGGAGCATGACGCGACGCCGCCGCGCAGGAGCGCGGCCCCGGATGCCGGATCGAAGCCGACGTGCGAAGCGATCCTGCGCGAGCTGACGGACGCCGGCGTGCCGCTCGCGCCGCGGGAAGTCGCCGCGCGTCTTTCGCTCGGGCGTCGCGATCAGCACCTGTTCGACGCCTGCGTCGCGACGCTCGAGCGCGACGGCAAGCTGCTCGTCAATCGCAAGGGGGAGCTTTGCATCGTCGCGAAGCTCGATCTCGTCACCGGCACGGTCCAGGGCCATCCGGACGGCTTCGGCTTCCTGGTGCCCGACGCCGGCGGCGACGATCTGTTCCTGTCGCCGCGCGAGATGCACAAGGTGCTGCACGGCGATCGCGTCTCGGCGAAGCGGATCGGCCTCGACCGGCGCGGCCGCCCGGAAGGCGAGATCGTCGACGTGCTCGCGCGCGCGAACCGCGAGGTCGTCGGCCGCATCCACGAGGAGCACGGCGTCTGGTTCGTCGAGGCGGAGAACCGGCGCATCAACCAGGACCTGCTGATTCCTCCCGGCGCGCGCGGCGCCGCGCAGCCGGGACAGGTGGTCGTCGCCGAGATCGTCGAGCCGCCGAGCCTGCACGGCGAAGCGGTCGCACGCGTGAAGGAAGTGCTCGGCAGCGCCACCGATCCGGGCATCGAGATCGAGATCGCGCTGCGCAAGCACGCGCTGCCCTTCGAATGGAGCGCCGCGGCGAGCCGGCAGGCACAGCGCCTGCCGTCCGAAGTCCGGCCCAACGACCGCAAGGGCCGCACCGACCTCACCGATCTGCCGCTCGTGACGATCGACGGCGAGACGGCGAAGGATTTCGACGACGCGGTCTACTGCGCGCCCGAGGGACGCGGCTTCCGGCTGATCGTCGCGATCGCCGATGTGTCGCACTACGTGCGCGACGGCGACGCGCTCGATGCCGACGCGCGCGAGCGCGGCACCTCCGTCTACTTCCCGCGGCGCGTCATTCCGATGCTGCCGGAGGCGCTGTCGAACGAGCTGTGCTCGCTCAAGCCCGACGTCGAGCGCCTGTGCATGGCGTGCGACATGCGCATCGATGCGCGCGGCACGATCGTGTCGTACGCGTTCTATCCGGCGGTCATGCACTCGCGGGCGCGCCTCACGTATACCGACGTCTACGCGTGGCTCACCGATCCCGCCGCGGCGAAAGGCGCGATCTCGCGCGCGCTGCTGCCGCATCTCGCGCAGCTCTACACGCTCTACAAGGTTCTCTTCGCCGCGCGCGAGCGCCGCGGCGCGATCGATTTCGACACGGCGGAGCTCGCGCTCGAGTTCGACGACCACGGCAGGATCGTCCGCATCGTCCCGGCGCCGCGCAACGACGCGCACAGGCTGATCGAGGAAAGCATGCTGGCGGCGAACGTCTGCGCCGCGAACTTCCTCGCCGAGCACGAGCAGCCGGCGCTCTATCGGATCCACGAGGGACCGCCGCCCGAGAAGCTCGCCGTTCTGCGCGAATTCCTCGCCGGCTCGGCGCTGACGCTCACCGGCGGCGACGAGCCCTCCGCGATGGACTATGCGGCGCTGATCGACCGCATCCGCGAGCGCCCCGACTTCGCGCTGCTGCAGACGGTGCTGCTGCGCTCGCTGTCGCAAGCACAGTACAGCCCCGACAACGTCGGGCATTTCGGCCTCGCCTACGACGCGTACGCGCACTTCACCTCGCCGATCCGTCGCTATCCGGACCTGCTCGTCCATCGCGCGATCAAGGCGGTGCTCGCCGGCAGGCGCTATGCACCGAAGGAAGCGGCGTGGGATGCGCTCGGCCTGCAGTGCTCGCTGACCGAGCGGCGCGCCGACGACGCGTCGCGCGACGTGCTGCAGTGGCTCAAGTGCCACTACATGAAGGAGAAGGTCGGCGAGACGTTCTCCGGCACGATCAGCGGCGTGGCGAGCTTCGGGATTTTTGTGACGCTCGACGGGCTCGACATCGACGGGCTCGTGCACGTCACCGAGCTGCCGCGCGACTATTTCCATTTCGACGCCGTGCGCCATGCGCTGACCGGCGAGCACAGCGGGCGCGTATTCCAGCTCGCGGGCCGCGTGATGGTCCGGGTCGCCCGCGTCGATCTCGAGCGGGCGAAGATCGACTTCACGCTCGACGAAGCCGCCGCCCCGGACGAGGGCGAGCCGCAATCGCGCGTGCCGCAGCGCCCGGTATTCGCGCAGCCGCTCGCCGGCGGCGATCGCCCGCGCGCTCGCAAGACGCGCCGCTGACGAAGGAGCACGGGGAATCGGATGACCGATGTCGGCAATGGGGCTTCGCAGACGCATTGCGAGACGAGGGCCGACCAGCAGACGCCGGCGGACTTGACGGACGCCGACCTCGTGATCCAGGCGCCGCAGGTGCTGCGCGAGGATGTCGCGATCCTGCTGCTGCTGACCGGCGCCTGCGGCGTGGAGCCGATCGAGCGCGCGCACTGCGATGCGTACCGGCTGCACGAGCCGGAGGGCATCGCGGGCGTGGCCGAGGGCTGCGCGGCGGCCGGCTACGACTGGGCGATCGTGCCGCGCGCTCGCACGCTCGGACGCGTGCGCCTGCTCGCCGTGGACATGGATTCGACGCTGATCACGATCGAATGCATCGACGAGATGGCTGCATTCCGGGGCATCGGCGACGAGGTTGCCGCGATCACCGCCGCTGCGATGCGGGGCGATATCGATTTCCGCGCGAGCCTCGTGCAACGCGTCGCGCTGCTCGCCGGGTTGCCGCTCGCGGCCCTCGAGCGCGTCTGCGCCGAACGATTGCGCCTGTCGCCCGGCGCGACGCGGCTATTCGAGGCGATGCGCGCCATCGACGCGAAGACGTTGCTGGTGTCGGGGGGATTCGCGTTCTTCGCCGATCGCCTGCAGGCGCAGCTCGCGATCGACCATGCGCTGTCGAACGTGCTCGAAATCACCGGCGGCCGCCTGACCGGCAGGATCCGCGGCGACGTCGTCGACGCCGATGCGAAGGCCGCGTGCTTCGCGCAGATCGCGAGCGAGCTGCGGGGCGAGGACGGACTCTGCATCGCGGTCGGCGACGGCGCGAACGACCTGCCGATGCTTGCGCGAGCCGACGTCTCGATCGCGTATCGCGCGAAGCCTCGCGTGCGGCGACGGGCGCTGCACGCGATCGACCATTGCGGACTCGACGCCGTGCTGAATCTCTTCAACTGAGCGCCTGCCGGCCCGGCCGATCCGCGTGCAACAGGGGGCGAGCGCCGCCCCCTCTTCGATGCTCGGGCGCCGGCGGTCACTTGCGCCCGGTCTTCTTCCCCGTCCCCGAGAGGCTCACGCCGACGTTGCCCGCCGTCGTGCCGATCGACAGCACGGCGGCGCGAGTGCCGGCGGCGAGCGGCTTGAACGTCACGCTCACCGTGCAGCCCTGCCCGGCCGCGAGCGTCAGGTTCGCGACGCAGGTTCCGGTCCCGACGAAATCCCCCGGATTCACGCCGCCCATCGCGACCGAGCCGATCGTCAGCGTGCCGCCGCCGGCATTCGAGACCGTCGCCGCCTTCGCGCCGCTCGCCTTGCCGACCATCACGGTGCCGAAATTGATCGCGCCCGGGCTCACGGCGGCGCTTGCCGGCGCCACCGTTGCCGCCGCCTGCGACACCAGGAATGTCTGGCCGCCGATCGACAGATTGGCCGAACGCGCACCGCCCGCGTTGGCGGCTGCAACGTAGGCGACGCTGGCGCTGCCCGAGCCGCTCGTCGCCGACGAAACGGTGAGCCAGGCGGCGCTGCTCGAGACGTTCCACGCGCAGCCGGCGCCGCTCGTGAGCGCGGTGCTGCCGGATCCACCCGCGGCGCCGACCGAGGCCGATGTCGGGCTCAGCACGTAGGTGCACGGCTGGCTGATCGTTCCGCCGGTGGTGCGAAAGCCCGCAACGGTCAGCGCGTTCTGGTTGTGGACGCGCACGACGTCGGCGGTCGCGGTCGAGCCGAGCGGATCGGGCGGGCTTCCATAGGTCAGGTACGGATTCGACAGATACGGAATGCGCACGCACGACACGCCGGCGGCCGCGCACGCGGTGTTGTACGCCATCACG
>DASURV010000012.1:0-4586 GCA_036375455.1 Casimicrobiaceae bacterium | reverse complement strand
TACGCGAGGATCGCGCCGGCAAACGCCCACACCCCGGCGGTGCGCAGCTTGCCGTCGATGATGAACACCGCGATCGCGCCGAGGATCATGCCGGCGAGCACCGAGCCACCGCCGAGCGATTCGAGGCCATGGTAGAGCACGCCCGTCGCCGCGAGCTTGGCGGGGCCGAGCTGTGCCGCCGACGTTCCGGCGGCCGCGAGCGCGCCGTCGATCTGCGTCTTCGCCCACTCGGCGATGTTCGGAATCAGCGCCAGCACGACGGCGGGGGCGTGACTCTTCGGCGTCACCTGGAACGCCTGCGCGCCGATGACGAGGCCGATATAGAGCAGGATCGGCAGGATCGCGACCAGCGGGATCACCGCGAGCAGCAGCGCCGTGAGGCCGAGGAAGCAGACGATCGCGATGGCGAAGCCGGTGGCGAGCGAATAGCCGATCCGTCCGCCGACCGCTTTCCATCCGGGATGGCCGATGTAGACGGCGGGCGGGAACGGGCTGCCGAGCATCGAGCCCACGATCGCGCCGGCGCCGTCCGCCAGCAGGATCTTGCGCAGGCTGTAGTTGTCGCCGGCGGCCGAGGCGCTCTCGACGTTGTTCATCGCCTCGGTGAAGTTGTAGATGCCGAGCGGAATCGCCGTCACCAGCAACGGCGCGACCAGCGCGAGCCCCTGCCACACGTCGGACGAGAAGAGCGGCACGCGCAGGCCGAACTGCTCGAACGATGCGGTGACCGCGGCCGGCTGCATGTAGTCGCTCCAGCCGATCAGCGACACGATCCAGCCGATCACCGAGCCGACGATCACCGCCGCGAGCCCGCCCGGAATGCCGCCGGGCAAACGAATGTTGGCGGTCCACGCGATCAGCACGAGCGCGAAGCACACGAGGCCGATCCACGGCACTTCCCACATCTGGAACGCGGGGCGCATCGAGATAAACGCCACCGAGATTCCCGCGAGTGTGCCGAGCATCGCTGCGCGCGGCGTCAGCGCGCGGATCTTCGGACCGACGAAGGCGCCGATCAGCACGATCACGCCGATGATGAAGCACCAGGCGAGGCCCGCGCGCCACGCGACCAGCGGGTCCTTCGTCGCCAGGTACGTCGGCAGCATGATCAGGAATACGACGATGAACATGTGCGGCACGCTCGGCCCGTAAGGCATCGCCGTCACGTCGCTGCGCCCTTCCTGCTTGCTGAGCTGCCAGGCGAGATACGCGTAGAAGAGGTTGCCGAGCGGCAGCGCGATCCCGAGCGCGGGCAGGATGCGGCCGAACACGGTATCCGCGGGAAGCTGGACGACGCCGAGGCACAGGCCGGTGAGCACGATGACGTTGAGCAGCACGTTCGTGAACAGGCCGAAGAATCCGTTCAGGTCGCCGACCACCCACAGCCGTGGACCTGCCGGTATCGCACCACCGAGTGTCGCCATGTCCGTCATCCCCCTTGCGTTATGTGCCGCTCTTCGACGCGATGTATGCGCGCCAGCCGCCGTGCGCGGTGATCTCGCGCTTTCCCTCGCACAGAAATGGTTCGCCCAGCACGCCGAGCACGATCGAGCCATCGCGCAGCACGACCTTGCCGATCGCCAGTCCCGGCGGTTCGCTCAGCAGGATGCTCGCGAGTCCCTCGAGGGGGACCTCCCACACCTCGAGCGCCACGCTCGTGCCTTCGCCCGGCGTGCGCAGCATCGCCGGATGCCGGTCGTCGATCGACCAGATCCGGTAGCACGCGTCGGTATGGTCCTCGCGCGCGAACGTCGCGCCCGCACGGACGAGGGTCGGGTTGAGCTCGAGGCCCCGCATCAGCGTGCCGTTCACGGCGAGCAGTACGGTGTCGGTCATCGCATGGTCTTATTCAATGTTCGAGCCAGGTGCCCGTCTCGCCGCGCAATGCCCGCGCGATGCTTTCCGGATTGGTGATCATGCCGCGGCCGCCTGCGCGTCCCTTGACGAACGACAGCAGCGCCTCGATCTTCGGCTGCATGCTGCCTGCACCGAAATGCCCTTCGGCGGCATAGCGTTCCGCCTGCGCGACGTCGATGCGATCGAGCCATTGCTGATCGGGCTCCCCGAAGCGGATTGCGACGCGCTCGACGCCGGTGGGGATCATCAGCAGATCCGCGTTCATTTCGATCGCCAGCAGCGCTGAGGCGCGGTCCTTGTCGATGACGGCTTCCACCCCTGCGAGCTCGCCGCCCGCGGTCCGCTCCACGGCGATGCCGCCGCCGCCGCACGCGATGACCAGCACGCCGTCGCGCGCGAGCTTGCCGATGATCGGCGCCTCGATGATCTGCAGCGGTTGCGGCGATGCGACGCAGCGGCGCCATCCGCGATCGCCATCCTGCATGACCGACCATCCGAGCTCGCGCTCGAACCGCCGCGCCGTTTCCTCGTCCATGAACGACCCGACCGGCTTGTCGGGATGGGCGAACGCCGGGTCACCTTGATCGACGAGCGTCTGCGTCACCAGCGCGACGACGCGCTTGTCGATGCCGCGACGCCGAAGCGCGTTGCCCAATGCGTTCTGGAACATGAAGCCGATCGCGCCCTGCGTGTCACCGACCGCGTAGCGGATCGGGACCGTCGGCACCTGGCCGTCGGCGATCTCGGAGCGGCGCAGGATGAAGCCGACCTGCGGCCCGTTGCCGTGCGTGACCACGACGTTCCAGCCGGCGGCGACCATGTCGACGACGTGCGCCGCCGTCGCACGAACCGCTTCGTACTGATCGTCGAGAGCCGTGTGCGCGCTGTCGCGGATCAGCGCATTGCCGCCCACGGCGACGACCGCGATCCCTTTGCTCATTGTCTTTTTCCGTTCGCGGACGACGCGATCGTGCAAGCCAGTTCCTTCACGGCCGCACCGAAGCACGTCATCGGCGCCGTCGTGATGCCGGCGCCGATCTGGCCGACGCCCGCCTCGCGATGCGCGATGCCGCTGTTGATCACCGGCAGGATCCCGCGATCGACGACCTTGCGTGCGTCGATGCCGGCCGCCACTGCGGCGAAGTCGAGCGCCGGCAGCGTGAACGACGGATTCGCGCCCAGCGTGATGGCGCGCATCCGCCGGCTGTGATGCAGCGCATCGGCCGCCGTGCCGCCGACGAACTTGACGATCGCGGGCGCCGCCGCCATCGCGAATCCGCCCACGCCGGCCGTTTCGGTGATCGCGGAGTCGCCGAGATCGGCCGCCGCATCCGCGAGCGAGTAGCCGGGGAAGTAGAGGCCGTCGATCGGATTCGCCGGCGCTTCGAACCAGCGATCGCCGGTGCCGGAAAGCCGGATGCCGAAATTGACGCCGTTGCGCGACATCGCGGTGACGAGCGAGCTCGCCTGCACGCTCGCGGCCGCATCGAGCATCGCCTTGCACGCGGCCATCGACAGATTGAGGAAGAAGTGGTCGTTGCCGGCGACGAAATTCAGCGCCGCGGCGGCCCGCTCGCGTGGAACGTCCGACGCCAGCAACGCAGGGGCGAGCTGCTTGAACAGCAGCGCGGTCGCCGCGGCGTTGCGGTTGTGGACCTCGTCGCCCATGTTCAGCGCCTGCGCCATCAGCGACTTGAGCTCGATCCTGCCGAGTTGCCGGACGGCCGCGCGCAGCGTCGGCGCGACGTCGCTCGCGATGAAGCAGAGGCGGTCGATGACGCCGCGGTCGTTCGCACCGAAGCGCAGCACCTTCCCCAGCCCCTCGTTGAAGTTGCTGTAGGCGCGGTTGCCGCCGGTCGCGTTTTCGACCACCCACACCGGCATCGATGGGCTGATGATGCCGGCCATCGGTCCGACGGCGCCGTGATGGTGACAGGGTTCCAGCGCGACGCTTCCCGTCTCCACGAGTTTCGTGGCAGCTTCGATCGAATCAGCCCAGCCTTCGAGCACGATGGCGCCCAGGATGCCGCCGCGCATCGGTCCGCACATCGCCGGCCACGCGATCGGCGGACCCGCGTGCAGGATCAATTTGCGGCCAGACGCCATCGCGGGCATGACGTCGCGCGCGATCGTGACGTCGATCAGGACGGGGTTGGCTTCGAGAAAACGCGCGAAGGCAACCTTGTTTGCCTGCTCGATGGTGTCGTGCCCGAGGATCTGTGCGAGCGCCCACGCCGCGTCGCGATCACCCTGCGCAGGGGGCTGCCACGTAAGCGCCACGCATTCGCCGCCGGCGGCCACGACGTTGTCGCCGAAGCCGGCGAGCCCGACGTTGACGATCTTCAGCGTGTCCTTGAAGAGCGGTTTCATCGCGTTTGCACCTTGCTTCGCTCGGCAAGCCGCAGCGCGAACTGCGCGGCGATCGATGCCGCCTCGATGTTGCTGCCGGCGATGATCGCGCCGGTCGAGGCGAGCGTCTTGATCTGGCCGTTCCGGTCCTGCGGATCGCTGTCGGTGCCGCAGACGTGGCCGATCGTCACGAGCTTCCTACCGTGCCGTGCTGCCGCCCGCTGCGCGTCGCGCATCGCGTCGGCGAGTTCATCGGCCGGACTCGGATGCGACCCGTAGCCGAGAACGAGGTCGAACAGCAGGATCGCGAGGGATGGATCGTCGGCCGCTTCGCGGATCGCCGCGTTGCGCAGCGACGGATCGATCATCGGGTGCGGCCG
>DASURV010000011.1:0-9641 GCA_036375455.1 Casimicrobiaceae bacterium | reverse complement strand
AAGAGCCGCTATTTCCTCGTCACGGTGCGAGCCCGTCAAGGGGAGACGATCGCGCAGGCGCGCGCGCTGATCGAGCGCGCGGACAACACCTGGCCCGCGATCGTCTGGCAGACAATCGAATAAACTCCCGCAAATGCTGCGCGTCCTTCTCGCCGGCCCGCCGCGAGCCGATCGTGCCGACCCCTGGGTGCGTTTCGCCGCGGACGGGCGCCCGCTCGCGCACGGGCAGGACGTTCCGGCGCGCTGGCCCGACGACACCGCCACCGAAGCGGTGCTCGCGGCCGATCAGGTGCGGCTCGTCGCGCTCGCACTGCCGCCGCTGCCGCGCAATCGCCTGCGCAGCGCGGCGCGTTATGCGCTCGAGGATCAACTGGCGACGACGGCCGACGAGGCGGCCATCGCCGTCGCCGCTCAGCGCGCCGGGCGGGCGCTCGCCGCGGTAGCGTCGCAGGCGCTGCTGCGCTCGATCACGGCGCACGGCCGGCGCATCGGCAGGATCATTCCCGAACCCGCGCTGGCGCCGCACACCGACGGGTGGACCTGGTGCGCCTCCGCCGCCGGCACGACGTTCATCCGGCGCGCCGACGGCAGCGCATTTGCGACGGGCGATGGACCCGGTCCCGGCGACGATCTGGCGCCGGAGCTGACGGCGGCGCTTGCGCAGGCGGCGCGCGCGGGAAGCGCGCCGGCCGCGGTCCACGTCGCCATGCGCTGCGACTCCGCGCAACTCGCGCGCTGGTCGAAGGCGAGCGGCGTCCCCTTCGTCGCCGCGCCCGCCTGGCAATGGGATCGTGCCACGCCGGCAACCTTCGCGGCCGCGCCGGATTTTCTCGCCGGGGATGAACGAAGCGACGCCGCGTCGAAGCCGTGGACGGCCGCCCGGGCCTTCCGCCCCGCGTTGCTGCTCGCGGCGGCCGCGCTGATCGTGCACGTCGGCGCGCTCGCGGCGCAGTGGACGTCGCTCAGTGTCGAAAACCGGCGGCTCGCCGGCGCGCTGATCGACGAGGCCGCGGCCGCACAACTGCAAGACGCGACGACGCCGGCGGCGGCTGCCGCGGCGATCGCACGACGCAACGCGGACGCGCGCCATCGCGCAGGACGAAGCGCCCCCGCCGATGCGTTGCCGTTGCTCGCCAGGGCAGCATCGTCGATCGGCGCATTGCCGCCAGGCGCGTTGCGCTCCGCGCATTACACCGACGGCGCGTGGACGCTCGAGCTCGGCAAACTCGACGCGCAATCGCTGTCGCGAATCGCGCGCCTGCTCGCGGCGGCCGGGATCGATGCGGTGGCCGCACCTACCGCGGCCGGCACGCGGATGCGGCTCGCCCTCGCCGCCACGGCGCGCTGATGCCTGCCCATCTGCCCCCGGCGCTCGCGCGCGCCTGGGACGCCCGCAGTGCCCCGCAACGCGCCGTCTGGCTCGCCGTCGCGCTGGCCGTCGTGACCGCTGCCGTGCTCGTGCTCGTCGCGGCTCCGCTCTCCGACGCGATCGGGCGCACGCGCGCGGACGTCGCACGCAATCGCAGCGTGCTCGACCTCGCGCGGGAACGCGTCGCCGAAGCGGCGAGCCTCGCGCGTGTCTCGACGCCGGCGCGCGCGACCGATGTGCGCGCGGCGATCGACCGTGTCTTCAGGCAGGAGGGGCTGGGCTACGCAAGCGCCGATGCGCGTGCGACCGAGGGCCCGATCGGGATCGTCGTCGCGGGGGCAAGGTTCGACGCCCTGGTGCGCGCGCTCGATACGCTCGCGCGCGAGGAAGGTGTGCGGGCCGTCGAAGCGACGATCACCGCGCGCGTCGAACCGGGCACGGTGCGCGCCGAGCTCGCGTTGACCCGCTAGCCCGGCGTGCGCGCGCTTCGCGTCGTGCTGGTCGTGGTCGTGGCGATCGTGGCCGCCATCGCGCTCGTGCCCGCGGCATGGCTCGATCAACCTCTCGCGGCGCGCACGCACCAGCGCCTGCGCCTCGTCGACGCGGACGGGCTCTGGTGGCATGGACGCGGTGCCTTGACGACGGCCGACGGCGGCACCCGCATCCCGATCGCCTGGCGCGTCGCCTTCGCCCCGCTCCTCGGCCGTACCCTCGCCGTCGACCTGGAGCCGGGCAGCGACGACGCGTCGCCGTCGGGCTCGCTGCGCGCTCACGGCGACACGCTCGAACTGCGCGACGTGCGCCTGCGTACGCCTGCGGCCCTGGTCACCGCATTCGCGCCCGCGTTGAACGCGCTCGCATTGGGCGGCGATCTCGCGCTCGACGCGCGGTCGATGACATGGCGCGGCGGCAATGCGACGGGAACGCTCGATGCCACCTGGCGGCGCGCGCGCGTGGTCGCCGGCGGCCTCGCGCTCGATCTCGGTACCGTCACGCTGACGGCCGCGCCGGCGGGCGGCCGGCTCGCCGGGACAATCCGCAACAGCGGGGGAGAGGTCGCGCTCGACGGGACGATCGACGGCGGCCCGGCGGCGATCGATGTCGCGCTCACGCTGAAGCCCGCGAGCGGCGCGCCGGAGTCGGTGCGCCGGATGCTGCCGCTGCTCGGCCCGGCCGACGGCACGGGCGGCGTACGCATCGCGTGGCGCAGCGCCCGATGAGCCGTGCTCGCCCGCCGGCGGCGCGTGCGCGGTCGAATCGACCGCGGGCACGCGACGATGGACGCGCGCTCATTCGAGGCGGCGATCCCCTTGCGCCCGCCCGTCGCGGCGCCGCACATCCGGCGCGCGCGCGCGCGACGCACGCGCATCCGGCGCCGGCCGCGCGCATCGCCGGTCTCGACGCGCTGCGCGGTCTCGCGATCGTCGCGATGATCGTCTACCACTTCTGCTACGACCTGCGCTACTTCGGCTTCACGCGCTCCGACTTCGAGCGCGATTGGCGGTGGCTGACCGCGCGCACGCTGATCCTTTCGTCGTTCCTGCTGATCGCCGGAGCGAGCGCGGTACTCGCGCAACGCCAGGCGGTTCCGTTCGCGCGCTGGGCGCGGCGCATCGCCCTCATCGCCGGCGCGGCGCTGCTCGTGAGCGCCGCTAGCTGGCTGATGTTTCCCCGCTCGTACATCTGGTTCGGCGTGCTGCACGCGATCGCCGCCTCGCTGCTGCTCGCCCAGCCGCTCGTGCAGCGACCGCTGCTTGCGGCGCTCGTCGGCGTTGCGGTGATCGCGAGCGGCGTGGCGCTCGCCGATCCCGCCTTCGACAACCGGGCGCTCGGCTGGATCGGCTTCATGACGGCGAAGCCCGTCACCGAGGATTACGTTCCGCTGTTTCCGTGGGCGGGCGTGCTGTTCGTCGGTGTTGCCGCCGGACATTGGCTCGTGCGCACGCGCTTCGCGGCGCTCGCTCCGCTCGGCCGCGTTCCCGCGTGGTTGCGCTGGCTCGGCCGCCACAGCCTCATCGTGTATCTCGTGCATCAGCCGCTGCTGATCGGGGTGTTCTGGCTGGTCGTGCGGTTGCGCTGAGCGGACGCGGCGCCCGGATGTCGACGCGATGCGCAAACGTTGGGCGTCCGCCGTGACAGTCCGGCCACCGGGTAGTGGTCTGGTTTGAACGCGCGAACTGAACCACTACCGGCCGCCGCGCGCGATTGAGAGGACCGGCGGCGATCCCGTATAATCGGCCGCTTGCAGGCGCGTAGCTCAGCTGGTTAGAGCACCACCTTGACATGGTGGGGGTCGTTGGTTCGAGTCCAATCGCGCCTACCACCCCTCCCGATCGCGGACAAGCCGTCGCGCCCGCGAGACGGAGCGTGATTTGCGCGTGCGCCATTTGGTATGCATCATCGCGCCAAACGGCAACGAGTATGCTGAACCCGCAAGTCGACGCCCGCGCGGCCAGGCTCCTCGGCCTCAGGCCAACCCGAAGGATGTCGGGCTCCTTGCACGATCTCGTCCGAGCCGCCCGGGAGCAGCTCACCTTCGCGGATCTGGAGCGATTCCGGCAGGAGCTGGCGCAGACGCGCGCGCAGTTCTCGTCGCTCATCAGCGTGAGCTCGCTACGCAGACGCTCCGCTGTCGATGGCGGGAGCCATTGCCGAAGGCGCTCGCTGGAATCATCCCGGCATCCCGCTGCTGTACTGCTCGGAGCACCTCTCGCTTGCGGCGCTCGAGGTGCTGGTGCACCTGGCGCCGGACTATCGCCGCCCCCGATACCTGGCGCTCGAGATCGACATCCCCGACGACGCGCAGGTCACGCGGTGGGGTGCGGACGAGTTGCCGCGAGGCTGGAGGACATTGGCCGGAGACCCGGAGTGCCGGTCGCGGGGATCGGACTGGGCGCATTCGGGTGTCGCCCTCGTCCTTCGCGTCCCGTCGGTCATCGCTCCGCGGGAGGGAAATATCCTCCTCAGCGGACTCCACGACGGCTTCGCGCGAGTCCGCGTGCCCTCGAGCGAGCCGTTCGCGTTCGACGCCCGGCTTTGAGTGCGTACAGCAAGCGAGCGGCGGGGCGATGCTTGCGCAACACGCAGGTATAATCGACGCAGTTGTCGATTCGAACCGGCTCGCCCGACGCCGACTCGAAGGCAATCATCGGAGCAGAACCTCGGGCAGGAAAGGCATGGTTATGACACCGCGAACGCGTGGAGGGTCGACGTAGCACCGACGCGGTGTCGCGCGCGCTGACGGCCTTCCGCCGTCCCCGATGAAAAGTGCGGCCCCGCCGCACTTTTTGTTTTCCAGGTCCGAGACGAGTTTCCCGATACGCTCGGGAAGGCGACGAAAAGTCATCGCTGACCCATTAACGGATTTCTGCCATGCCCGCCATTCGATTGCCCGACGGCGCCGTCAAGCACTTCGACGCGCCGCTCAGCGTTGCAGAACTCGCCGCCTCGATCGGCCCCGGCCTTGCCAAGGCCGCCCTCGCGGGCAAGGTCGACGGCACGCTGGTCGACACGTCGCACCTGATCGATCGCGACGCGAGTGTCGCGATCGTCACCGAGCGCGACGCCGAAGGCCTCGCGATCATCCGCCACTCGACCGCGCATCTGCTCGCCTATGCGGTCAAGGAGCTGTTCCCCGCGGCGCAGGTGACGATCGGCCCCGTCATCGAGGATGGCTTCTATTACGACTTCTCGTTCAAGCGCCCGTTCACGCCGGAAGACCTGGCCGCGATCGAGCGCAAGATGGCCGAGCTCGCGAAGAAGGACGAGCCGGTCACGCGCTCGCTGATGCCGCGCGACGACGCCGTTCGCTATTTCGAATCGATCGGCGAGCATTACAAGGCCGAGATCATCGCGTCAATCCCCTCCGACGAGCCGATCTCGCTCTACTCGGAAGGCAAGTTCATCGATCTCTGCCGCGGGCCGCACGTCCCGTCGACCGGCCGGCTGAAGGTCTTCAAGCTGATGAAGGTCGCCGGCGCGTACTGGCGCGGCGATTCGCGCAACGAGATGCTGCAGCGGATCTACGGCACCGCGTGGACGAAGAAGGAGGACCTCGACGCCTACCTCACCCGCATCGAGGAGGCCGAGAAGCGCGACCATCGCAGGCTCGGGCGCCAGCTCGACCTCTTCCACGTGCAGGACGAGGCGCCCGGCATGGTGTTCTGGCATCCGAAGGGCTGGTCGATCTGGCAGCAGGTCGAGCAGCACATGCGCAGCGTCTACCGCGACAACGGCTACCTCGAGGTGCGCTGCCCGCAGATCCTCGACCGCTCGCTGTGGGAGAAGTCGGGGCACTGGCAGAACTTCCGCGACGCCATGTTCACGACCGAGTCGGAGAAGCGCGACTTCGCGGTCAAGCCGATGAACTGCCCCGGCCACGTCCTGATCTTCAATTCGGACCTGCGCAGCTACCGCGACCTGCCGCTGCGCTACGGCGAGTTCGGCGCCTGCCACCGCAACGAGCCCTCCGGCGCGCTGCACGGCATCATGCGCGTGCGCGCCTTCACGCAGGACGACGGCCACATCTTCTGCACCGAGGAGCAGATCCGGCCCGAGTGCACCGCGTTCAACCGGCTCGCGCTCGACGTCTACCGCGTGTTCGGGTTCGACGCGATCACGATCAAGCTGGCGCTGCGTCCCGAGCAGCGGCTCGGCGACGACGCGAGCTGGGATCGGGCCGAGCACGCGCTGCGCGACGCGCTCTCCGCGTGCGACGTCGAGTGGGCGGAGCTGCCGGGCGAAGGCGCCTTCTACGGGCCGAAGATCGAGTACCACCTGAAGGACTCGCTCGGCCGCTCGTGGCAATGCGGGACGATGCAGGTCGATTTCCAGATGCCGGGCCGCCTCGGTGCCGAATACGTCGCCGCCGACGACACGCGGCGCGTGCCCGTCATGCTGCACCGCGCGATCGTGGGTTCGCTCGAACGATTCATCGGCATCCTGATCGAGCATCACGCCGGCGCCATGCCGCTGTGGCTCGCGCCGGTCCAGGCCGTGGTGATGACGATCACCGATCGCCAGCGCGACTATGCGGCCGGCGTGGCGCAGGCGCTGCGGGCGGCCGGCCTGCGGGTCGCGACCGATTTGCGCAACGAGAAAATAAGCTATAAAATTCGTGAACATAGCCTCCAAAAGCTGCCTTATCACCTGATCGTCGGCGACAAGGAGCAGGAGGCGCAAACCGTGGCCGTGCGCACCCGCGGCGGCGAGGACCTGGGCTCGATGCCCACGGACGCCTTGCTGGCGCGCCTCCAGGCGGAGGCAGCCGCCCGCGGATGACGCGAGAGCGTCGTCCGGGGTCCCCGGGGTGCCGGCCGTTTTTTGTCCTCACGGAGAACGCACAATAGCTCTAGACAAGCAGCAACAGCGGCTGAACGGCGAAATCAACGCCCCTGAAGTACGACTGGTCGGTGTGGAAGGCGAGCAACTCGGCATCGTCCCGCTCAGCGAAGCGATGGCGAAGGCGGAAGCGGCCGAACTCGACCTCGTCGAGATCGCGCCGATGGCGAAGCCCCCGGTTTGCCGGATCATGGATTACGGCAAGTTCAAGTACCGGGAGGCGAAGAAGCAGCACGAGGCGAAGCTCAAGCTGAAGCAGATCCAGGTCAAGGAAGTCAAATTCCGGCCCGGAACGGACGAAGGCGATTACAAGATCAAGCTGCGCAACCTGACCCGCTTCCTTGGTGAGGGCGACAAGGCGAAGGTCACGCTGCGCTTTCGCGGTCGCGAGATGGCGCACCAGGAATTCGGCGTGCGCCTGCTCGAGCGGATCCGGGCCGATCTCGAGCCGGTGGCGATCGTCGAGCAGTTTCCGAGACTCGAGGGCCGGCAAATGGTGATGCTGCTGGCCCCGAAGAAGACCGTGCCGAAGACGCATCACCCAGACAAGCCCGAGGACGGTAAGCCGCAAGGCGCCAAAGCCGCGTCCGCGAAGCCGGAGCGCACCGCCGTGGGCAGCAAATAGGAAACGGCATCATGCCGAAGATGAAGACGAAGTCGGGCGCGAAGAAGCGCTTCCGCGTGCGCGGCAGCGGCTCGGTCAAGCGCTCGCAGGCGTTCAAGCGCCACATCCTCACGAAGAAATCGACGAAGAACAAGCGGCATCTGCGCGGCGTGACGGGCGTCCATGCGACGAACGCGAACGCCGTCGCAGCGATGCTGCCGTACGCGTAGGGAGCCGCCATGCCGAGAGTCAAACGTGGTGTGACCGCCCGCGCGCGTCACAAGAAGGTCATCGAGCAGGCGAAGGGCTACCGCGGCCGCCGCAACAACGTCTACCGCATCGCGAAGGAAGCGGTGATGAAGGCCGGCCAGTACCAGTACCGCGACCGGCGGCAGAAGAAGCGCGAGTTCCGCGCGCTGTGGATCGCGCGGATCAACGCCGCCGTGCGCGAGCTGGGCCTGTCGTACAGCGCCTTCATGAACGGGCTGAAGAAGGCCTCGATCGACATCGACCGCAAGGTGCTGGCCGATCTCGCGGTGCACGATCGGGCCGCGTTCACGAAGATCGCGGAGCAGGCCAAGGCGTCGCTCACGTAGAGCGGGCGAAAGTACATCCTGCGCATCGCGGGCGAAACCCGACGATTCGAAGCGGCAAAACCTGGTGGGGAGGCGCGAGAACCGCCTCCCTTTCGTTTTGTGGACAGCGCGCGAGCAATGGCAGCATGGATGACCTGACCCGAATCGTCGACACGGCGCTCGCCGATTTCTCGGCGTGCGAGGACGCCGCCGCGCTCGAGAACGCGAAGGCGAAGTACCTCGGCAAGGCGGGGGCCCTCACCGAGCAGTTGAAGACGCTCGGCAAGCTGCCGGCCGCGGCGCGGGCCGCGAGCGGCGCGCGCATCAACGCGGCGAAGGCGCGCCTCGAGGAAGCGCTCGCGGCGCGCCGCTCGGCGCTCGCCGATGCGAAGCTCGCGGCGAAGCTCGCCGCCGACGCGCTCGACGTCTCGCTGCCCGGACGAGGGCGCGGCAGCGGCGGCCTGCACCCGCTGACGCGCACGCTCGAGCGGATCGAGGCGCTGTTCCGCTCGCTCGGCTTCGACGTCGCCGACGGTCCGGAGATCGAGGACGACTTCCACAATTTCACCGCGCTCAACACGCCCGAGAACCACCCGGCGCGCTCGATGCACGACACGTTCTACGTCGAGAACGGCATGGTGCTGCGCACGCATACGTCGCCGGTGCAGATCCGCTACATGGAGACGCACGCGCCGCCGATCCGGATCGTCGTTCCCGGCCGCGTCTACCGCGTCGACAGCGACGCGACGCATTCGCCGATGTTCCACCAGGTCGAAGGCCTGTGGATCGGCGACGACGTGTCGTTCGCCGACCTGAAGGGCGTGTTCAGCGAATTCCTGCGCCGCTTCTTCGAGCGCGACGACGTGGGGCTGCGCTTCCGCCCGTCGTTCTTCCCGTTCACCGAGCCGTCGGCGGAGATCGACATGCGCTTCGGCGACGGCGGGTGGCTCGAGATCGCGGGCGCGGGCCAGGTGCATCCGAACGTGCTGCGGATGGTGAACATCGACCCGGAGCGCTGGCAGGGCTTCGCGTTCGGCATGGGCCCGGACCGCCTGGCGATGCTGCGCTACGGCGTCGACGACCTGCGCCTCTTCTACGAGAACGACGTGCGCTTCCTGCGCCAGTTCGCATGAGCACGACGCGCAAGCGTCCGCAGAACGATGCGACCCGAGGCATGAACCGATGAAATTCTCCGAACGCTGGCTGCGCACGCTGGTCGATCCGCCGCTCGGCACGGCGGCGCTGTGCGACGCACTGACGATGGCGGGGCTCGAGGTCGAGGACGTGTCGCGCGCCGCGCCGCCGTTCACCAACGTCGTCGTCGGGGCCATCACGGGCGTCGCCCCCCATCCCGGCGCGGACCGCCTGCGCGTGTGCACGGTCGATGTCGGCGCGGCGTACGCGTTGACGATCGTCTGCGGCGCGCCGAACGCCGCGGTGGGGATGCGCGTCCCCTGTGCGCTCGAAGGCGCCGTGCTGCCGGGGGGGCAGACGATCGCCCGCAGCGCGATGCGCGGCGTCGAATCGCAGGGGATGCTCTGCTCGGCGCGCGAGCTCGGTATCGCCGACGACGCGTCCGGCCTGTACGCGTTGCCGCAGGATGCGCCGCCGGGACGCGACGTGCGCGAGACGCTCGCCCTCGACGACGCGCTGATCACGATCAAGCTCACGCCCAATCGTCCCGACTGCCTGTCGATCGTCGGCATCGCCCGCGAGGTCGACCATGAGCTGGGCGACGCGCGTTGCCGCCGGC
>DASURV010000010.1:0-2786 GCA_036375455.1 Casimicrobiaceae bacterium | reverse complement strand
CCGGGCGCCGCGCGTGGGGCGCCGAGCTGTCGCCGGACGAGACACCGCTCGAGGCCGGACTGTCGTACGCGGTGGCGCTCGGCAAGCCGGTCGATTTCATCGGCCGCGACGCGCTGCTGCGGCAGCGCGAGCGCGGCGTCGCGAAACGGCTCGTCCGCCTGACGCTCGACGATCCTGCGGCATTCGCATGGGGTGGCGAGCCGATCCTCATGGACGGCCGGCGTGTGAGCGAGATCAGCTCGGCCGGCTACAGCCGTCGCCTCGGCCGCATCGTCGCCATGGGCTACGCGAGATCGGCCGATCCGCAAGCGCAACTCACCGATGCGGCGATCGCCGTCGCCCGCTATCAGGTCGACATCGCGGGCACGCTGCACGCAGCCCGCCTGCATGACGAGGCGGGCCGGTAACGAGGGCGGCGATCGTTTCCGTCGCGCGAGTACACTGGCGAGCAATTCGTTCGCGTTGACCTCATGAGCGTCGTGCATCGTCTGACCCCGCCCGTGCGCCGCGGCCGCACGCCGACGCGGCCGGGGGCCGAAACCGCGCAGGTGCAAAGCCTCACGCGCGGACTCTCGATTCTCGAGTGCCTCGCAAAGACCGAGGGCGGGCTCACGCTGACCGATATCGCCCATCGCGTCGAGCTGCCGCCTTCGACGACGCACCGGCTGCTCGCGACGCTGGAGAAAATGGGCTACGTCTATCAGGCCGGCGATCTCGGCCGCTGGTACGTCGGCCTGCAGGCGTTCACCGTCGGCTCGAGCTTCCTCGCCAGTCGCGATTTCGCGACGCAGAGCCACGCGTACATGCGCCGGCTGATGGAGCAATCCGGCGAGACGGTCAACCTCGCGATCCTCGACGGCACCGAGGCGGTGTTCATCGACCAGGTGCAATGCCGGGAGACGATGCGCACGATCGTCAAGCTCGGCAGCCGCGTGCCGCTGCATGCGTCGGGCGTCGGCAAGGCGATCTTCGCATCGCTCCCCGACGACCAGATCGACGCGCTGCTCAAGGTGAAGGGATTGCCGCGCATCACGGAGAACACGATCACGTCGCCCGAGACGATGTGGGCCAGCATCCGCGTCATCCGCCAGCGCGGCTTCTCGTTCGACGACGAGGAGCACCTGCCGGGAACGCGCTGCGTGGCAGCGCCGATCTACGACGAGCACGCGGAGCCGCTCGGCGCGATCTCCCTCGCGGGACCGTCGACGCGTCTGCCCGATGCGCGGATCAAGCAGCTGGGCCCGGTCGTGTCGCACGCCGCCGAGGAAATCACGCGCAGGCTGGGCGGCCGCTGGCCGCATCCGCATTAAAACGTTCCAGCGCTCACCGCGAGCGACCGCTTCAAAGTACGGGCGGCGGCAAATCCGATGATCCAATACGAGCTCCGGATCGAGCCGTATTCGAAGCGCCTGCGCATCATGCTGGACGAGGCATTGATCGCCGACACGACGCGGGCACTCGTCCTGCACGAGACCCGGCACGCGCCGACGTACTACATTCCCTGGGACGACGTACGTTCGGGCCACCTCGAACGGACGACACACCGCACCTACTGTCCCTTCAAGGGCGATGCGAGCTACTGGTCGGTCCGCGCGGGCAGCGCGCGCGCCGACAACGCCGCGTGGGCGTACGAGCGCCCGACCGACGACGCCGCCGCGCTGCAGGGCCACGTCGCGTTCTACCCGAGCAAGGTGCGGGCGATCCACGGCGACGATGGCGATGCCCCGGACGCGGCGGCAGGCGTCGACAGCCCGCATCCAAACCCGATCGCGAGTTGGCTGTTGCGCGATGCCTGGCGCGCCGCATCGCCGGACGAGCTCGTCCTCGAATTCTGTGCCTGCCTGCGCGCGCAGGGTGTTCCGGTGTCGCGCATGACCGTCATCATTCCGACGCTGCACCCGCAGGTTTTCGCGAGCGTGTTCGTCTGGCGTGACGACCCGCCCCGCGTCAGGACGATCTACGAACCGCACGACATCCTGCACCAGCCGAAATTCGCGCGCAGCCCGTTCGCGCCGATCATCGGTGGCGCGGGCGGCGTCCGGCGACGCCTCGAGGGCGCCCGGCCGGAGCTCGACTTTCCCGTCGTCGAGGAGCTGCACGCGGAAGGCGCGACCGACTATGTCGCGATGCCGTTTCGTTTTTCCGACGGCCAGGTCAACGTCATGTCGATGACGTCGTTCGCACCCGGCGGATTCACGACGGCGGCGCTCGGAAACGTGTTCGAAGTGCTGCCGGCACTCGCGCGCCTGTTCGAGGTCCACGCGCAGCGCCGGATCTCCGTGGGACTGCTCGAAACCTATCTCGGCCGGCACACCGGCAAGCGCGTGCTCGAAGGCGCGATCAAGCACGGCGACGGCCGGCTGATCCACGCCGTCATCTGGTTCTGCGATCTGCGCGATTCCACCGCGCTCGCGGACAGCATGGACCAGGCGAGCTATCTCGCGAACCTGAACCGGTTCTTCACCGCCATGGCGGGCGCGATCATCGAAGGCGGCGGCGAAATACTGAGCTACATCGGTGACGCGGTGCTCGCGATCTTTCCGATCTCCGAGCCCGCGCAGGGCGGCGAGTCAAAAGACGCCGCGGCGGCGGCTTGCAACGACGCCGTACGCGCCGCGCGCCTGGCGGGCGAGCGCATCGCGGCAGCCAACGACGCACGCCCCGACCTGCCGATGCTGCGATATGGAATCGGCCTGCACGTGGGCGACGTCACGTACGGCAACATCGGCATTCCGGAGCGCCTGCAGTTCACCGTGATCGGTTCCGCGGCGAACGAAGCCTCGCGC
>DASURV010000009.1:0-8778 GCA_036375455.1 Casimicrobiaceae bacterium | reverse complement strand
GCGGTAGCGCGGGACCGCCGGCAGCCAGAACAATGCGACGACCAGCAGCGCGAACGGCGGCGTCAGCAGCGACTGGAACAAGGCGAACGCGAGCGAGCGCAGCGCCGAGGTCGACGATTCCCGCCCTAGCGGCGACCCGGCGCTCATTCGGCGAGCAGCAACGCCGAGGCGACGAATGCGAGGTCGGGGAAGATCACCGTATTCTTCGGAAAGCCGCCGTCGCGCAGCGTCTTCTCGCCCTTGCCGGTCAGCACCAGCATCGGTTGCGCGCCCACGGCATCCGCGGCCTGCAGATCGCGCAGGCCGTCGCCGACGCATGCCACCGCATCCATCTCGACGTTGAAGCGCACGCCGATCTCGAGCAGCATGCCGGGCTTCGGCTTGCGGCATTCGCAGCGCGCATCGGCCGTGTGCGGGCAGAAGAAGATCGCGTCGACTCGCCCGCCGACCTGCGCGAGCGCGCGGTGCATCTTCTCGTGGATCGCGGTGAGCGTCGCGAAATCGAGCAGACCGCGGCCGACGCCCGATTGATTCGTGGCCACGACGACCCGGTAGCCGGCATGATTGAGCCGGGCGATCGCCTCGAGGCTGCCGGGGATCGGCCGCCATTCGTCGGGCGACTTGATGAACTGCTCGCTGTCGTGATTGATAACCCCGTCGCGGTCGAGCACGATCAGGCGTGCCGCGCGGGTGGACACGACGGCATCGGATGCGAGCTGGACCATCGAACGGTTGCGGGCGCGGGGGCGGGTCGGGGGAGCGGGCGCTCAGGCGGCGAGCTTCGAGATGTCGGCCACCCGGTTCATCGTCGTGGCGACGCGGCCGAGGAGCGCGAGGCGGTTCGCGCGCACGTCGGCGTCGTCGACCATCACCATCACGTCGTCGAAGAACCGGTCCACGGCCGGCTTCACCGTCGCGAGCGCCTTCAATGCGCTCGTGTAGTCGCCGCGGGCGCAGTGCCGGTCGACCTCCGGGGCGAGGGCCTCGAACGAATGCCAGAGATCGCGCTCGGCGCCGGCGGTCAGCCGCTCGACGTCGATGCTCGCGGCGGCGTCCTCGCCGCTTTTGCGCAGGATGTTGACGATGCGCTTGTTGGCCGCCGACAGCGCCTCGGCCTCGGGCAGCGACTCGAACGCCTTGACCGCGGCGAGCCGATCGGGCACGAGATCGATGCGCTGCGGCCGCTGCACGAGAACCGCCTCCACCTGGTTCGCGGTGTAGCCCTGTTCGCGCAAGTGGCCGCGCAGGCGATCGTACAGAAAATCGGCGAGGTCCTCGGGCACCGGCTTCGTCGCGGCGACGCTGTTGAACGCCTGGAAGGCGAGGCCGAGCAGCGCCGGCAGCGGGAGCGCGAGCCGCCGCTCGATCAGGATCCGCAGCACGCCGATGGCCGCGCGTCGCAGCCCGAACGGATCCTTCTCGCCGGTCGGCAGCGCGCCGATGCCGAACATGCCGGCGAGCGTCTCGAGCTTGTCGGCGAGCGCCACCGCCTGCGCGACCGGTCCCTCGGGCAACGCATCGCCGGCGTGCCGCGGCCGGTAATGCTGCGCGATCGCGTCGGCAACCGCGGGCACCTCGCCGTCGTGCCGCGCGTAATAGCGGCCCATCGTTCCCTGCAGCTCGGGAAATTCGCCCACCATGTCGGTCACGAGGTCCGCCTTCGCGAGCAGGGCCGCACGATCCGACAGCGCATGATCGGCGCCGATGCGGGGGCCGATGTTGCGTGCGAGAAACCGCAGGCGCTCGACGCGATCGGCGAGCGTGCCGAGCCGGTGGTGATAGACGATGCCCGCGAGGCGGTCGACGCGGGCGGCGAGCGGCTGCCTGCGATCGTGGTCGTAGAAGAATTTCGCATCGGCGAGGCGCGCGCGCAGCACGCGCTGGTTGCCGTGCACGATCGCCGACGGGTCCGGCGTCGTCAGGTTGCTCACGAGAAGGAACCGGTGGACGAGCTTGCCGTGCGCGTCGGCGAGCGCGAAATACTTCTGGTTCTGCTGCATCGTCAGGATCAGGCACTCCTGCGGCACGGCGAGGAAGGCGGGATCGAACGTGCCTTCGTACACGGCCGGCCACTCGACGAGCGCGGTCACTTCGTCGAGCAGCGCGTCGGGCATGATGACGCGCGCGCCCGACGCCCTGCGCTCGAGCTCGCGCGCGATCACCGCGCGGCGCCCATCGAACGAGGGGAGCACCTTCCCTTCCGCCTCGAGCGTGGGCGCGTACGCGTCGGCCGTCGCGAGCGAAGGATCGGCGCGGCCGAGAAACCGATGGCCGGCGCTCACGCGCCCGGCCTCGAGGCCGAGCGCCCTGACGCGCACGACGTCCGCACCGTGCAGGGCGACGAGCCGATGCGCCGGGCGAACGAACTCGACGTTGTTGTAATAGCTTCCCGCGGCGGCATAGCGCATGAGCTTCGGGATCGGCAGGCGCGCGAGCGCCTCGTCGAGCGCCTCCTGCAGCGCGCGCTCGAGCGACTGGCCGGCGGCCAGCCGGCGCAGCCAGATCTGGTCGATCTTGCCGTCGGCTTGCACGTACAGGTGATCCGACCCGTCCCAGGCGTCCGGATAGCGGGAAGCGAGGTGGCCGCGGCCGATCTTGTCGAGACGCCGCTGCAGCGCGAGCGTCGGCTTGCCGCCCGCATCCTCTCCCACCGAGCGCGGCATCAGCTTGTCGACGATCTCGGCATCGGGCGCGATGCCGCGCACGTGCGTCATCGCGACGCCGAGGCGACGCGGCGTCGCGTACGGCGTGACCACGGTCGCGTCGGTCAGCAGCGCCCGCCGCTCGAGCTCCGCATGCAGCGTGTCGGCGAACGCCGCGCCGAGCGCCTTCAGCGCCTTCGGCGGCAACTCCTCGGTGACGAGCTCGACGAGGAGCGTGCGCGCCTGCGCGTGCCCGGCGGCGCGTATCGCCGCGTCCCCGGCGCCCGGCCGGGCGGCTTCGGCGGCCTCGCTCAAGGCACGCTCCGCAAGCGCGCGGGAAGCATCGGAAAGCCCAGCGCCTCGCGCGCGTCCACGTAGGCCTGCGCGACCTGCCGCGACAGCGCGCGGATGCGGCCGATGTAGGCCGCGCGCTCGGTGACCGAGATCGCGCCGCGCGCATCGAGCAGGTTGAACGTGTGTGCCGCCTTGAGGATCATCTCGTAGCCGGGCAGCGGCAGCTTCGCCGCGAGCAGCCGCTTCGCCTCGTCCTCGAAGAATCCGAACTGCTCCGCAAGTCGCGGCGCGTTCGACTGCTCGAAGTTGTACGTCGACTGCTCGACCTCGTTCTGGTGATAGACGTCGCCATACGTGAGCGCGCGCTCGGCGGCGTCGCCCTCGCGCACGCTCGTCCACACGAGATCGAAGACGTTCTCCTTGCCCTGCAGGTACATCGCGAGGCGCTCGAGGCCGTAGGTGATCTCGCCGGTCACCGGGTTGCAGTCGAGCCCGCCCACCTGCTGGAAATAGGTGAACTGCGTCACCTCCATGCCGTTCAGCCACACTTCCCAGCCGAGACCCCACGCGCCGAGCGTCGGGTTCTCCCAGTCGTCCTCGACGAAGCGGACGTCGTTCTCGCGCAGGTCGAATCCCAGCGCCTCGAGCGAGCCGAGGTAGAGGTCGAGGATCGCAGCGGGAGCCGGCTTCAGGACGACCTGGTACTGGTAGTAGTGCTGCATCCGGTTCGGGTTCTCGCCGTAGCGGCCGTCCTTCGGGCGGCGCGACGGCTGGACGTACGCGGCACGCCACGGCTCGGGTCCCAGCGCGCGCAGGAACGTCGCCGTGTGCGAGGTTCCCGCGCCGACCTCCATGTCGTACGGCTGGAGCAGCGCGCAGCCCTGCTCGCCCCAGTAGCGCTGGAGGGCGAGGACGACCTGCTGGAATGTCTGCATCGCGGACGGGGGACCCGGGAAATCGCGGCGATTTTACCTGCGCCGCGAGCGCAGCCACGCCGCTGCGATCAACGCCACGGACAGCACCAGCACCGGCGTGTCGCCGAAGCGCAGGTACGGCGTTTCCCCGGTGCGGCCCGCGACGGCCACCTCGAGCACGCCGGTCGTGAACCAGGGCAGGCGCGCGATCTCGCGGCCGTCGGGGCCGATCGCGGACGTGATGCCGGTGTTCGTCGCGCGCAGCATCGGCCGCCCGAACTCGAGCGCGCGCATCGCCGCGATCTGGTTGTGCTGTTCGGCGGCGATCGAGCGCCCGTACCAGGCGTCGTTCGTGACGTTGACGAGCAGGTGCGCCTCGCGCGCGCCGTGGATCAGCTCGGCGCCGAACGCGTCCTCGTAGCAGATGTCGACCGCGACGCGCTCGCCGGCGACCGACAGCGCCGGCTGCGTGGCGCTGCCGCGCGCCTGGTCCGCGAGCGGGATCGCGAGCACCGAGCGCATGATCCAGCCGAGGACCGGCTGCAGCGGAATCGTCTCGCCGAACGGCACCAGGTGATGCTTGCGATAGAACTGCAGCTCGCTGGTGCCGAGCGCGATGACCGTGTTGTAGTAGCGCGGCTCGTCGCCGCCGGGCTCCGGCGGCTCGGCGGTGAAGAGCCCGAGCAGGACGTCGCCGCCGCGCGCGCTCGCCGTGCGGATCAGCGACAGCAGCACGGCGTCCGGAACCTCGTCCGAGAACATCGGGAAGGCGCTCTCCGGCAGGACGATCAGCCGGCCGCGGCTCGCGGCGACGAGACGCAGATAGCGCTCGAACGTGCTCTGGCGAAACTGCGGATCGAACTTGATCTCCTGGACGATGTTGCCCTGCACCAGCGACACCGGCAGCGGCGGCCCCGATGCGCTTGTCCATTCGATGCCGGAGGAAGCCGTTGCGCCGGCGACGAGCGCCAGTGCGCCGATCGTCGCGGCGGCGGCGCTCGCGCGCTCGTGGCGGACGAGCGCGTCGACGAAGCGCGCGACGCATGCCGCGACGAGCGCGATGACGAGCGTCACGGCATAGACTCCGCCGAGCGGCGCATAGCCGCTCGCGAGCCCGCCGGGGACCTGCGAATAGCCGAGCGCGAGCCACGGGAAGCCGGTGAACAGGTAGCTGCGCACCCACTCGGCAGCCGTGAACGCCGCCGCCGCGATCCCAAGGCGCGCGAGCGATCCGGGCGGCGCGAGGCGCGCGGCGAGCCATCCGGCGGCGGCCGGCCATGCGGCGAGATAGAGCGTGAGGCACGCGATCGACACGAACGCGAGCGACGGCGGCATCCCGCCGAACGACACGAGCGCGATGTAGAGCCACGACGAGCCCGCGCCGAAGAGCCCCAGCCCGAACGCGAAGCCGAGCATCGCCGCGGCGCGCGGCGAGGACGCGCCCTGCCACTGCCAGAAGAGCAGCGCCAGCGTCACGCACGCGAGGCCGGCGATGCCGAACGGCGCGAACGCGAAGACGGTGCACGCGCCCGCCGATGCCGCGGCGGCGAGCGCCAGGGCGCGCGAAAGCGTCATCGCGCGCAATCAGCGCCGGTCAAATGCCTTCACCCTCGACGGGCGGCGGCGCGATGCGCTCGACCTGCAGCGTGTGCAGCCGCCGGCTGTCGGCGCGCAGCACCCGGAAGCGGAAGCCGCCGATCGCCGTCGCCTCGCCGCGCTTGGGCATCCGGCCGAATGCCTTCAGCACCAGGCCGCCGACGGTGTCGAATTCCTCGTCCTCGAACGCGGAGCCGAACTGGGCGTTGAAATCGCCGATCTCCGTCTGCGCCTTGATGCGGAAGCGGCCGTTCGCCTCCGGAATGATGTTGTCCTCGCTCTCGTCGAAGTCGTATTCGTCCTCGATGTCGCCGACGATCTGCTCGAGCACGTCCTCGATCGTGACGAGCCCGGACACGCCGCCGTATTCGTCGACGACGATCGCGATGTGGTTGCGGTTGGCGCGAAACTCGCGCAGCAGCACGTTGAGCCGCTTCGACTCGGGGACGAACACCGCCGGGCGCAGCGTCTCGCGCAGGCTGAAGCCGTCCGGGTTCGCGTAGTAGTTGAGCAGCTCCTTGGCGAGCAGGATGCCGACGACGTCGTCCTTCGATTCGCCGATCACCGGAAAGCGCGAGTGCTTCGTGTCGAGGATCAGCGGCATGAACTCGGGCGGGGCATCGTCGATCGAGACGCAGTCCATCTGGGCGCGCGGGATCATGATGTCGCGCACCGTCGTCTCCGAGACCGACAGCACGCCTTCGATCATCGACAGCGCGTCGGCGTCGAGGAGGCGGCGCTCGAATGCGCCGCGCAGCAGCGCCAGCAGCTCCTCGCGGTCTTCCGGCTCCCGCGTGAGCAGCGCCGACAGCCGTTCGAGGAGCGTCGGCTTCTCGTCCGGCGAACCGAACGGCGTCGCCATCAGCCGCCGCCGTAGGGGTTGCCGTACCCCAGGTCGCGCAGCAACGCGATCTCGCGCGCCTCCATCCGGGCGGCGGCGGCGTCGCGCTCGTGGTCATATCCCTGCAGATGCAGCATGCCGTGGATCACCAGGTGCGCGCAATGCGCTGCGAGCGTCTTGCGCTGCGCACGTGCTTCCCTGGCCACGACCGGCGCGCACAAGACGATGTCGCCTGTGAGCGACACCCCGTCATCGTACACGAATGTCAGCACGTTGGTCGCGTAGTCGCGGTCCCGGTAGCGGCGGTTGAGCGCGCGCCCTTCGCGGCCGCCCACGAAGCGCAGCGTCACATGCGCATCGCGCTCGAGCGCGGCGGCGACCCAGCGGCGCAGCGCCGGGCGCTTCGGAAGGTGCGCGGTGTCGACGCTCGACTGGACCGTGAGCGCGAGCCTGTGCCCGGCGCCCGGCGCATTCGCACCACCGTTGGCCGTCGCAACGCGCGCGCGCCGGCTACTGGCTCGCGTCGCGATCGTACGCATCGATGATCTTCTGCACGAGCGGATGGCGAACGACGTCGGCGCTCGTGAAGCGCACGAAGGCGATGCCGCGCACGCCCTTCAGCACGCGCTCCGCCTCGATCAGGCCGCTCTTCTGGCCGCGGGCGAGATCGATCTGCGTGACGTCGCCGGTGATGACGGCCTTCGTGCCGAAGCCGATGCGCGTGAGGAACATCTTCATCTGCTCGGGCGTGGTGTTCTGCGCCTCGTCGAGGATGATGAACGAGTGGTTGAGCGTGCGCCCGCGCATGTACGCGAGCGGCGCGAGCTCGATCGTCTGCCGCTCGAAGAGCTTCGCCGCCTTGTCGAAGCCCATCAGGTCGTAGAGCGCGTCGTAGAGCGGACGCAGGTACGGGTCGACCTTCTGCGCGAGATCGCCGGGCAGGAAGCCGAGGCGCTCGCCGGCCTCGACCGCGGGGCGCACGAGCACGATCCGCTTGACGGCATCGCGCTCGAGCGCATCGACGGCACAGGCGACGGCCAGATACGTCTTGCCGGTTCCGGCGGGGCCGATGCCGAAGCCGATGTCGTGCGAGCGGATCGCGTCGAGGTACGCGACCTGGTTCGGCGTGCGGCCGTGCAGGTCCGGGCGCCGGGTGCGCAACAGCGGCGCACCTTCGACGATCGCCTCGTCCGCGGCATCGGCGCGCACGCGCGGGTGCGTCGCGATCTCGACCAGGCCGAGCTGGATGTCGTCGACCGACAGCGGCTTCTCCGCGTCGGCATAGAAGCGCTGCAGCGCGCGAGCCCCGCTCGCCGCCTGCGCCGGCTCGCCGGTGACGCCGAAATTCGCGCCGCGCCGCGTGATCGCCACGTCGAGCGCGGCCTCGATCTGGCGCAGGTTGGCGTCGAGCGGCCCGCACAGGTTCGCGAGCGCGCGATTGTCGACGGGCGCGAGCGTGATCGATTCGGTCACGCGCCGCGGCGCGGGCGCCCCCGCTTCCTCGCCGCGGGCGGCGGCGCGCCCGTGAGGAACGGCGCGCCGCGCGGGGGTCGTCAAACCGCCTTGCGGACGAGCGGCGCTTTTTGCGCCTCGTCCAGCAGCGCCGCCATCTCCGCGATGTGCGCCTTCGCTTCGGCGGACATCCGGCGCGTCGAGGCGGCGGCGAGCTCGCCGCGCAGCCGCGTCGCGTCGGCGCGCAGCAGCGCGCGCGCATCCGCCGGCATCGAGGCGGCCGGCTGCACCAGCGCGCTCGCCACGCGCATCGCGTATTCGCGCTGCAGGTTGCGGCGGAACAGCGTGATGTCCTTGCCGGTCCGAAGCTCGCTCCAGACGGCGCCGTGCAGGGCGGCGTAGAGCTCCGACAGCTTGAGCGCCTGCCCCGGATCGTCGACCTTCGCGGCGTTGTTCAGCAGCCGCTGCGCGATCGATGCGCTCATCAGCGTATCGAGCACGCCGCGCTGCAGGCCGAGCACCTGCTGGTCGATCGGAACGTCGAGCGGCGGCGTCGGACGGCCGAGCTCGCGCGCATCGTCGATGTCGAACGTCGACACGCTCATCCTGCGCAGGAACGCCGGCGGGAAATCGAAGCTGTCGGCCGACAGCACTTCGCTTGCCAGCATGTCGAGAGCGGCGCGCTGCTTGACGGGATCGACCGGCGTGAACGGCAGCCGTCCGCTGCCGGCGCGATCGCGCAGCGTCGTGAGGCCGCCGATGTATTTCGATGCGAACAGCGCGCCCTGGCCGGCCTCGTTCAGCCCGCGCGTGAAATTGCGCCGCAGCACCGAATAGCTCTCGCCCGGCTTCAGCTCGAGGCTCTCGGTGCGCCGCCACAGCTCGCGGACGAGCGCGAGGCGCTTGCGCGCATAGGCGAGCGGGTCGCTGCCGAGGTCGAGCTGGTTCACCGCGGGGTCGACCGCGAAGTACGCGACGTCCTCGTCGGTCGAGTACGCGAGCCAGGGCTCGCTCGAGCGGCCGGCGATCTTCGCAAGCT
>DASURV010000008.1:0-4517 GCA_036375455.1 Casimicrobiaceae bacterium | reverse complement strand
GCGGCTATGCGCATCTGCTCCGGCGTTTCCTCCTGCCACGAGCCCTGCCTCACCTGCGGCAGGAAGATCCACACCGGGACCGCGCCGTGCCGGCGCGACTCGTCGGCGATGCGCCGGTAGACCAGCGCGAGAATTTCGGAGCGGTACGGCTCGAGACGCTTCAATCCGACCGCCTCTTCGGTGCCCGGGACGATCCCCGCCCTGGTCAGCACGTCGCGCAGCTCCGGATACGGAATGTCGAGCCTCTTGTTGACCGCCTCGATCAGGTAACTGCCGGCGCGCGAGACCTCGCGTCCGGTCGCGACGTACAGCACGGCATTGGGCGCGAACCCCAGCGCCTTGTCGAGCACGACGAGCTGTTGCGGCGGCTGGTGACCCGGCACCCCGAAGTTCAGGATCTCGTACTTGACGCGGGGCATGCCGGCCACGCCTTCGTTCAGGCGCTTTTCGAGCAGCGCCTCGAAGGTCTCGCCGTCGGCGACCCCCCAGCCCATGACGTTCGAGGGGCCGAGCAGCGCCATCCGGAACGTTCCCGGCGCGGGCAGGCGCTCGTAATCCTGGTCGCGCATGCCCCAGCGGTTCGTGCTCATCGTGCCGTAGTTCGTCGTCGCGGTGAACGACGGCTTGAGCTCCTCCTGCGCGAAGTCGCCGGTGAACCGCTTCAGCCCGCTGCCCTGGATATCGAGCCAGTTCGCGGGCCGCTTCGCATACACTTCCCAGAGCTGCGAATTGAAGCGGTCGACCTGCAGCAGGTTCTCGTAGTAGCCGCGCTCGAGCTTCGCATTGTCGAGCCGGCTCAGCCGTCCCGAGCGCAGCGACTGGATCGTCGACGCGGTCTCCGGGCCGAGTTGCGTGTAGATCGGCTGCACGCCGAGGGCGAGCAGCACGCCGAGCCCCGCGATCGTCACCGCCCGCACCCGGATCGCGCGCTCGGGGGGCGTGCGGCCCTGCGCGCGCTGCACGGCAGCGGCCGCCCCGGGCGCGGTCGCCCGCCAGGTACCCACGACGATGACGAGCGCGGCGACGAGAACGACGGCGTGGCCCGCCTTCGGCGTGAACGCGCCGCCGAGCGCGCTCCACAGCGACAGCCATTCGGACACCGATTCGCTGGTCCAGAACGACCACAGGATGCAGATCGCCGTGAACGTGGCGAGAGTGCGCAGCGTCAGACCGAGCCACGCGCGCAGGTCGCGCGAGCGCTGGCCGAGCGAGCGCCTGCGGCCGTGACGGTCCTCGTAGACCGCGTTCACCACGACGACGACGCCGAGGATCGTCCAGAACAGGACGTCCTGCCAGACGAGCAGGGCGGTGCCGCGCAACCAGAACCACTGGTACGCGTGCAGGAGCCACGTCATCACGAACACGAACAGCGTCGACACGACGAGCGCCGCCAGCGGCCCCGCCTTGCGCAGCCGGAAATACGCCGGATAGTAGAAGATCTTCAGCATGAAGTCCTTCCAGTAGATGTTGATCCGGCGCCAGAAGTCGGTGAAGCTCGACGCGAGCAGGTACTGGTGATGCGTTTCGGGCAGGCGGAAGCCGAACAGGTACAGCATCCCCACGACGAGGTGGAAGAGTCCCGACACCCGCAGGTAGAGCAGGAAGTTGGAGACGACGTACTGGGCCAGGTCGCCCGGGCCGCGCACCTCCGCCGGTGCGAGCGTCAGGTAGTAGTAGACGAAGCGGTAGAGCAGCAGGTGCACGATGCCCCGCACGATCCAGTCGACGCCGGTCTGATAGATCCGATACGCGTCGGCGTCGAAGTAATTGCGGCGGAAGGTCTTGTAATCGATCACCGGAAACAGCGGGAAGCACGCGTTCGGCAGCATGAAGAAATAGGTGAGCGTGCGCACGAGCGTGGGCGGCGCCGGCTCGTGCCGCAGGTCGTAGAGATAGACGATCAGCCGGAACATGAACATCGAGCCGAGGATCGGCCAGATGGCGGCCGACCACGGCGCGTGCAGCCACTCGATGCGAAGCAGCGCCAGCGCGAGCCCCGCGGCGAGCAGCAGCGCGACTCGCGCGGCGAAGGCTATCGGCAGATGGCAGATGCCGATGAGGACGAGGCCGAGCGTGACGAGCCACGCCCCGTTCGCGAGGCCGAGCGCCAGCCAGATGCCGGCGAGCGAGAGCAGCAGGAAGAAGGGAAGCCGGTAGCGCAGCGGCAACAGCGCGTGCACGCCGAAACCGGCGAACGCGAGCAAGGCCACCCTCAGGAAGGCGGCGCTTTCGATCTGGAACTGACGCAGCACGAGCACGACGATGCCGAGCTGCGCAAGCACGATCGCAAGGGGCAGCGCTCCGATGCGGCCGTCTGCAACCGCGGGATCCCGAGCACCGGCAACGGCCGGCGCGGACGCCAGTGTGCTCACTCCGCTCTCCCGGTGATGCTTGCCGCCGAAGTATAGCCGCGGTGATCGAGCTGCCCGAGTGGTTGCGACGGGCGGCGGTGCGCCTGCGGCAAGGCGATCGGCGGCGCCTTGCTGCGGGGCGCAGGCCGCGCCCGGATGCGATGCGCCGGCGTCAAACCGGCCGGCGCGTCCCGACCCGCAGCGCGAGCGCCCGCGCATACAGCGCGTCGCGGGGCAGCGCGATCACCCTTGCCGCGACGCGCGCGGCGCGCGCAGGCGGCAGCTCCTCGAGCAGTGCCGCAAGCAGCCGATCGACATCGGCGGATGCCTCGGCGCGCTCCGCGCGCGCGGCCGGCGCGTCCAGGATCAGCACGAATTCGCCGCGTTCGCGATTGGCGTCCGCCGCAATCCAGCCCGCCGCATCCGCGAGCGGCATCGTCGCGATGGTTTCGAACGCCTTGGTGAGCTCGCGCGCGATCGTCAGCGTTCGGTCCTCGCCGAATGCGCGGGCGAGGTCGCCGAGCGCGGCGGCGATCCGGTGCGGCGCCTCGTAGAACACGAGCGCGACCGGCCAGGATGCGATCGATGCCAGCAGTTCGCGCCGCGCCTTTGCCTGCGATGGCAGAAAGCCGATGAATGCAAACCGCTCCGCGACGAGTCCCGCGGCCGATATCGCGGCGGCGATCGCGCTCGCCCCGGGAACCGGAACGACGCGGTGTCCGGCGGCGCGCGCGGCGCGCGCGAGGCGCGCGCCCGGATCGCTGATTGCGGGCGTACCCGCGTCGCTCACGAGCGCGACGCTGCGGCCGGCGGCAAGCTCGGCGAGGAGCGCGTCGACCTGGCGCGCTTCGTTGTGCCGATGCAGCGCGCGCGCCCGCGTCGCGATGCCGTAGCGGCCGAGCAGCGTCGCGGTGACGCGCGTGTCCTCGGCCGCGATGACGTCGGCGCTGCGCAGGATATCGAGGCCGCGCAACGTCAAGTCGCGCAGGTTACCGATCGGCGTCGCCACCACATATAATGCTCCGGCCTCGGCGCGACAAGCCGCCGTCCCGGTCGCGGCGCGCATCGACTCCTCGCTCCTGTCACGCGGTGAATCCGTCATCCTTCGCTTTCCGTGTCGCGCGGCTTGCGCTCGTGTGGGCAGTGGGCATCGCGTTCGCCGCCGGCGCATTGTCGTGTGCATCGACCCGCCAGGCAACACGCGCGCGCGCCGTTTCGCCTCCGATCGTCGTCGAGCGCGTGCCCTCCGAAGCGGGCGTACCGATGCCGGCGCCACAGGATGGAGCGCCCGCCGTTACCGCGCCGCTATCCGCGAACGGCTCCCCGCCCGAGGTCGAAACGCCGCCGCCGCGGGCTGCACCGGGCGCGCTCCCGCCTGCGGACGATCGCATTCCCGCGCCCGCGACGAGCAGGTTGATCGCGCTCGTGCTTCCGCTGGACGAGCCGGCGTTCGAGCGCGCGGCGAGCGCCGTGCGCGACGGCTTCTTCGATGCCGCGACGGCGGCCGGCACGAGCGGCGACTGCATCGTCATCGGGCATGGACGCGACGACGTCGTCGAGGCGTTCCAGCGCGCGCGCGCCAAGGGCGTGCGCGTCGCCGTCGGACCGCTGGTGCGCGACGATCTGAAGCGGCTCGCCACGGCGAACGCGGACCTGCCCTGGACGCTCGCCCTCAACCAGCTCGACGACGGAACGCGGCTGCCCGCTGCGATCTATGCGTTTCCGCTGACCGTCGAAAGCGACGGGCGCACGCTCGCGCGGCGAGCGCTCGCCGGCGGTGCGCGCTCGGTCGACGTGATCGAGGGCGATTCGCCGCTGATGAAGCGGCTCGCCGGCTCGTTCGCGATGGAGTGGACCGCCAGCGGCGGCCGGGCGCCGTCGGCGTTCGCGTTCGATCCCGCGCCCGAGGCGCTGTCGGGGCTGCGCCGCGCGCTTTCGCGCAACGCTCCCGATGCGGTGCTGCTCGCGGTGAATGGCGAGCGCGCCGCGCTGCTCAAGCCCTTCATCGGCGGCATCGACGCGTACGCGAGCGGCCTCGTGTTCGAGCGGCCCTCGCAGGCGATCGCCCGCGATCTCGACGGCGTGCGCGTCGTCGAGATCCCGTGGCTGCTCACCCCGGATGCGCCCGAATTCGCGCGCTTCGAGCGCCGCGAATTCGACAGCGCC
>DASURV010000007.1:0-23846 GCA_036375455.1 Casimicrobiaceae bacterium | reverse complement strand
CGACTGCCACGCTTGAATCTGGGTACGAGCCCTGGGTACGAGCGCGCATCGGCATTCGTGCCCCGGGGCATCCTCCTGTGCGAAAACCGGCCGCGCTCGCCGCGGCACGGTCACAAATATCGATGGTAAGGTATGTGATATACCACGCGCCGTCAATGCCTGCGTCGAGACCCGATCTCGCCGCTCGCCGTGCAGTCGCCCGGTGCCGCCTCGGCGAAGGCGTCCGCGGACGATCGTAGTGAGTCCATACACTCGCGAAACACGAGCAACTACCGAGTTGCTGTCCCTGGTTGCGAGCCGTGAGGCGTGCGCCGAAACAGCCCGCTGGCACCGTTCCCGGTCGGCGATCGCGGACTAGCGCTACCCCGCTCGTGGTTTTTGGTATATAAGATACTTCAATCAGGGCAATACCCGAAGTGCCCGCCGAGAGAGGACGAGGACCGGTGGCAACGATCCCGGGGGGAACCGGCGTGACGGCGATCCCGCTCGCGCTGCGGCCGCTTTCCGCCAACGTGAGCTTCCGCGACCAGGCGTACGCCGCGCTGAAGCAGGCGATCATGGATGCGGACATCTACTCGCACCCGCACGAGCTGCGGCTCGACGAGCGGCAGCTCTCGAAGTCGCTCGGCGTGTCGCGCACGCCGATCCGCGAGGCGATGACGCTGCTCGAGCAGGAGGGGTTCCTGCGCACGGTGCCGCGCCGGGGCATCTTCATCGTGCGCAAGACCAAGCGCCAGATCATCGAGATGATCGAGATGTGGGCGGCGCTCGAGAGCATGGCGGCGCGCCTCGCCACGGTGAACGCGTCCGACGAGGAGATCGCCTCGCTGCGCCGGATGTTCGACGAGTTCCGCAACTCGACACCGGCCGAGCACATCAACGAATACTCCGACGCGAACATCGCCTTCCACCAGGCGATCATCCGCCTTTCCGGCTCGCACCTGATGGGCAAGACGATCGAGAACCTGTTCATCCACGTGCGCGCGATCCGCCGGCTCACGATCTCGCAGAGCGACCGCGCCGCGCGCTCGATCGTCGACCACATGCGGATCATCGAGGCGCTCGAGCGCCGCGACACCGAGCTCGCCGAACGACTCGTGCGGCAGCATTCGCTCGATCTCGCGGCGTTTGTCGACAAGTACTGCGATTTCCTGGAGTGAGCATCGAACATGAATGAATCGGCCGTCATCGACACGTCGCGGCTCGCCGGCAGGCGCGGCGTCAAATCCCGTCCCAAGGGGCGACCCGTCGACGCCGAGGCGCTGGCCGACGTGCGCGCGCTGCTCGGCGACGCGCCGCGCGAGCGCTCGCTGCTGATCGAATTCCTGCATCGGATCCAGGACGCGCGCGGCCATCTGCCCGCGGGGCACCTGGTCGCGCTCGCGCACGAAATGAAGCTCGCGACGACCGAGGTCTACGAGGTCGCGACGTTCTATCACCACTTCGACGTCGTCGATGCCGGGGAGGCGCCGCCGCCGCCGATCACCGTGCGGGTCTGCGAGACGCTGTCGTGCAAGATGGCGGGCGCCGACGCGCTGCGCGAAGCGCTCGCGAAGCATGGCGACCGGCGCGTGCGCGTTCTCGGCGCGCCGTGCATCGGGCGCTGCGAGCAGGCGCCCGCCGCGGTGGTCGGTCGCCATCCGATCGGCCGGGCGACGCTGCCTCGCGTTCTCGAGGCGATCGACGCGGGCGCCGTCGAAGCGGAGGTCCCCCCGTACATCGATTACGCCGTATACCGCCGCGAGGGCGGCTACCGGACGCTCGTCGAGTGCAGCAAGGGGGCGCGCACCGCCGACGCCGTGATCTCGGAAATGGAGAGCTCGGCGCTGCGCGGGCTGGGCGGCGCCGGCTTCCCCGCCGGCCGCAAATGGCGGATCGTCCGCGGCGAGGCGGCGCCGCGGCTGCTGGCCGTCAACATCGACGAGGGCGAGCCGGGCACGTTCAAGGACCGCCATTACCTCGAGCGCGATCCGCATCGCTTTCTCGAAGGCATGCTGATCGCCGCGTGGGCGGTCGGCATCGACGAGATTTACGTCTACCTGCGCGACGAGTACGCCGCGTGCCGCGCGCTGCTCACGCGCGAGCTCGCGGCGCTGGCGAGCGATCCGCCCTGCGCGCTGCCGCGCATCCACCTGCGGCGCGGGGCGGGCGCGTACATCTGCGGCGAAGAGTCGGCAATGATCGAGTCGATCGAGGGCAAGCGCGGGATGCCGCGGCTGCGCCCGCCGTACGTCGCACAGGTGGGCCTGTTCGGGCGGCCGACGCTCGAGCACAACATGGAGACGCTCTACTGGGTGCGCGACATCCTCGAGCGCGGCGCCGCGTGGTTCTCCGGACAGGGCCGGCACGGCCGCAGGGGCCTGCGCTCGTTCTCCGTCTCAGGCCGTGTCGCGAAGCCGGGCGTGCACGTCGCGCCCGCCGGCATCACGGTGCGCGAGCTGATCGACGAATACTGCGGCGGGATGCTCGAGGGCCACACGTTCTACGGCTACCTGCCGGGCGGAGCTTCCGGCGGGATCCTGCCGGCGTCGCTCGGCGACATCCCGCTCGACTTCGACACGCTGCAGCCCTACGACTGCTTCATCGGCTCGGCCGCGGTGATCGTGCTGTCGCAGCACGACCGCGCGCGCGACGCGGCGCTGAACCTGATGCAGTTCTTCGCGGACGAGTCGTGCGGCCAGTGCACGCCGTGCCGGGTCGGCACGGAGAAGGCGGCGGCACTGATGGCGGATGCGCGGTGGGACAAGACGCTGCTCGACGATCTGTCGCAGGCGATGGCCGACGCATCGATCTGCGGCCTCGGACAGGCGGCGCCCAATCCGATCGCGTGCGTCTTCAAGTACTTCCCCGACGAGCTCGAAGCGTCGGGCCGGAAACGCTAGGATGAAGCATCCCCCACGCTCGCTCCGCTCGCTGCCCCCCAACGGGGCGGGTCAGTCGCTCGGGGCGGCCCTTCGCGACTAGACATATGAATGCTCCCCACGAAGTGGTCGTTGCCGAGGACGCGATCGTCTTTCGCCTGAACGGCGCGGACGTCGCCGCGGCGCCCGGCGAGACCATCCTGCAGGCGGCGGACCGCATCGGCGTACCGATCCCGCGCCTCTGCTACAAGCCCGGCTATCGTCCGGACGGCAACTGTCGTGCGTGCATGGTCGAGATCAAGGGCGAGCGCGTGCTCGCGCCGTCGTGCTGCCGCGCGCCCGTCGCCGGAATGGAGGTATCGAGCACGAGTGCGCGTGCGCTCCATTCGCAGAAGATGATCGTCGAGCTCCTCGCCTCCGACATGCCTGAGCGCGCGTACAAGGCGGGCTCCGAGCTCGACTTCTGGAAGCGGGAGCTCGCGATCGGAATGCCCCGGTTCGCGCGACGCGCGCAGCCGGCGGCCGACCTGTCGCATCCGGCGATGGCCGTGAACCTCGATGCCTGCATCCAGTGCACGCGCTGCGTGCGCGCGTGCCGCGAGGAGCAGGTGAACGACGTCATCGGCTATGCGTTTCGCGGCGCGCATTCGAAGATCGTGTTCGACCTCGACGATCCGATGGGCGAGTCCACCTGCGTCGCGTGCGGCGAATGCGTGCAGGCGTGCCCGACCGGCGCGCTCGCGCCGGCGCACGACGCGTTCCTGCAGCCGATCGACCGCAAGGTGGACTCCGTGTGCCCCTATTGCGGCGTCGGCTGCCAGATCACGTACAACATCGCGGACAACCGCATCGTGCACGTCGAGGGTCGCGACGGGATCGCGAATCGCGAGCGCCTCTGCGTCAAGGGACGCTTCGGCTTCGATTACGTCTCGCACCCGCACCGGCTCACGAAGCCGCTGATCCGCAGGCCCGGCTTCCCGAAGTCCGCCGACTTCACCGTCGATCCGGCCAATCCGCTGACGGTTTTCCGCGAAGCGACGTGGGAGGAGGCGCTCGCGCTCGCCGGCGGGTCGCTGCGACGCATCCGCGACACGCACGGCCCGGCAGCGCTCGCCGGTTTCGGCTCGGCGAAGGGCAGCAACGAGGAGGCGTACCTGTTCCAGAAGCTCGTCCGCACGGGCTTCGGGACCAACAACGTCGACCACTGCACGCGGCTCTGCCATGCGTCGAGCGTCGCGGCGCTGCTCGAGGGGATCGGCTCGGGCGCGGTGTCCAATCCCGTGATGGATGTGCTGCAGGCCGAGGTCGTGCTGCTGATCGGCGCGAACCCGGTGTCGAACCATCCGGTCGCCGCGACCTGGCTGAAGAACGCGGTCAAGCGGGGGACGAAGCTGATCCTCGCCGACCCGCGGCGCTCGGAGCTCGCGCGCCATGCGACGCACTACCTGCAGTTCAAGCCCGACACCGACGTCGCGATGCTGAACGCGATCATGCACGTGATCGTCGAGGAGGGCCTCGTCGCACAGGACTTCATCGCCGACCGCACGAGCGGTTATGCGGAACTGCGCGACAACGTGGCGCGCTACAGCCCCGAGGCGATGGCACCGGTGTGCGGCATCGACGCGAAGACGCTGCGCGAGGTCGCGCGCCTGTTCGCGACGTCGCGCGCGTCGATGATCCTGTGGGGCATGGGCATCTCGCAGCATGTGCACGGCACCGACAACGCGCGCTGCCTGATCGCGCTCGCGATGATGACGGGGCAGATCGGGCGGCCCGGCACGGGCCTCCACCCGCTGCGCGGGCAGAACAACGTCCAGGGCGCCTCCGACGTCGGGCTGATCCCAATGGTCTATCCCGATTACCAGGCGGTCGGCGACGACGCGGTGCGCGCGAAGTTCGAGCAGCTCTGGGGAACGGCGCTCGACTCGAAGCCGGGACTGACCGTCGTCGAGATCATGAACGCCGTGCACGCGGGTCAGATCCGCGGCATGTACATCATGGGCGAGAACCCCGCGATGTCGGATCCCGATGTCGAGCACGCCAGGACCGCGCTGTCCGAGCTCGAGATGCTCGTCGTGCAGGACATCTTCCTGACCGAGACCGGCTATCTCGCCGACGTGATCCTGCCGGCTTCCGCTTTCCCGGAGAAGACCGGCACGTTCACCAATACCGACCGCGCCGTGCAGCTCGCGCGCAAGGCGCTCGAGATGCCAGGCGACGCGCGACAGGACTTCGACATCATCGTCGCGATGGCGCGCGAGCTGGGGCTCGACTGGCGCTACACGCATCCGCGCGACGTATTCGACGAGATGCGCAAGGCGATGCCGTCGATCGCCGGCATCACCTGGGATCGTCTCGAGCGCGAAAGCGCCGTCACGTACCCCTGCGAGAAGGAAGGCGATCCGGGCGAGCGGGTCGTCTTCACCGAGGATTTCCCGACGGCGAGCGGCAAGGCGCGCCTCGTGCCGGCACAGATCGTTCCGGCCGCGGAGCAGCCCGACACCGAATACCCGTTCGTGCTGATCACGGGCCGCCAGCTCGAGCATTGGCACACCGGCAGCATGACCCGGCGCAGCCGTGCGCTCGACGCGATCGAGCCGTTCCCGGTCGCATCGGTGAATCCGGAGGATCTCGCCGCGCTCGGCGTCGCGCCGGGAGGCGCAATCACCGTCGCATCGCGCCGCGGCAGCGTGTCGCTCTATGCGCGCGCCGACGACGGGACGCCGCCCGGGAGCGTGTTCATCCCGTTCTGCTACTACGAGGCGGCGGCCAACCTGCTGACCAACCCGGTGCTCGACCCGTTCGGCAAGATCCCGGAGTTCAAGTATTGCGCCGTGCGCGTGACGGCCGGCGGCACCCCGACGGCGACCCCCGGTTATGGCACAACGCAGACGCTCGCCGCCGACTGACAGGCGCATCCGTTCGGCCGGTCCGCGTCGGGGCGCTCGGACCGGCCGGCTTCTGCTTCGTCGAGCTCATCGGGCGCGGGTACGACGAGATCGCGCAGCAGCCCAGGCTTTGCCGCTGCGAACGGGAGCTATGCCAGCTTGACGCCGGCCGCGCGAAGGGCGGCCTTCAGCGGCCGATCGCCACAGGCAATCGGCAAGCGCAACTCGAGCGCAAGCGCGAGATAGGTGGCGTCGTAGGCGCTCAGGCCGAAGCGCCGGGCGACGGCTCGCAATTGCGGTATGCCCAGCTCGACTTGATGGACGATCGGGTTCAATCGCCCCAACGCTTCGGCCGCCGCTTCGGAGCCGCCCTCGGTCAGGATGCCGCGCCGCTCGAGGACAACGAGCACGTTCGCCACCTCGACCGAGAAGATCGCAGGCACATGAAGGGGTTCGCGCTTTGCGCGAAGTCGAATGCGTCGCGTGTACGGTGTCGCCTGGCTCGCCACGACCCAGGCAATGGCCACCGAGGCGTCGAGCACGAAGGCCACTACAGCCGGCCGTCGGCGAGCAGATCGGCAAGCTTGAATCGACGCCGCACCATCAGCGCTTTGCGCAGCGCCTCCAATTCATCGAGCACCGCGGAACGATCCCATGCCGGCTCCTTCGCGGGCACGATGCGGGCCACCACGCGGCCGCGCTTGGTAATGACCGTCGCGCGGCCCGACTGCGCCCGCTCGATCAGCTCGGAGAAGCGCGCCTTGGCATCGTAGACGCTGAGCTTGTCCATTCGCGATCTGACTAGTCAGGTATGTCGAAAATGTACCGCAAAGCCGGGGAATCCGCAAACGAGGCGAACGAAGCGCGGATCCCGGGCGCCCCCGGAACAGGGATCGGCGAGAGCCACTTCGCGGCGACGCCGACCGCGCTCTACGGCGTCGTGCTGCTGATGGCGGCGATCGCCTACTGGATCCTGCAGCGGCCGCTGATTCAACCGCGCAGCGCCTTCCAGAACATGTAGCCGCCGAGTGCCGCGAGCAGCGCAGCGAACGCGCGGCGCAGCTTCACCGCCGGCCAGCGGTGTGCGACCGAGGCGCCGAGCGGAGCCACCAGCATGCTCGCAATGACGATCGTCGCCATCGCGGGGAGGTACACGTAACCCGCGGACCAGCGCGGGAGGTCCGGCTGGCGCAGCCCCGCCAGGATGAAGCCGACCGTCGCCGCAGCGGCGATCGGCAGGCCGAGCGCCGCGGAGGTCGCCACCGCGTTGTGCATGCTCACGTTATGGCGCTGCATGAACGGGATCGAGATGAATCCGCCGCCGGCGCCGAGCAGGCTCGAGATCACGCCGATGCCGGCGCCGACGCCGAACAGCCCGGCCTTCCCCGGCAGTTCCCGCTGCGCCCTGGGGCGGCTCGCGACGAGCATCCGCGCCGCCGAGAACCAGGTGAATGCGCCGAACACGGCCGCGAACATCCGCGTCGGCAGCGCGCTCGCGATCTGCGGGCCCACGAGCGAGCCGAGCACGATGCCGGGCGCCATCGCCGCGACGATGGGCCACAACACCGCGCCCTTGCCGTGATGCGCGCGCACCGACGATAGCGCGGTGAACACCATCGTCGCCGTGGAGGTGGCGACGGCCATGTGCACGAGGTGATCGCCGGGAAAGTCTTCCGCCGTGAAGATGATCGTCAGCAGCGGCACCAGCGTCATGCCGCCGCCGATGCCGAGCAGGCCGGCCAGGAAGCCGACGATGGCGCCCAGCGCGAGCAGTACCGGAAGCAGCGGCCAATCCATCCGGGCGCCGCCTCAGTTCGCGAGACGCTCGATAATCTTCCACTCGGCCGGCGTGACCGGCGTGATCGACAACCGGTTGCCGCGCCGCAGCGTCACCATGTCCGCGAGACCGCTGGTCTGCCGCAGCGTCGGCACCGTCACGAGCCGCGTCTTGCGCACGAGCGTCACGTCGACGTTGACCCAGCGCGGCGCGGCGCGGGTCGATTTTGCGTCGTAATACTCGCTCTGCGGATCGAACTGCGTCGCGTCGGCGTAAGCAAGCCGCGAGATCTCGACGATGCCCGCGATGCCCGGCTCCGGACAGCTCGAGTGATAGAAGAACGCACGATCGCCGACGCGCATCTCGTCGCGCATGAAGTTGCGCGCCTGGTAGTTGCGCACGCCGAACCAGGGCGTCGTGTGCTTCGGCGCCCGGGCGAGATCGTCGATCGAGAACTCGTCGGGCTCGGACTTCATCAGCCAGTAGCGCATGGACCCGGGTATGGCGATGGCACGCCTGGCGAGAGTATCACGGCGTTGCTCGAGCACCGACGTCGCTCCCTGGCGCGCGCGCCTATCCGCGCGCGCCCGGTGCGCCGGAAATCGCGCCCGCTCGGGACCGCAGTCAGCGATTCCCTACAGCGACTGTCAACATCTCCCGCTAGTCCCGACCGCTCGCCGCTCCTACAGTGGCACGCAGGGACGGAACGTGCGTTCCCGCCCGGTGCGCGCCACGGTGGCGCGCCGCATTGCCCGCGCGAGCGGCATCCGCGCTGGCGCGACCGGACTGTGGAAGGGATCCTTGGTGGACCATACGGCGGCTGCGCCCGCGTCGATCGACCGTGCGCCGCAGCGCAGGCTCATGGTTTGGAATTGGCTCGGACACAACGGCGTCGCGCGCTGGCGCGCGTCGCGGGCGTCGTTCAACGGCGCTCGCGTGCGCCGAACCCTCGCCGACTGTGCAAAGGGCGTCGGCGGAGAGGCGTCGGCACGCCGGCGCGTGGCCGAGCTCGCGGCGCTCTACCGCGCGCTGAGCGACGAGTCGCGTCGCGCCTTCCTCGCACTGCTCGCACAGGCCGGCATCGGTGACGACCCCGACCCCGCGCTCTTCGACGCGTTCCGCCAAGTCAGCGGCGTCGAGCGCAGGCTGGCCGCGATCCGCCTGCGGGCCGCGCTCGCCGGCGCTTCGCTGCGCGTGCTGAAGCAGTTCAATCTCCTCGACGACGGCGTCAAGTTCCTGGTGGACCTGCGCGCCGACGCAATGCGCCTCGGGCCAGGCGAGCGTGCGCTCGCGGTCGTCGACGAGGAGCTGCTGGGGCTGTTCGGCGACTGGTTCGCGCTCGGCAACCTGGAGCTGCGCCGCATCTCGTGGCAGTCGCCCGCCGCGCTGCTCGAGAAGCTGATGTCCTACGAGGCGGTGCACGAGATCCGCTCGTGGACCGACCTGCGCCATCGCCTCGACTCGGACCGCCGCTGCTACGCCTTCTTCCACCCGCGGATGGCCGACGAGCCGCTGGTCTTCGTCGAGGTCGCGCTCACCCGCCGCGTGGCCTCGAGCATCCAGTCGCTGCTCGACGAATCGACGCCCGCCGCCGACCCGCGCAGCGCCACCGCGGCCGTCTTCTATTCGATCTCGAGCACGCAGGCGGGCTTGCGCGGCGTAGCGTTCGGCGGCTTCCTCATCAAGCGCGTGGTCGAGAAGCTCCTCGGCGAGTTTCCACGCCTCGGCACGTTCGCGACGCTCTCGCCCGTACCCGGCTTCAGGCGCTGGCTCGAGCGGCAACTCGACGACGCAGCGAACAGCCTCCTCTGCGATCGAGACCGCATCGCGCTCGAAAGGCTCACCGGGAACGCCGGCGCCGCCGCCGCGATGAGAGCGGCGATCGCAGGCGATTTCACCGCCGATCGCCCGCTCGGCGCCACCCTCGAGGCCTGCCTGACGCCGCTCTGCGCACGCTATCTCGCGCTCGCCAAGCGCGACGGCGCCCCGATCGACCCGGTCGCGCGCTTCCATTTCGGCAACGGCGCGCGGCTCGCGCGCATCGACTGGCTGGCCGACGGCTCGGCGCGAGGGATGCGGCAGTCGCTCGGCATGATGGTCAACTACGAGTACGAGCCGTCGCGGATCGAGGCCAACCACGAAGCGTACTTCCGCGACGGCAAGGTCGCGGTATCGAGGAGCATACGCAGGCTGCTGCGCAACGGGGAGACAACATCGAAGGAGGATTTGCCATGAAGCTGATCGCAAGGTGGCTCGGCGCGGCGCTGCTCGTGCCCGCCGTGGTCCTGGTGGGCTCGGCTGCGCCGGCCATCGCGGCGCCGGTCGTGCTCAAGATCTCTCACCAGTTTCCCGCCAACACGGATTTCCGCGACCAGCTCGCGCGCAAGTTCGCGGCGGAGGTGGAGAAACGCACGAACGGACAGGTGAAGTTCCAGATCTACGCGGGCGCCTCGCTGTACAAGCCCAAGCAGCAGTTCGACGCGCTCGCGAGCGGAGCGCTCGACATGTCCGTGTATCCGCTCGCCTATTCGGGCGGCAAGCTGCCGGCGACCAACCTGACGCTGATGCCGGCGCTGATCGAAAGCTACGACCAGGCCTACGACTGGGAGAACGCGCCGATCGGCAAGTGGCTGACCGACTACCTCGACCAGCACGGCGTCAAGATCGTGACCTGGATCTGGCAGGCGGGAGGGGTCGCCTCGCGTGACAAGCCGATCCTGCTGCCCGCGGACGTGAAGGGCCTGAAGACGCGCGGGGCGGGCAAGGAGATCGAGCTGATGCTGCAGGCCGCCGGCGCGTCGATCGCCACGTTTCCATCGACGGAGACGTACAACGCGATGCAATCGGGCGTCGTGGACGCGCTGTGGACGTCGAGCGCGTCGCTGATGAGCTTCCGCTTGCAGGAGGTGTCGAAGTACGTCACGACCGCCCGCGATCACACGTTCTGGTACATGTTCGAGCCGCTGCTGATGTCGAAGGCAACCTACGACAGGCTCACGCCCGAGCAGCAGAAGATAGTCATGGACGTCGGCCATTCGTTGCAGAAGTTCGCCCTCGAGGCCTGCAAGGCCGACGACCGGAAGGTTGCGGACGTGTTCGCCAAAGCCGGCGACAAGGTGTCGGACATGAACGCGCAGCAGTTCGCGGCCTGGAAGACGCTCGCCAGGAACAGCGCGTGGAAGGACTTCGCCGATCACGTCAAGGACGGCAAGCACCTGATCGAGATGGCGGACACGGTGGACTGACGGCGTCACGGCCATGCGGCGCGCAGCGGCGGGCACCGCTTCGGCCCACGCCGGGGGCCTGCCGGCGCCCGGCGGAGGAGGAGCGCTGCGCGCCGCATGGGTCGCGGTGAGCCGCACGGTGCGCGCGGTGAACGCGCTGGCCGGACTCGTCGGCGGCTTCCTGATCGTCGTTTCGTGCATCGCGATCGCGAACGAGGTGGTGTGGCGCTATTACCTGAGGCACCCGCACACCTGGTCGCTCGAATTCAACATCTTCCTGCTGATCGGCGCGACGTTCCTTTGCGCCGGCTATACGCAACGGCGGCGCGGGCACGTGGGCACCGAGGTGCTGCAGGCGCTCATGCCCGCGCGCTGGAATCGTCGCCGCATCTTCGCGGGCGATCTGCTGTCCTGTGCGCTCTGTGCCTTCGTCACCTGCAAGGTCGGCGCCTACGCCTTCCAGGCCTGGACCGAAGGCTGGACGACGGACTCGGTGTGGGCGCCGCCCCTCTGGATCCCCTATGCGCTGATCGCGCTCGGCATGGCGCTCCTGACGCTCGAATACGTCGTGCAGATCGTGGAGGAGATCGGCGTCGGCCGCGCGGTGGCGGAGACCCCCGATCGATGACGCCCAACGAGATCGGGATCGCGTTCGTCACGGTGGCGCTGGTGCTGCTGCTGTCGGGGATGCCGGTCGCGTTCGCGCTCGGCGTGGTCTCGGTCGCGTTCATGGCCGTGTTCATGCCGCCCGCCAGCATCGGCGATCTGGCCGAGACGCTCTACCGCGGCCTCGACAACTTCACGCTGCTCGCGATCCCGCTGTTCATCCTGATGGGCGATGCGATCGGCAAGACGGGCGCGGCGGCCGACCTGTACGAATCGGCGTACCGCTGGCTCTACCGACTGCCGGGCGGGCTGGGCATCGCCAACGTCGTGGGCTGCTCGATCTTCGCCGCGATGTGCGGTTCGAGCACGGCCACCGCCGCCGCCATCGGCGCGATGGGCATTCCGCAGATGCGCCGGCGCGGCTACTCGGGCGGCCTCGCGGGCGGCCTGGTCGCCGCGGGCGGGACGCTCGGTATCCTGATCCCGCCGTCGATCACGTTCATCCTCTACGGCATCGTCGTCGAGCAGTCGATCGGGCGGCTGTTCATCGCCGGCATCGTTCCCGGCGTACTGCTCGCGCTGCTGTTCGCGCTGTGGGTGGCGTTCAAGGCGCGGCGCGAGCGGAGCAGCGCGGCCGCGACCGCGGACACGCGCGCCGGGCCGGCGGGCGAGAGCTTCACGATGCGCGAGCGCATCGCGTCGCTGCCGCGGCTGCTGCCATTCGTCGCGGTCATCGCCGTCGTGATGGTCGCGCTCTATGGCGGCTTCGCGACGCCTTCCGAAGTCGCGGGCGTGGGCGCCGTGGCGACGCTCGTGATGGTGGCGCTCGTCTACCGCTGCCGGACCTGGACGGACGTCAAGGCGATCGTGCTCGGCACCGCCCGCGAGTCGAGCATGATCATGATGATCATCGCGATGGCGTTCGTGTTCACCTACGTGATGAGCTACCTGCACGTCACGCAGGGGGCCACGCAGTGGCTGGTCGGCCTGCCGCTGTCGAAGTGGGAATACCTGCTCTGCACCGACGTGCTGATCCTGATCCTGGGCTTCTTCCTGCCGCCGGTCGCGATCATCCTGATGATCACGCCGGTGATCATGCCGGGGCTTCTCGCCCACGGCTTCGATCCGATCTGGTTCGGCGTGAACATGACGATCCTGATGGAGACGGGGCTCATCCATCCGCCGGTCGGCCTGAACCTGTTCGTGATCCAGGGCATCGCCCCGGACATTCCGCTGCAGGAGCTCGTTCTCGGCGTGCTCCCGTTCATCGTCATCATCCTGCTGTTCGTGCTCGTGTTGTCGGTGTTCCCGGGGCTCGCCCTGTGGCTGCCTTCGGCTTTCTTCGCGCGCTAGCCGAGGCCTGTCGACGCCATGCGCGCGAACCTTCCAAAGGAGCAACCGATGCAGCAGCATCGCCGTGCATTCCTCGTTTCCGCGGCCGCGGCCGCATCCATGCTGGGCCTGCCACGCGTCGCATTCGGCGCGGAGCGGCTCGCCGAAAGCGATCCGCAGGCGCAGTCGTTCGGCTACCGCGACGACGCGACCAAGGTGGACAAGGCGAAGTACCCGAAATACGCCGCGGGCGAGAGCTGCAGCACCTGCCAGCTCTACCAGGGCAAGCCCGGCGACGCGACCGGTCCGTGTCCGATCTACGGAGGCAAGCTGGTCTCCGCCAAGGGCTGGTGCAACGCGTGGGTCAAGAAGGCGTGATCCCGGCGCTGCACCCGTCGCAGTCCGTCGATCGAGGTGGCGGGGCGCGCGCGAACCGCGCGGGCTGCAACGGACCCGGGGGTCAGCCCAGCGCAAGCAGCAGCTTGCCGCGGCTTTCGCGGCCCTCGAGCACCCGGTGCGCGTCGGCGGCCTGCGCCAGCGCGAAAACGCGATCGATCGAGACGGCGAGATCGCCGCTGGCGAGGGCGGCGAACAGGTCGCGCGCGCGGCCGCGGATCTCGGCGGCGTCCTGCAGGTAGTCGGCGAGGTGGGGGCGGCTGAAATAGACCGAGCCGGCCTCCGCCAATTCGAGCGGCGCGATGCAATCGACCTGCCCGGAGCTCGCCCCGTACATCACGCACAGGCCGCGCTTGCGCAGCGACCGGATGCTGGCGTGCACGGTGTCGCGGCCCACCGAGTCGTACACGACGTCGGCGCCCCGGCCGCTCGTGATCCGCACCACCTCGTCGCGAAACGCGACCTCGCGGTAGAGCACCGTGTGATCGGCGCCGCGCGCCCGCGCGATCGCCGCCTTGTCGCGCGTGCCGACGGTCGCGATCACCGTGCCGCCGCGCATCTTCGCGAGCTGGATCAGAAGCTGACCCACGCCGCCCGCGCCGGCGTGCACGACGCACACGTCGCCCGCGCGAACAGGATGCGCGGCGTGCGTCAGGTAGTGCGCGGTCGACCCCTGCAGCATCAGCGCGCAGGCGATGTCGAGCGGAACCGCCCCGGGCACCGGCACGAGCCGCCACGCCGGGACGACCGCGTACTCGGCATAGGCGCCGCGCACGATGCACCACGCGACGCGCTGTCCCGACGCGAATCCTTCGACGGCCGGACCGATCGCGTCGACGGTTCCGGCGCCTTCCATGCCGAGGCCCATCGGCAGCGGCGTGCCGTACGTGTCGGAGCGCGCATACGCGCCGGTGCGCATGTAGACGTCGATGTAGTTGATGCCGGCGAACGCGAGCCGCACGCGCACCTCACCCGGCCCGGGCTCGGGGATGTCGATGTCGCGCACCTCCAGCACCTCGGGCCCGCCGAAGCGGTCGACGACGATCGCGCGCATCACGTCGGCGATGCCACCTCGCCAACCCGATCGGGGGCGAGCCGGCCGAGCGGCTCGGAGAGCTCGTAGACGCTGCGCACGGCGAGATCGCGGTCGAACGGCACGCGCTCGCGCGCGGCGCGCTCGCGCAGGCCCGCCTCGTGCACCTCCATCACGTCGCGCGGCAGCGGCAGCCCGGCCGGGTCGAATATCCGCAGGTAGCCGGCGGCATCGCGCGCGGGCATCACGCGACTTCGCACGTGCCGATTCGGCGACCAGGGCACGTCGAGCACGCCGGCGGCGAATGCACGCACCGTACCGAGCGCCGCGTCCCCGTCGCCCATCTCGAGCACCGTGTCGACGATCGCGCGCACCTCGCGCCCGATCAACTGCTTCTCGCGCTCGTACTCGGGCAGTCCGTCGAGCCGGATGCCGCGCGCGAGATAGATCGCCATCCGCGTCATCCGCAGCCCTTCCGCGTTCGCCTGCGGCGTCGGGATGCCGTGCGCCTCGTGCGTGGACTTCGTCGTCACGCTGACGGCGCCGCCGATCGCCGCGAGCGTCCCGCCGTAGCTCACCAGCGTGGCGGCCTGCGCGTCGTCGTGCGGCCATGCGCCCATCCAGTGCAGCGACGTGATCGGCGTGAACACGTCGCGATAACCCTTCTTCGCCAGGTACTCCTGCGCGAGCGCCTCGCAGGTGGCGATCGCCGCGGCGTCCTGGACCAGATGCAGCGTCTGCGCGAGCTCGAGCCCGTAGTGCCGCACGCCCTGCGCCGCCGCGAGCAGGCAGTCGAGCACCGCGATCGCGATCGCGATGCAGGGCGGGATATTCGTGCCGGTCAGGAATCCCGGCTGCCGGCGATGCAGCTCGACGCCGTGCTCGGCGTAGAGCGCCGCGAGGCGATCGAGATACTGATAGTTGCGAATGCCGTCCTCGATCGCGAGCTCCTTGATGTACGACGTCGTGTACGCGATGCCGCTGCCGAGGTAGCCGCCGTAGCCGGCCGCGAAGCCGATCTCGGACGTGAGCTTCGGCATCGACGTGCCGGTCAGCATGATCGCCGGCTTGTCGATCGCGTCGATCAGCTCGCGGCACACGGCCACGCCGTAGTTGACGATCGGAAAGCCGTTCAGCAGCGACCGTCCGAGCCGCTCCGATTCGTCGACGCCGTTCTGCGCGGCGGCGAACTGCTCGTTGCGCGTGTAGCTGTCGGTGGTGGTCGGCACGATGTCGGCGAGCCCTTCACGGTCGAGCGCGACCATCAGCGCCTTCTGCATCGCGAGCGTCGCGAAGCCGCCGCGCGGCTGCGTCAGGCAGCGGCGCTCGCGATGCGCGCGGCGCATCGCGTCGGCGAGCCGCTTGTGCGGAGCAAGCGCCTGGTGGCGCGCGACGGCAGCGTCGAACTCGACGCCGGCGCCGGTCGGCCAGCGCGCGAGATTCGCCTCGCGCAGGCGCCTGAAGTCATCGGGCTCGATCGCCGCTTCGGAAAACGGCGGCCGCGAAGTGCGCGAGTCGGCCCGATCGTTCATGGGCGTCGCGCCGCCGCGTTCGGATCATCCATCGGATCGGGTCCTTGCACGAGGCGCAGGTGCCTGCGCGCGCAATCGAAGGCGGCGACGGGGTCGACCTGCGCGAGCAGCCCCGCGGCGTAGAGCAGGTAGTCGGCGTCGACGGCGAGCCGCGGCGCGCGCGGCCGCAGCGATCCCGGCGTCTGCGCGCATGCGGCGGCGAGAATCGACGCGGGGTCGCGCGCGTGCACGATCGCCCCCCCGGTGCCGATCAGCCACCCCACGGCGGAGAGATCCTTGCCGCGCTGCACCTGCACCGGACCCTGCGCCGTGTACACGGTCTCGACCGTGCCGGCATGGCGCGCCATCGCGATGTCGACGGCCGCGCGCGCGAGCGCATCGTCCAATTGCAGTTCGGCATCGGTGGTCGGCAGCATCTCGACGTTCGCTTCGAGGCGCGTCAACGCGGTCGCGGCTTCCTGCGGCGCGATGCCGGCACGCGCCGCGATGGCGTCGAGGCCGACCGCGGCGACGATCGCCGCGGCGTTGTGCCGCACCCCCAGGTCGCCCTCCACCGTACGCTTCGCATACGGCTCGGGCAAGCCGTGACGGATGACGCCCGGCTCCGCGGGCTCCCCCGCGCCGATCGAATGCACGTCGGTCGTCGCGCCACCCGGGTCGACGACGACGAGCGCGCCCAGGCCCTCGCGCCCGGCGACACCGTCGGCGAGAAGGCGTGCGCCCTCGAGCACCGCCGCCGGTGTCGGCATCAGGACCCGGTCGACGCGCGCGCTCGCCCGGTCGATGCCCTTCGCCGAGACGATCCTGCGCATGAACACGTCGCGTATCGCGGCGCGCGCCGGCTCGATGTCGAGCGTGTCGATCGCGGGCAGGACGTTCGCCGCGGCGAGCACCATGCGCCCGCCCTCGGACAGCAGCGCGACGATCTCGTCGGTCGTTTCACGATTGCCCGCGACGACGACCGGACAGCGCAGCGCGCTTCGCGCGAGCGCGTGCGCGTTGTGCAGGATCACGTCGCGATTGCCGCCGTCGGTTCCGCCGCACAGCAGCACGATGTCCGGTGCGAGCCGCTCGACTTCGCCGAGATCGGCCACGGTGAGCCGGTACGCGAACGCGCCGCAAAGCTTCGCTCCGGCGCCGAGCGCCGCCTGCCGGGCCGCCTCGGCCGTCAGCTCGCGGACCAGCCCGATCGTCGCCATCCGCAGTCCGCCGGCCGCGCTGCTCGCGGCGAGGCGGCAGACGAATTTCGGCAGGCCGCCGAGCGCTTTCGAAAGGCTCGCGAGCGCGACGTCGAGGCCGATGTTGACGTCGGAGGCGACGGTCGAGGGCCCCTGCGCGGTCGCGAGCAACGCACCGGAATCGAGGTCGAGCGCACGCAGTTTCGTCCACGTGCTGCCGAAGTCGATCAGCAGCGCCGCGCTCATCCACGACCCCGCGCGTCGCGCGCAGCGAAATCCTCCGCGAGCGCCGCGAGCGCGGTTTCGACGCGCGTTCCGGGCGGAAACGCGCGGTCGAAGCCCATGTCGAGGAAGCGCCGCTCGACCTCCGCCCACGGCTGCCTGCCGACGACGAGATTGCCGCCCACGTAGAGCAGGATGTCGTCGAGGCCCGCCTCGATGCAGAGCTCGCGAAACCCGCGGCAGTCGAGCTCGCCCTGGCCGTAGAGCGACGAGACGAGGATCGCATCGGCCGCCGTCTCGATGGCGGCCCGGATGAAGTCCGCCGCGGGCGTGAGCGCGCCGAGCGAGACGACGCGGTAGCCCGCCTCCTCGAGCGCCATCGCGAGGATGCGATTGCCGACGATGTGCGTGTCGGCGCCGATTACGCCGGTGACGAGGGTGCGCGGCATCCGGCGCGTCGAATGTGAAACGCGGCGTGATCGCGCGCATGCGCAGCGAGCGCCCCGGGGTCGAGCGTCGGCACCGCGCCTCCGAGCACGATGTCGCCGCGCTCGAATGCGAGCGGCTGCGCGAAGAGCATCCGCCGCGCCTTCAGGAAGCCGTTCATCTCGCCCGCGTTGTCGATCAGGCTCGCGGCGACGCACGCCTCCATCCAGCAGGACAGGTCGCAGGCGACGCCGTTGCCGAGGACCGGCGTCATGCCGAGCGCACGGATGCGCGCGATCGCGGCGGCGAGCGCATCGATGCCGACGAATTTCATCAGCTTGACCTTGACGAACCGGCATGCGCGCTCGCGTGCCGCGCGCTCGATGTCCGCGAGCCCGTAGATCGACTCGTCGAGCATCAGCGGCAACCCGGTCTGCGCAGCGGCTGCGGAGGCCGCGGCGTGCGCCTCCCAGTCGCCGGCCGCGCACGGCTGCTCGAAGAGCTCGATGCCGGCGGGATCGACGCCGCGAATGAAGGCGGCGGCTTCCGCGGCCGAGTAGCCCTGGTTCGCGTCGATGCGGATCGGCGCCCGTCCGCCGACGACGTCCTGGATCGCCGCCAGCGCCGCGAGGTCCTGCGCCACGCCGAAGCCGACCTTGACCTTGATCGTGCGGTAGCCGTCGCCCGACAGACGCGCGAAGTTGTCGGAGAGCTCGGCCTCGCCGCTGCCCTGGAGCAGGCCGAGTATCGGCACGCGCGTCCCCGCCCGCGGCGCGAGCAACGGATGACCGCCCGCCATGTCGAGCGCGGTGTGGAACGCCGTCGCGACGAATGGCGCGCGTTCGCCGATCGCAAGAAGCCGCGCGCGGGCCGCGACGCCGTCGGTGCCCGGCAGATCGCGTGCGATGTCGCGGGCGAGCGCGTATCCGGCGTCGATCGTCTCGTCCGTGTAGCCGGTCAGGAGCGTCGCCTCGCCGCAACCCGACTCGCCGCCCGTTCCGCGCACCTCGACGACGATCGTGTCGTAACGGGCAACCGGGCCGAACGCAAGCCGATAGGGGCGCTCGAGCGGAATCTCGAGCCGATGCACGTCGATGCGGTCGATCCGCATCGCACCGCTACGAGTGCGCGAGCGCGGCGCGGCGGCGCCGGCGCATCTGGCGAACGACCGGATAGAGCAGCGCGATCGCGGTCAGCCCCATCACCGCGGCGCTCACCGGACGCGTGAAGAACACGGTCCAGTCGTTGCGGTAGCTGATCATCGTCGTCAGGAACGACGTCTCCGCGACCGGCCCCAGGATGCAGCCGAGCACCATCGGCGCGATCGGGAAGCGCCAGCGCTCGAACAGGTACCCGACGACGCCGAACGCGACGATCATCCACAGGTCGCTCACGTTGTTGTGCTCCGAGTACGCGCCGATCAGGCAGAACAGCACGACGAACACCGACACGATCGCTTCCGGCAGGTACAGCACCTTGACGAGCGGCCGGATCGCGAAATAACCGAGCAGTCCCATGCCGATCACCCCGAGGAACACCGACGCGAAGATCGCGTAGACCAGCATCGACTGCGTCTGGAAGATCTGCGGGCCGGGCTGCACGCCGTGCAGCAGGAACGCGCCGAGGATCACGGCGGTGGCACCGCTGCCGGGAATGCCGAGCGTCAACAGCGGCACCATGTGCCCGCCCACGGACGCGGTCGACGCGACCTGCGGCGCGACGATGCCCTCGGGTATGCCGCTGCCGAGCTGCCGCTTGCGCCGGCCGTACTGGCCCTCGACGCCGTAGGAGACGAACGAGGCGATCGTGGCGCCGGCGCCCGGGACGATGCCGCACAGCACGCCGACCAGCGACGAGCGCGCGAACGTGCCGCGCAGCTTCCACGCCTCCGCGAGGCGCGGGATGCGCGTCGCGATCCTCGCGTCGCCCGAGAGCGGCGGCGAAACGAAGCCCTGCTCGAGGCGCACCAGCACCTCGCCCAGGCCGTAGGCGCCGACCATCACCGGCAGGTAGCCGATGCCGTCGCGCAGGATGTCGGTGCCGAACGTGAAGCGGTCCGCGCCATAGATCTCGTCGACGCCGACCGTCGAGATCAGCATGCCGAAGAACAGGCTGATCAGCGCGTTCGCGAGCGACCCGCCGCCGAGGGCGACGACGCTGGTGAAGCCGAACAGCACGATGGCGAAATACTCGGGGGAATCGAAGGTCAACGCGATCCTTGCGAACGGCACCGCGAGGCCGACCATGATTGTCGCCGTGATGAGCCCGCCGGTCAGCGCGGCGAAGAGCGTCCAGCCGAGCGCCTGCGCGGGCTGGCCGGCGTGCGCCATCGAGAAGCCGTCCCACAGCAGCGGCACGTCCATCGGCTCGCCCGGGATGCGGAACAGGATCGACGTGATCGCGCCGCCGTACGTTCCGGAGATATACATCGCCGTCAGCAGGATGATCGACGGCGTGATCGACATGCCGTAGGTGAACGGCAGCGCCAGCACGACCCCCATGACCAGCGTCAGGCCGGGCAGCACCGCGACCAGCATCCCCACGACGAGCCCGACCGCGAGCGCGGCGAAGTTGACCGGCGTCAGGACGTGCAGGAAGCCGCCCCCGAGGTGCTCGAGGACCTCGATCATCGAGCGAGCGTCCGTGCGATTGGGGTGCGGGGCACTAGCGGATTCCCATGATCTGCATCAGCGCGAGAGAGACCGCGGCGAACGGCGGGCTGCCGATCGGCAGCGACAGGTACACGATCTTCATGAACACGAACATGAAGGCGAGCGCTCCGCCGAGCGCAACGGCGGCGATCACCGGCCAGCGCCGATAGCGGCCGGTGCGGATCAGCGCGCCGATGTAGAGCAGCGTATCGACGAAGAATCCGAGCGTGCCGAGCAGCGCGACGTAGGCGATCGTCAGCCCGATGCCGGCCGCGAGCAGCAGCGGAAAGCGCTGCTTCGGCACGCTCTCGCCCTCGGCACCGGGTCGCACGCCATCGGTGACGTCGGCGAGCGATACGGGATCCGGCGCGGACCCGCGCCGCAGCACGTTCGCGATCCGCACGAGGCAGGTGACGATCGTGAGCGCCAGGATCGCGCGCGGCCAGACATCGGGCCCGGGGCGGTCGCCGCGCGGCGTGAAACCGAAATGCAGCGCGTTCCAGTACAGCGCCGCGGCCGCGGCCAGCACCAGCAGATACGGCAGCAGCGCACGGTAGCGCGGGCTCACGCGCAGCCACCCGGCCGACGCGCCCGCAGGCGCCGCGCCCCGGTGGCGACGCGGATCCGTTCGGGCAAGGCGATTACTTCTTCGGAATCGACGCGATGATCTTCTTCGCGTCCTCGAGCCACCCCTGCATGTACTTGATCGAGTCGGCGGCCGGGACGAAGCTCGCTTCGTCGGCGTACTGCTCCTTCAGATACTTCCTGAACTCGTCGGAGCGCGCGGCTTTCGCGATCGCCTCGGACAGCAGCTTGACGCGGGCGGGATCCGTGCCGGCCCGCGCGAGCACGACGCGAAACTGCGGCAGCGTGATGTTGTAGCCGAGCGACGTCGACACCGGGACGGACGCGAAATCGCCGACCTTGCTGCCGTAGAAGAAGATTACCGGCCGGATCTGCTTCGTGTCGACGAAGTTGCGCACGTCGCCCGCCTGTTCGTAGAGCAGGTCGGCGTGGCCGCCGAGGATCGACGTATATCGCTCCCCGGGCTTCGCGTAGGGCACCGAATCGAGCTTGAGGCCCTTGGCGGCGAAATAGTTGACGGTGATGTCGTCGGGGCTGCCGAAGCCGGTGACGGCGACCTTCAGCGGTCGCTCCTTCGCGGCCTTCTCGACGTCCGTCCACGTCTTGTACGGCGCATTCTCGGCGACGAAGAATCCCGACGCCTGCTGGATGACGACTCCGAGCGGAACGATGTCGGCGAGCCTGAGCTTCGAATTCGGATCGGCGAGCAGCGCGAACGTGTCGCCCGTCATCACCTCGATCGTATAGCCGTCGGCATTGGCGGCCAGCAGCTTCGCGTGCCCGGTCTGGCCGGTGGCCCCGGCCACGTTGATCACCGGCAGCGAAACCTTGAGCTCCGGCTCCAGCAACTGGCCGAGCTTGCGCGCGACCTGGTCGGCGCCCCCGCCCGGGCCCCAGGGGACGATGAACTCGATCGGGCGCGACGGGTAGTGCTCCTGCGCGAGCGCCGCGCCGGCAACCATCGCACAAGCGGCGACGCCGGCGGTGAGCGAGCGTCGCAGCCAGGGGGCAAGCGTTCGCATGGACCTTCCTCCAACGGTGGCACGGCGCGATCTCGATCGTCGCGTTCCGCATGGCCGGAGCGGCAACGACGCGCGCTCCGGGTGCTTCAAGAGGGTCCCCCGCCTGTGCCGGCCCGGCCGATCATCCTGAACCTGGGTTCAAGATCGGTCGCCTGCCGGGACCATCAGGCGCTTCCGCGTGGGGGCGCACACCGGTCCGCATTGGGCTCGGCAACCTCGCTACGAGAGCATTGGTTCAAAGAACGTATAGCCGAATCGAACACTGCAGGGGATGGAACAACCATGACACGAAAACCGCCAGCGCGTTCCGTGACGGACCGCGGCCGAGGACGCTAGAACAGCTTCTCCTGACCTCCGAGCGTCTGGTCGATCGCGGCCTGCATCGCCAGGATTCTACGCCGGGCCGCCTCACCGTCAATCGCCGCTCCGGTGGCGGACAGCACGGGCGTCGCGGCGGCCTGCGCGGCGGCCTGCGCGGCGGCGGCATGGCGCTCCCGCAGCAGGTCGTGCGCGATGTTGAGCGCAGCCATGACGGCGATGCGCTCGGCGCCGCTCACCTTGCCGCCGTCGCGAATCTCGCGCATCCGCTGATCGAGCATCGCGACGGCCTGCGTGAGCTCCTCGCGCTCGCCCTCCTTGCACGCGACCTTGAGCTCGCGGCCGAGGATCGAGACGTCGAGCGTGACCGTGCGCGGCAAGCTCACCCTCGGCCTCCTTGCCCCAGCAACATCACTCCACGGGCATCCTGGTGATCAGCGCGTCGAGGCGCGCGCTCGCCTGGGACACGCGCGCGCTCAGGTCGCGATTGCGTTCCTGCGACGCGAGCAGCTCGCGCCGCAGCAGCTCGTTCGCCGCGCGCATTTCGCGCACGTACGCGAGCAGCGTCTCGACGCGCTCTTCCAGCGCTGCCAGTTCCGCATCCATCGATGCGGACTATAGAAGGCGCGTCGGCGGCACGTCAACCGCCGGCCGGCGATTTCGCGACCGGCGGTACCCGTGCGCAGCGCTCCGAAGCGCTCGTCAGGCCGGCGCGTGCGTCGTCGGTTTCGAGCGCCACGTAGCGCACCGCGACGACGTCGAGCTCCTCGACGCCACCCGGCGTGCGCACGCTGACCGTGTCGCCCTCGCGCGCCTTCAGCAGGGCCCGCGCCATCGGCGAGATCCAGCTTATGTAGCCGCGCCCGGTATCGATCTCGTCGATTCCGACGATGCTCACCGTGCGCTCCTCGCCGCGAACGTTGGCCACGGTGACGGTCGCGCCGAAGAAGACCCGCGTCTCGGCGTCGTCGTCGCGCGGCGTCGCCGGGTCGACGACCTCCGCGTGGTCGAGCCGGCGCACGAGGAAGCGGATGCGCCGATCGATCTCGCGCAGCCGTTTCTTGCCATAGATGTAATCGCCGTTCTCGGAGCGGTCGCCGTTGCCCGCCGCCCAGGCGACGGTCGACACCAGCTCGGGACGCTCGCTCGAGACCAGGCGGTCGAGCTCGCGGCGCATGCGCGCGAACCCGCCGGGCGTCATGTAGTTGCGCGAACCCTCGGGAAGCGGCGACGCCTCGGGGCCGTCGTCGTCATCGTCGGCCGAGGTCTCGTTGCTGACGAACGCCTTGCTCATCTCGTGCCACCGCGAGCTGCATCTGCGGCGCCATTATAGGCGCTCGCCTCGATGTGCCGCCGCGCCTGCGCGAGCGTGCGGCAAAGCTGCTCGACGCCGTCGACGAACCGCGGGCCGGGCCGATGCAGCAGGTCCGCGTCGACGGTGAAGAGGTTGCCGTAGCGCACCGCGTCGAGCGCGGGCCAGCGCGACCACGCATCGAGCCACGCCGGCCGCACGGCTCGAGCCGTTCCGGCAACGATCACCTGCGGATCGGCGGCGAGCACCGCTTCGACGCTTACCTGCGGTGCCGCAATCGCGAGCGATGCGAAGACGTTCTCGCCGCCGCAGCGCGCGATCGCCCGGCTCACGAGATGGTGCCCGCCGAGCGTGAACAGCGGCGCATCGGCCACCTGGTAGAAGACGCGAAGACGCGGCCGGTCGCCGCCGCCGGGCGCAAGTCGCGCCACGCGCTCGCGCAACCCGCGGGCCGCCGCCGCTGCGACGGCGCTCGTCCCCGCC
>DASURV010000006.1:0-20117 GCA_036375455.1 Casimicrobiaceae bacterium | reverse complement strand
GGCGACTACGTGGCGCGCGAGGCCGGCGTCTTCGGAACCGAGGCGGTCGCGTTCCTGCGACGCTTCCAGGCGAACAAGGCGTTCATCGGGGCCGGCGGCGTGTCCGCCGACGGGATGACCGATGCCGATTCGGCAGGCTCCGCGGTGAAACGCACGATGCTCGAGCGCGCCGATCGGGCGCTCCTGCTCGCCGACGGCTCCAAGTTCGACGTCGTGCAGTTCGAGCGCATCGCCCCGCTGTCCGCACTCGACGGCCTCGTCACCGACGTCGCGCCGCCACGCCGGCTCGCGTCCGCAATGAGGAAGGCGGGCGTGACGCTGCGGATCGCGCCGCGCTGACCGGCCGGACGCCGGCGTGTGGTGGTTCCAACCTCGCGGAGCCGGCTCTTCCGGCCTGCATTCGGGAGCCGACATTGGGAAGTGCAACATCCGACATTGTGATCCCCATTTGCGCGTGCTATCGTCGCCGCCACGCGAGGACGCCTTTCCCGGGGGTTCCCGGCGCCGCCCGCGACGCGTCATCCAGCGGTTTTCTTCCGCAACTCGAGGAGCGATCATGAGCATTCGGAGCACGGGATTCAGGCTGCTGTGCGCGGTTGCGCTGCTGCTGCCGCCCGCGTGGGCGCGCGCAGGCGAGATCACCGTCTACACGGCGCTCGAGGAGGACGACGTGCGCGTCTACCTGACCGAGTTCGCGAAGGCGAAGCCCGGCATCAAGGTCAACGTCCTGCGCCTGTCGACCGGGGACCTCATCGCGCGGGTGCTCGCCGAGAAGGCCAATCCGCGCCAGGACGTGATCTGGGGCACGGCGCTCACGCAGATGGTCGATCCGCGCATCCTCGAGATGGCGGAGCCCTACCGCCCGGCCGGCATCGACGCCGTGAAGACGCAGTTCAAGGATCCCCAGAACCGCTGGTTCGCGACGACCGGCTACTTCGCCGGCTTCTGCGTCAACACCGAGGTCCTGAAGAAGAACAACCTGCCGATGCCGACGTCGTGGCAGGATCTGCTCAATCCGGTGTACAAGGGGCAGATCGTGATGCCCAACGCGGCGAGCTCCGGCACCGGCTATCTGCAGATCGTGAGCCTGCTGCAGATGAAGGGCGAGGAAAAGGGCTGGCAGTACCTGAAGGAGCTCGACAAGAACATGGCGCAGTACATCAAGTCCGGCTCGCGTCCCTGCAAGATGGCCGCCACCGGCGAGTACGCGATCGGCCTGTCGTTCGCGTTCTCGGGCGTCAAGCAGATCATGGAGGGCTATCCGATCAAGCTCGTGATCCCGAGCGAGGGCGCGGGCTACGAGATCGAGGTCAGCATGCTGATGAAGTCGTCGAAGAACAAGGAGGACGCGAAGCAGTTCCTCGACTGGCTGCTGACGCTCGACGCCGCGAAGCTCTACGGCGAGCGCGCCGAGATGTCCTCGGTGCCCGGTGCGAAGCCGACCGAGGCGGTGCTGAAGGCGGGACTTCCGGCCGACGTCGCGTCGGTTCTCTACAAGATGGACTTCGACGCATCGGCGAAGAACAAGGAACGCATCCTTGCCGAGTGGAAGAAGACGATCGAGCGCTGATCGCGTACCGCGGCGGATGCCCCGGCGTCCGTCGCACGCCCGCCCGGCACCGCGGCGCCGCCCGACGCCGGGCGCGGAGCGGTAGCCGGATGTACCTCGCGCTGCGCGGCATCCGCAAGACGTTCGACGGCGTCGCCGCGCTCGACGGCGTGAGCCTCGATGTCGACCTCGGCGAGTTCGTGTGCTTCCTCGGACCGTCCGGGTGCGGCAAAACGACGCTGCTGCGGGTCATCGCCGGGCTCGAGCCGCCGGACGCGGCCGACATCCGGCTCGACGGCCGCAACCTGCTCGACATCCCGGCGCGCGAGCGCAATTTCGGCATCGTCTTCCAGTCGTACTCGCTGTTCCCCAACATGTCCGTCGCGCGCAATATCGCCTACGGGCTCGAATGCCGCAAATGGCCGCGGCCGGAGATTCCGGCGCGGGTCGCGGAGATGCTCGCGCTGGTCAACCTCGCGGACCAGGCGGACAAGCACCCCCATCAGCTCTCCGGCGGACAGCAGCAGCGGGTCGCGCTCGCCCGCGCGCTCGCGCCGAAGCCGGTGGTGCTGCTGCTCGACGAGCCGCTGTCCGCGCTCGACGCCAAGGTCCGCGAGGAGCTGCGCGCGGAGATCAAGGAGCTGCAAGCCCGCCTGCGGGTCACGACGATCATGGTCACGCACGACCAGCACGAGGCGATGGAAGTCGCCGACCGCATCGTCGTGATGAACCGCGGCAGGGTCGAGCAGATCGGTCGCCCGGTCGAGCTCTACGAGCGCCCAGCCAACCGCTTCGTGGCCGGGTTCATCGGCAGGATGAACGAGGTGCGCGACATCCACGGCCACGCGCTGGCCGGCATCCGCCCCGAGCACGTCGAGCTCGCCGACGGCGAACCGGGATCGCCCGAGCGGCGCAGCGGCCGCGTCGTGCGTTGCGTGTTCCTCGGCAGCATCACGCGCGTCACGATCAGCGTCGACGGCATGCCGATCACGCTCGAATTGCAGGGCCGCCGCGACGACCTCGCCCCGGGGATCGACGTCGCGATCCGCATTCCGGCGCGCGCGCTGCTGCCGCTCGGCGAAGCATCGCCGTGAGCGTGGCACGGCCGGCGCGGGACGCAGGGGCCGCCGCCGCCGCGGCGGCGGTGCGCAGGCTCGACACCGACCGCCTCGTCGTCCTGGGATTGGCGGCCGCGGCGATCGCGCCGCTGGCCGTGTTCGTCGTCGTGCCGCTCGCCGCGATCCTGCAGCTCTCCTTCGTCACGCCCGACGGCGTCGGGCTCGCGAACTACGTCCGCGAATTCGCGAATCCGAAGTTCACCCGCATCGTCGCGAACAGCTTCGCCGTGGCGCTGACGACGACGCTCATCACGGTCGTGCTCGCCTACGCGTTTGCGTACGCGCTGCGCCGCACCGCCATGCCGCTCAAGCGCACGTGCGGCGCCATCGCGCTGCTGCCGCTGTATGCCCCGTCGCTGGTGCAGGCGCTCGGCATCCTGTTCCTCTTCGGCCGCAACGGGATCGTCAACCGGACCTTCGACCTGCGCCTCGACATCTACGGCTTCTGGGGCATCGTCGTCTCGGACGTGTTCTACAGCTTCCCCCACGCCTACCTGATCCTGTCCGCGGCGCTCGCCGTCGGCGACGCGCGGCTCTACGAATCGGCGCGCATGCTCGGCGCGGGCGCCGGGCGGATGTTTCGCACGATCACGCTGCCGTCGACGCGCTACGGGATCATCTCGGCGATCTTCGTCGTCTTCACGATCGTCATCACCGACTTCGGCAACCCGATGGTGATCGGCGCCGACTACGGCGTGCTCGCGACCGAGATCTACAACCAGGTGTCCGGCCAGGGCCGGATGGAGCTCGGCGCCGTGATCGGCGTCGTGCTGCTCGTCCCGGCGGCCGTCGCGGTCGTCGTCGAGCGCATGGTGGCGCGGGGACACCACGCGGCGATCAGCGACCGCTCGCAGCCGCTGGCGATCGCAGGGAGCGGCCGGCGCGAGCGCGTCGCGCTGGCCTATGCGCTGCTGGTGTGCGCCGGCATCGCGGCGGTCGTCGTCGTGGTGTTCGTCGCGAGCTTCGTCACGCTGTGGCCCTACAGCATGCATCCGTCGCTGCGCCATTACCGCTTCGAGGTGCAGAACGGCATCGCGCCGCTGTGGACGAGCATCGTCGTGTCGCTGCTGGCCGCGGTGATCGGCGTCGTCGCGACCGTCACCGCCGCGTGCGTGATGCGCTGGCTGCGTCCGCTCGGTGCGCAGACGCTCTACTTCCTGTCGGTGCTGCCGGCGGCGGTGCCGGGCATGGTGCTCGGGCTCGGCTACATCCTCGTGTTCAACCATCCGGCCAACCCGCTCGGCTTCCTGTACGGGTCGCTGGCGATCCTGGCGATCTGCAACGTCTATCACTACCACGCGCAGGGCTTTCTCGTCGCGACGACGAGCGTGGGCCAGGTGAGCCGCGTGTTCGACGAAACTTCGGCCTGCCTCGGCGCCGGGACGCTGCGCACGCTGCGCCGCGTGATCCTGCCGCTCGTCGCGCCGGCGCTCGCGAGCATCGGCGTCTTCTTCTTCGTCCGCAGCATGGTCACGCTCTCCGCCGTGATCTTCCTCGTGACGCCGTCGACCCAGCTCGCCGCCGTCTCGGTGCTGCTGCTCGACGACGCGGGGAACCAGAATCAGGCCGCGGCGTTCTCCGTCTGCATCATGCTGATCGTCGCCGCGGTGCTCGGCGCCTTCCAATTGCTCGCGCGGCTGGCCGCGCGGCGCCTGCAACGCCCTGACCCGTGGAAGTCGGGTTAACGCAGGATCCGGCCCGACCAGAGCAGCGACAGCCCGAGCGCCAGGATGATGAGGAGCGCCGCGCCGGCGCCGACGAGCGAGGTGACCTCGACGTTCTTCCGCTCGAGGACGAGGCGTGAATTCAGCGCCTGGTAGACCTTGCGCAGATCCGCCGCCGTGCCCGCGTAGAAGTACTCGCCCCGCGTGACGTCGGCGACCGCCTTCAGCGTCTCCTCGTCGAGGCGCACGTACACGGACCAGCCCTCGAATCCGATCAGCCCGCCCGCCGCGGTCCCGAAGCCGACGGTGAAGACGCGCACGCCCCGATCGGCGATCATGCGGGCCGCGTCGAGCGGATCGGGCCCGGTCGTGCGGCGGCCGTCGCTCATCAGGATGATCACCGCATTGGTGTTCGAGCCTGGCGCGACCGCGTTCGGCTGCTTCGCCTCGGCCTTGCCCTTCGGCTCCACGCGGCGCGGGCGGCTTCCGCTCGACAGTCCGCCCGGGAACACCAGCGACTCGACGTCGATGCCGGCTTCCGGAAACAGCGTCGCGAGCGACACGTACAGCGCGCTGCCCGTCGCGGTGCCGCGCTGCAACTGGAACCGGTCGATCGCCGCGAGAAGAGCCTCCTTGTCCTGCGTCGGCGGCTGCACGAGCGACGCCGACGCCCCGAATGCGACGATCCCGATCCGCGCATTGGGCGGGCGCTCCTCGACGAACGCCTTCGCGGCGACCTGCGCGGCGGTGAGCCGATTCGGATCGACGTCGGTCGCACCCATGCTGAGCGACACGTCGATTGCCAGCACGATCGTCTGCTGCTGCGACGGCAGCGTGACGTCGGCCGTCGGACGCGCAATCGCGACGATCATCCCGATCAACGCGAGCAGCAGGATCGCCGGCGGCGCATGGCGGCGCAGCCGCTCGCCCGGTCCCATCGCCTGCTTGACGAGGTCGAGGCTCGAGTAGCGAACCGCGCCCTTCTTCCTGCGGCGCAGCCAGAACACGTACGCCGCGACCAGCGCAGGCGCGGCCAGCAACCACCAGAGCATCTGCGGCCACAGGAATTTCACCGGACTCCCTCGCGGTACGGGCGCGCGCCGCTCACGCGCCCGCCCCTCCCGCCTCCTGCAGTTCCGCGGCGCGCAGCGTATTGGCAAGCAGCGTCGCGATCGTCATCGGTCCCACGCCTCCGGGCACCGGAGTGATCCAGCTCGCGCGTGCGCGCGCCGCCGCGAAGTCGACGTCCCCGGTGAGCCTGCCGTCGGCGCTGCGATTGATGCCGACGTCGATCACGATGGCGCCCTCGCGGATCCAGTCCCCCTGCACGAAATTCGCCCTGCCGATCGCGGCGACGACGATGTCGGCGCGCCGCACGATCCCCGGCAGATCGCGCGTCGCCGAATGGCAGATCGTCACCGTGCAGCGAGCGATCAGCAGCTCGAGCGCCATCGGACGCCCGACGATGTTCGATTGTCCGATCACGACCGCGTGCTTGCCGACGAGCTCCTCCCCGGTTTCGGCGAGCAGCCGCATGCACCCATGGGGCGTGCACGGCCGCAGCGTCGGCATCCTGAGCACGAGGCGCCCGACGTTGTACGGATGGAAGCCGTCGACGTCCTTGCGCGGATCGATCCGCTCGATCACGCGCTCGACGGCGACATGCCTCGGCAGCGGCAATTGCACGAGGATGCCGCTCACCGCCCGATTCGCGTTGAGGGCGTCGATCTGCGCGAGCAGCGCTTCTTCCGGGGCATCGGCCGGCAGGTCGATCGCGAGCGAGCGCATCCCCACCACGTCGGTCGTCCGGCGCTTGTTGCGCACATAGATCTGCGACGCCGCATTGTCGCCGACCAGCACGACGGCGAGGCCGGGTGCGGCCTTGCCGGCCGCCACGCGTGCGGCAACCTTGGCGCGCACCTCGCCGGTGAGGCGCTCGGCGACGGCCTTGCCGTCCAGGATGCGTGCAGGCATGCGGTGTTGCGCGCGGGGGCGCGGGATTACCATGGTGCGGTGATCGACGGCTCAATTCTAGCCGCAATCGAGGCGCGCCTACGGCGGGCGCTCGCGCCGCCCGACGCACGCTACCGCCCGTTTCTCGTCGCCGGCGCGCCGCTCGGCTTCATCGACGACGGGCGCGCGGCGCGGCTCGCCCGCTTCGAACCGCTTCGCGTCGAGCGGGAACACGTCGCGCTCGACGAGCGCCTCGCGACGTCCGAGGCGAGATCGGCGGCCCTCGCCGAGGTCGCCCTCGCGCTCAGGGCGGAAGGGGCGCTGCCCGCGTGGCGCGACGAGCGCTACGCGATCGCGCCGCATTTCGGCTCGCCGCCGCTCCTCTTCATCGAGCGCGGCGCGGCGCGCTATTTCGGCCTGCGCACGTGGGCGGCGCACGCCAACGGAATCGTGCGGCGCGACGGCGCGACGCTGATGTGGCTCGCGCGCCGCAGCCCCGGCAAGGCGGTCGATCCCGGGCTGCTCGACAACCTCGTGGGCGGCGGCGTCGCGGCGGGATTTCGCGTCGACGAGACGCTCGTGAAGGAAGCATGGGAAGAGGCGGGAATCGGCGCGTCGCTCGCGCGCGCTGCGCGTCCCGCCGGCGCCGTCCACCTCCGGCGCGCGCTGGCCGACGGCCTGCAGCGCGAGACCGTGTTCGTCCACGACCTCGCGTTGCCCGAGCACTTCGTGCCGGAAAACCAGGACGGCGAGGCGGTCGAGCATCGGCTCGTCGACGTCGCCGAAGCCGCGCGCGCGATCGCGCAGTCCGGCGGTCCGGACGAAGTCACCGTGGATGCGAGCCTCGTCGTGCTCGACTGCCTGATTCGGCTCGGCGAGATCGCGCCCGATCAGCCCGGATTCGCCGCGCTCGAGGCGCTGCGGCACGCCGGGTGCGATTGAGCGCGGACGGGTGACGCCGACCGGTGCGGCGACGCCGCGAAGCGCTCGCTCACGCCACCGCACGCGCCGCCGCGGGCACCGCGACGCGCTCGATCCGCATTTCCACCAGCGTGTCGCGCACCGCGTTCACCGCGTGCCGCATCTCGCCCGGGCCGATCGAACCGATGCACCCGACCCGGAACGTCTCCACCTGCGTGAGCTTGCCCGGGTAGAGCACGAAGCCCTTGTCGCGCACGCGATCGTAGAACTCGCGGAAGCTGTAGCGCGCGTCGACCGGCGCATGGAAGGTGACGATGATCGGCGCCTGGATGCGCGGATCGAGGAACGGCCGGAAGCCGAGCTCGGCCATGCCGCGCACGAGCACCTCGTAATTGCGCGTGTAGCGCGCAAGGCGCGCCGGTTGCCCGCCCTCCGCGCCGAAGGCCTCCAGCGCCGCCGCGAGCGCAACGACGACGTGGGTGGGCGGCGTGTAGCGCCACTGCGTCGTCTTTTCCATGTACTGCCACTGGTCGTGCAGGTCGAGCGACAACGACGTGCAGTTGCCGGCGGAACGCTCGAGGGCGCTCTTGCGCGCGACGACGAAACCCATCCCGGGCGGCCCTTCGATGCACTTGCCCGACGCCGCGATCAGCGCGTCGAACGGCGTCGACTGGGCGTCGATCGGCAATGCGCCGAAGGAGCTCATCGCGTCGACGATGAGCCGCCGGCCGTGCCGCGCGACGACGCCGGCGATCTCCTGCAGCGGATTGAGGATGCCGGTCGATGTTTCGCAATGGACGAGCCCCACGTGCGTGATCGACGCGTCGGCGGCAAGCAGCCGCTCGACGTCCGCGGCGGTCGTCGGGACGTCCTCGGCCGTCTCGAACGGCGAGACGCGACGGCCCATCATCTGCACGAGCTTCGCGAAGCGCTTGCCGTACGCGCCGTTGATCAGGACGAGGACGTGGCCATCGCGCGGCACCAGCGTGTTGACGGCCGCTTCCACCGAGAACGTGCCGCTCCCCTGCATCGGCACGCAGACGTGCGAGCCGGCGGCGGACACGATGTCGAGCAGGCGCTCGCGCACGACGGCGGTGATCGCGTTGAAGGTCGAGTCCCAGGAACCCCAGTCGCGCAGCATCGCCATGCGCGTCGGCAACGCGGTGGTCAGCGGCCCCGGGGTCAGCAGGATCGGGTCGCGGCTGAAATTGCTCATGAGAAGGGCCTTTCGTGTCGGGGTATCAGCGCGGCGGCGGCGCGCGCCATGCCTGGGTGCGCCGCAGCAGCACGCGCGTCAGCAGCGCATAGACGAGGCAGACCGCGGTCGACGTCGCGACGATCAGCGTCGCCATCGCCGCGGCCGGCCCGATCTCGCCCGCCTCGTCGAGACTGACGATTGCAATCGACGCGAGCTTCGTGTCCGGCGAATAGAGGAAGATCACCGCGGAGAGCGTCACCATCGCGTTGACGAACAGGTAGCGCGCGATGTCGAGGACCGCCGGCAGGCACACCGGCATCGTGACGCGGAAGAACGTCTTGTAGAAGGGGACCTTCAGCGACGCCGAGACCGCCTCGAACTCGTTGTCGAGCGCCTTCAGCGCCGTCACCGCGGTCAGGTGGCTCGACGTGTAGTAATGGATGATCGTCGACAGCACGAGGATCGCCATGCTGCCGTACAGGAAATGGAACGGGTTGCCCGGCGCGTTGAAGAAGAAGATGTAGCCGAGGCCGAGCACCATGCCGGGTACCGCCATCGGAATCGCGGCGAGGAGCCGGATCGTCGCGCGCATCGCGTTCATCCCGCGTGTCTTCTCGATCAGGTACGCGGTCGCGAAGATCAGGATCGTCCCGGCGAGCGCCGTCAGCAGGCCGAGCCGGAGGCTGTTGAAGTAGCTGTCGATCACGCCGCCGTCGACCAGGCCGAAGCGGTAATGCCGCAGGCTGAACGACAGGTCGTACGGCCACAGCTTGATGAACGACGTGTAGATCGCCATGCCCAGCACGGCCAGCATCAGCGCGCTGACGATCGCGCAGTAGACGAACATCGCGGCGTCGAACGCCGGAGACGGCCGCGCGGAATAGGCGACGGCGCGGGCGGAGAATTGCGATTGCTGGCTGCGCTGCATGTACGCGTCGACGACGAACGCGAGCAGGACGGGCAGGAGCAGGAGCAGGCCGACGACGGCGCCGCGGTTGAAGTTCTGCTGGCCGATCACCTGCTGGTAGATGTCGATCGCGAGCACGTGGAAATTGCCCCCGATCACCTTCGGGATCCCGAAGTCGCTGACCGTGTACGAGAAGACGACCATCGCCGCGCTGACGAGGCCGTAGCGCGCCCCCGGCAGCGTGATCGTGAAGAACTTGCGCCACGCCGACGTGCCGAGCGACTCGGCCGCTTCGAACAGCCGCCGGTCGGCGAGCAGCAGCGCCGTGACGACGATCATCAGCGCGTGCGGAAAGATCGCGTAGACGGCGCTGATGATGATGCCGATCGGACCATAGATCGAATGACCCGGCATCAGGCCCTTCAGCGCCCCCTGGTTGCCGAACCACTGGATGAACGAGATCGCCGCGAGCATCGACGGCGCGAGGATCGGCGTGAGCGCGATCAGCCGGAACACGCCGCGGCCCGGCATGCAACTGCGGGTGAGCGCGTAGGCGAACGTGAACGCGAGCGGCACCGTGATCAGCGTGACGGCCGTCGCGACCCACAACGTGTTCCAGGCCGATGCCAGCAGCGCCGGCGATTGCAGGTAGGAGCGAAAATGGGCGAGCCCGACATACGCGCCGTCCTTGTCCTGCACGCTCTTCACCAGTATCGCGGCGAGCGGCGCGAGGAGGAGCAGCACGAGCGCGGCGCAGGCGAGCAGCAGCAGGCCCTGCGCGAGCCGCCGCTGCGGATCGGCGATCGGCCGGATGCGGCCGTCAGAGGGTGCCGGAAGCGGTGGAGCGACGGTCGCCATCGACGCTGTGCCGGCCGTCACCCGGCGCTCGCGCCGGTTGCCACGCGATCTACAGCAGGCGCATGCATTCGCAGGGCAGGCCGACCGAGAGCGGCGCGCCGACCTCGAGCGCCATCCGGTCGAGACTGTGCCGAGACAGGTTGACGAGCAACGGCTGCGCCGGCGCCCCCGCCAGCGTGACCGTCACGAGACAGAACGCGCCGAGGAATTCGATCTTCTCCACGCTCGCCGCGGCGACGTTCGGATGGCCGCTCGCGGCACCGTTGATCGTGACGTCCTCGGGCCGCAGGTACAGCTTGACCGGGGTGCCGGGCGCAAGGCTCTCGCTGCCGACCGCGCCGCTCAGCACGAGGTCGCCGACCCGCACGCGGCCGTCGCCCTGCGCGACGGCGGCGATCACGTTGACCTTGCCGACGAAGTCGGCGACGAACGCCGTCGCGGGCTCGCGGTAGATCCGCTGCGGCGTGCCCACCTGCTCGATGCGCCCCCGGCTCATGACGACGATGTGGTCGGCCATCGACAGCGCCTCTTCCTGATCGTGCGTCACCATGATCGTCGTCACGCCGAGGCGTTGCTGCAGCGCGCGGATCTCGCCGCGCAACCGCAGCCGCTCGAGGGCATCGAGCGCCGACAGCGGCTCGTCGAGCAGCAGCAGACCCGGCGACGTCGCGAGCGCGCGCGCCAGCGCGATGCGCTGCTGCTGGCCGCCGGAGAGCTGCCCCGGGTAATGCCCGCCGACGTCGGGCAGCCCGACCAGCGTCAGCAACTCGGCGACTCGCGATCTGATGGCCTCGCGACCGGCGCGCCGATTGACCAGTCCATAGGCGACGTTGTCGAAGATCGTGAGGTTCGGGAACAGCGCGTACGACTGGAACACGATCCCGTAGTCGCGCCGGATGGCCGGCAGCCGCGAGATGTCGCGGCCGGCCTGGACGATCGTCCCCTCGTCCTGCGTCTCGAGTCCCGCGATGATGCGCAGCAGCGTCGTCTTGCCGCAGCCGGAGGGGCCGAGGAACGTGACGAGGCTGCCGCGCGGAACCTCGAGCGACACCCGGTCGAGCGCCGTGAAGCGCCCGAAGCGCTTGGTGATGCCGGCGAGCGAGAGATAGGCGTCCAGATTCCAGCCCCCGGAACCTACTTCGGCAGCGACTTGCCGCCATACCGCTTCGTCCATTCGGCGAGGATCTTGTCGCGGTTCTTCGCCTCCCACTCGAAGTCGTTCTTGATCAGCCGCTTCTCGTAGTCGGCCGGAATGAACTCGTGCTGCTTCGACATCCCCGGCATCGCGACGACCGCGAAATTGTTCGCGAACAGCGCCATCGCCTCGGGCGTGGCGAGCCAGTCCATCAGCTTCTTCGCCGCCTCCGCCTTCTTCGTCCCTTTCATGATGCCGCTCGCCTCGAGGTCCCAGCCCAGTCCCTCGCTCGGGAACACGATGTCGACCGGCGCACCCGACTTCTTCGTCTGCATCGCGCGGTACTCGAACGACACCCCGATCGGGAACTCCCCGGCGCCCGCCTGCTTGCACGGCTGCGAGCCGGAGTGCGTATAGACGCCGATGTTCTCGTGCAGCGCATCCATGAACTTCCAGGCGTCCGCCTCGCCCCACATCTGCAGCCATCCGGCCACGTCGAGGAAGCCCGTGCCGGAGGACGCGGGGTTCGGCATCACGATCTTGCCCTTGTAGACCGGCTTCGTCAGGTCCTTCCAGGTCGCCGGCTTCGGCAGGTTCTGCTTCTGCGCCTCGACGGTGTTGAAGCAGATCGCCGCGCCGTAGATGTCCATGCCGACCCAGCGCGGGGGGTTCTGCGTATCGCGATACGCGGCGGGGATCTTGTCGAGCCCCTTCGGTGCGTACGGCTCGAGCATCCCTTCGAGCGCGAACACCGACATGCTCGACGCCGACGTGCCGATCACGATGTCGGCCTGCGGGTTGGCCTTCTCGGCGAGGACCTTCGCCGTGATGACGCCCGTCGAATCGCGCGTGAACTTGAGCTCGATGTCGGGGTACGACTTGTTGAAGGCGGCCTCGTAGGCCTTGATCTGGTCGGTCTCGAGCGCCGTGTAGACGTTGAGCTGCGTCTTCTGCGCCGCGGCCGCGCCCGTGCCCAACGCCAATCCGACACCCGCGACCATCGACACCCAGCGCATCCGTTGCTGCCACCCCATGTTGTGCTCCCTTCGTTCGAGGACGTTGGCGAAAAAGACCGGCCCTACGCGAACCGGCTTCGTGGATTTCCGGAAACCCGCGGATGCTACGCGCGGTCGCGGCCACCGCGCAAACGGCGTCGTACCCGACCGACGCCGCCCGCGCCTCCATGATTGCAGATTGTTGACAATCTACACCCTGCAGCCAATAATGACAACATGCTGAAATCGTCGCCCTCTCGCGGGGGAGCCCCGCCGCGCGCGGCTGCCGGAGGGAGCGGCACCGCTGCGCCGCAGCGCACCGTCGGCGACGATCATCCGATCGCGCTGATCCAGACCAATTCGCTGCCCGCGCTGGTGCAGCGGGAGCTCGAGCGGATGATTCTTTCCGGCGAGCTTTCCGCCGGCGCGAAGCTGCGCGAGGCCGAGGTCGCGGCGATGCTCGGCGTGTCGCGCGGCCCGGTGCGCGAGGCGTTTCGCGCGCTGGAGGAATCGGGGCTCGTCCGGCTCGAGAAGAACCGCGGCGTGTTCGTGCGCCTGATCGGCATCGACGAGGCCGACCAGATCTTCGAGCTGCGGGCGGTGCTCGACGAGTTCGCCGGCCGGCGTGCCGCCCAGAGCGCCACACCCGCCGGGGCCGCCGAGTTGCGGGCGCTGGTCGAGCGGATGGAGAAGGCGGTCGCGCGCGGCGACGTCGACGCGTATCACGGCGCCAACGTCGCCTTCCACGACCGGATCGTCGAGCTCGCCGGCAATCCGAAGCTCACGATGCTGTATCGGCGCCTCGTCAACGAGTTGCATCTGCACCGGCGTGCCGCGCTCGGCCAGGCGGGCATCCTGCCGGTGTCGGTCCGCGAGCACCGCGCGATCGTCGAGCACATCGCCGCGCGCCGGAGCGCCGCCGCGGGCCGGGCGCTCCACGAGCACGCGATGGCGAGTCGCGAGCGCGTTCACCACACGCGCGAGGGGACGTCCGCTGCGCCGCGCGAGCGCAGGAGGGCGCGATGAGCGGCGCGGGCAAGTCGCTCGACGTCAATGGCCGGCGGTATCGGTGGCCGCAGCAGCCGCTCGTCGTGGTCTGCGTCGACGGCTGCGAACCCGACTACGTGAACCAGGCGATCGCGGCCGGCGCGGCGCCCTGGATGGCGGCGCTCGACGGCCGCGGCACCTGCCTCACCGCCGACTGCGTCGTCCCCTCGTTCACCAATCCGAACAACCTGTCGATCGTCACCGGCGCCCCGCCGTCGGTCCACGGCATCTGCGGCAACTACTTCTTCGACCCGGAGGCGCAGGCCGAGGTCATGATGAACGACCCGAAGTACCTGCGGGCGGGGACGATCCTCGCCGCCTTCGCGGACGCGGGCGCCCAGGTGGCCGTCGTCACGGCGAAGGACAAGCTGCGGGGGCTGCTCGGTCACCGGTTGAAGGGCATCTGCTTCTCCGCCGAGCGCGCCGACCAGGTGACGCTGCGCGACAACGGCGTCGACGACGCGCTGTCGCTCGCCGGCATGGCGGTACCGCCGGTGTACAGCGCCGAGCTGTCCGAGTTCGTGTTCGCGGCGGGCTGCGCCCTCCTCGAGCGCGACCGGCCGGACCTCATGTACCTGTCGACGACCGACTACGTCCAGCACAAGCACGCGCCGGGAACGCCGGCCGCCAACGCCTTCGCCGGCATGATCGATCGTTATCTCGCGCGCCTCGACGCCGCCGGCGCGACCGTCGTGCTCACCGCCGACCACGGGATGAACGCGAAGACCGACGCCTTCGGCCGGCCGAACATCGTCTTTCTGCAGGACGTCCTCGACGCCGCCTACGGCGATGGCGCAACCCGCGTGATCCTGCCGATCACCGACCCGTACGTCGTCCACCACGGCGCGCTCGGCTCCTACGCCACCGTCTACGTGAACCGCGGCCTGTCTGCCACCGCCGTCGGGCAGCGGATCGCCGCGTTGCCGGGCGTCGATCTCGTCCTGCCGCGCGCCGAGGCCTGCGCGCGCTTCGAGCTTCCCCCGAACCGCGTCGGCGATCTCGTGGTCGTATCCGAGCGCCTCACGGTGATCGGAAGCTGCAGGACCCGCCACGACCTCTCCGGCCTCGACGCGCCGCTGCGCTCCCACGGCGGAACGTCCGAGCAACGGGTACCGCTGATCGCCAATCGGCCGGCGCCGGACCTGCCCGAGCGCCGGTGGCGCAATTTCGACGCGTTCGACCTGGGGCTGAATCACCTTGCATAGGTCCCTGGACCCGCATCACCTTGCATAGACCTTGCATGAGGAATGCTTCGACATGCTGACCGCCGCCAGGCAGACCCCCCTGCCCACCCCCTTGTCGGAAACGATGCGGATCGCCGGCGAGCGCGTCGGCGGCACGCGGCGGCTCGAGGTGCGCAATCCGTATACGGCGGAGGTGGTGGGCACGGTGCCGAAGGCGGGCGTCGACGACCTGCGGCGCGCGTTCGCGATCGCACGCGCGTACAAGCCCCGTCTCACGCGCTACGAGCGCTACGAGGTCTGCCGCAGGGCGGCCGAGATCATCCGCCAGCGCGCCGCGGCATTGTCCGACCTGATCACCGCCGAATGCGGCATCTGCAAGAAGGACTCGCTCTACGAGGTGGGTCGCGCCTGCGACGTGTTCACGTTCGCCGGCAACGCGGCGCTTGCCGACGACGGCCAGATCTTCTCCTGCGACCTGACCCCGCATGGCAAGTCGCGCAAGGTGTATACGCTGCGCGAGCCGCTGCTCGGCGTGATTTCGGCGATCACGCCGTTCAACCATCCGCTGAACCAGGTCGCGCACAAGGTCGCCCCCGCGATCGCGACCAACAACCGGATGGTGGTGAAGCCCACCGAGAAGACGCCGCTCACCGCGCTCGCGCTCGCCGACATCCTCTACGAGGCGGGGCTGCCACCGCCGATGCTCTCGGTCGTCACCGGCGATCCGCGCGAGATCGCCGACGAGATGCTCGTCAACCCGGACGTCGATCTCGTCACGTTCACCGGCGGCGTGCCGGTCGGGAAATACATCGCCGCGAAAGCCGTCTACAAGCGGCAAGTGCTGGAATTGGGCGGCAACGACCCCATCATCGTCATGGAGGACGCCGATCTCGACGAGGCCGCCACGCTCGCGGCGGTCGGGTCGTACAAGAATTCCGGGCAGCGCTGCACCGCGGTCAAGCGGATGCTCGTCCACGAGAAGGTCGCCGACGGGTTCGTCGAGCGGCTGCTCGCGCGCACGCGCGCCTGGACGTACGGCGATCCGGCGGATCCGGGCGTCGACATGGGCACGGTGATCGACGCCGCCGCCGCGACGGCGTTCGAGGCGAAGGTGAGCGCCGCCGTCGCCCAGGGCGCGCGGCTGCTCTTCGGCAACCGGCGCGATGGCGCGCTCTACTCGCCGACCGTGCTCGACGGCGTCGCGCCGGACATGGACGTCGTGCGCACCGAGACGTTCGGACCGGTGTCGCCGGTGATCCGCTTCGCGGACATCGACGAGGCGATCCGCATCGCCAATTCGACCGCCTACGGGCTCTCGTCGTCGGTGTGCACGAACCGGCTCGACTACGTCACGCGCTTCGTGAGCGAGCTCAACGTCGGCACGGTGAACGTGCGCGAGGTCCCGGGCTACCGGCTCGAATTGACGCCGTTCGGCGGCATCAAGGACTCGGGGCTCGGCTACAAGGAGGGAGTGCAGGAGGCGATGAAGAGCTTCACCAACGTCAAGACGTACTCGCTGCCGTGGTGAGCGGCTGAGCGTTGCAGACGCTGCTGAACCTGCTGGCCGGCGTGTCGCTGCTCGTCTGGGGCACGCACATCGTGCGTACGGGCATCCTGCGCATGTACGGCGGCGACCTGCGCCGCGTGCTGCGCCGCAGCGTGTCGAGGCGCGTCTCGGCGTTCTTCGCCGGACTCGGCGTCACCGGGTTGATCCAGAGCAGCACGGCGACGGCGCTGATCGTCGCCTCGTTCGCCGGCCAGGGGCTGATCGGCACGGCGCCCGCGCTCGCCGTCATGCTCGGGGCCGACGTCGGCACCGCGCTCGTCACGGTGCTGCTGTCGTTCGACCTGTCGTGGCTCGCGCCGCTTTTGATCTTCAGCGGCATCGTCCTGTACCTGACCAGCCAGGCGGGCGCGCCCGGACGCTTCGGACGCATCCTGATCGGCCTCGGGCTGATCATGTTCGCGCTGCAGTGGATCTCCGTCGCGGCGCAGCCGATCGTGCAGGCGGCCGGCGTCAAGGTGATCTTTGCGTCGCTCACGGGAGACGTGCTGCTCGACATGCTCGTCGCGGCGCTCTTCACCGTGCTGTGCTATTCGAGCCTCGCCGTCGTGCTCCTGGTCGCGACGCTTGCGTCGCTGCACGTGATCGCGCTGCCGGTGGCGCTCGGGCTCGTGCTCGGCGCAAATCTCGGCAGCGGCCTGCTCGGCATGCTGTCGACGCTGCGCGCGACGCCGGAGGCGCGCCGCGTCACGCTCGGCAACTTCATCTTCAAGCTGATCGGCTGCGTGCTGGCGATCCCGCTCGTCGGGCACCTCGACCAGTGGATCGCGGGCATCGGCCTCGATCCGTCGCGCGAGGTCGTGCTGTTCCATCTGTTCTTCAACGTGGCGCTCGCGCTGCTGCTCGTGTTCTGGACCGAGCGGATCGCCCGCATCGCCGAGCGCATGCTCCCGACGCGCCCCGCGTCGGAAGATCCCGCGAAGCCGCGTCATCTCGATCCCTCCGCGCTCGACACGCCGGGGCTTGCGATCGCCTGCGCTGCGCGCGAGGCGATGCGCATCGGCGACGTGATCGAGCACATGCTCGCCGGCATGCTGGCGGTGCTGACGACGAACGACCGCACGCTGGCCGAGCGGCTGCGCAAGACGGACGACGTCGTCGACGAGCTCTACACGGCGGTCAAGCTTTACCTCACGCAGATTCCGCGCGAGGCGCTCGACAAGAAGGAAGGCCGGCGCTGGGCCGACATCGTCTCGTTCACGATCAACATGGAGCAGATCGGCGACATCATCGAGCGCATCCTGACCGACGTCGAGGACAAGAAAATCGACAAGGGGCGCAATTTCTCCGAGGCCGGGATGGCGGAGATCTGCGACCTGCATGCGCGGCTGATCTCGAACCTTCGCCTCGGGCTGTCGGTGTTCCTGAACGGCGACCTGAAGCACGCGCAGGAGCTGCTCGCGCAGAAGGTGCTGTTCCGCGACCTCGAGCGCGCGTACGCCAATTCGCACCTGGGCCGGCTTGCCGGCAACACGATCGAGAGCATCGAGACGTCGTCGCTGCACCTCGACCTGATCTCGGACCTGCGCCGCATCAATTCCCACATCTGCTCGATCGCGTACCCGATCCTCGAGGAGGCCGGCGTGCTCGCCCGTACGCGCCTCAAGACGCCGGAGGAGGAGGCGCCCGAGCCCGCAGTGCCGGCGGCGGCCGACGACGCATCATGGCAGAAGCCCAGGCCCAAGACCGCGTAGCGAGCCTGCGCAGCAGCGATGGCGCGGTCGATTTCCGCTAGCTTCGTCGCGGCGGACCGCTGAACCTTCGATGATGCCGGCGCAGGAGCTCTCGCTCGGCATCACCCTGGCCGTGCTCGGCGCCGGCCTGCTGCACGCGGGCTGGAACGCGCTGCTCAAGGCCGCGCCCGGCGGCGATCCGATGCTCGACACGGCCTGCGTCGTCGCGGGATCGTCGGTGTGCGCCCTCGCCGTCCTGCCCTGGGTCCCTCTCCCGGATGCCGCCGCATGGAAATTCATGGCCGCGTCCGCGACGATCCACTTCGCCTACTACATCACGCTCGCGCACGCGTACCGCACCGGCGACCTGTCGTTCGCCTACCCGCTGATGCGGGGCACGGCGCCGCTCATCGTCGCCGTGCTCGGCATCGTGTTCCTGCAGGAGCTGCCGAGCGCGCACGTGGCGGTCGGCATCCTGCTGGTGTGTGCGGGCGTCGTCAGCATCGCCTTCGTGCGCCGCGAGCGCCATCCGCCCGCGGCGGCCGGGTGGGCGTTCGCGAACGCCGCGATCATCGCCGCCTATACGCTGATCGACGGCAGCGGTGCGCGGGCGTCGGGCAACGCCGCGGCTTACGTGAGCTGGCTCATCTTCCTCGAAGGGCTTCCGTTCCTCGCCTGGATCGGTTGGCGGCGCGGCGCACCCGCGCTCGCCTACGCGCGGCGCGGCTGGCGCCGGGGGCTACTCGGCGGCGCCTGCAGTCTCGCGGCCTACGGCATCGTCCTCTATGCGATGACGCGCGCGCCGGTTGCCGTCGTGGCGGCGCTGCGCGAAATCTCGGTGCTGTTCGCGGCGCTGATCGGTGCGTTGTGGCTGAAGGAAGGCTTCGGCGCGATGCGCCTCGCCGGCGCGGCGAGCGTCGTCGTCGGCGTGGCGGCGTTGAAACTCTGATCCGATGACCATCCCCACCCACGCCCGCGTCGTCGTCATCGGCGGCGGCATCGCCGGCGCTTCGGCGGCGTACCACCTGACGAAGCTCGGCATCGCCGACGTCGTCCTCCTCGAGCAGGGGCGGCTGACGTGCGGAACGACCTGGCACGCGGCGGGACTCGTCGGACAGATGCGGGCGACGCGCAATGCGACGCGGATGAGCCGCTACGGCATCGAGCTCTATTCGACGCTCGAGCGGGAAACCGGGCTCGCGACCGGCTGGAAGCAATGCGGCAGCCTGAACGTCGCCAGGACGCGCGAGCGCATGCAACTGATGCGGCGCCAGATGGCGCGCGCGCAGAGCTTCGGCGTGCAATTCGACTGGCTCTCGCCGCAGGAAGTGGCCGCGAAGGCGCCGCTGCTGCGCACCGACGACCTCGCCGGCGGCGTGTGGATTCCCGGCGACGGCAAGGCGAATCCCACCGACCTCACGCAGTCGCTCGCCAAGGGCGCACGCAATCGCGGCGCGCGCATCGTCGAGGGCGTGCGGGTGATCGGCGTCGACGCGCACAACGGGCAGGTAAGCGGCGTGCGCTGGGCCGCTGGCGGGGAGCGAGGCGCAATCGCCTGCGAGCTCGTCGTCAACTGCGCGGGCCAGTGGGCGCGCGAGGCCGGCGCGCTCGCCGGAGTCGCCGTGCCGCTGCAATCGGCCGAGCATTTCTATCTCGTCACCGAGCCGATCGACGGCGTCACGCCGGACCTGCCGGTGATCCGCGATCCCGACGGCTTCATCTACTACAAGGAGGAGGTCGGCGGGCTGGTCATGGGCGGCTTCGAGCCGGTCGCGAAGCCGTGGCACGTCGACCGCATCCCGGAGCGCTTCGAGTTCCAGTTGCTGCCCGAGGACTGGGATCACTTCGAGGTGCTGATGCGAAGCGCGCTGCATCGCACGCCCTGCCTCGAGACGGCGCAGGTCAAGCTGCTGCTGAACGGCCCCGAGAGCTTCACGCTCGACGGCAACTTCCTGCTCGGCGAGGCACCCGAGCTTCCCGGCTATTTCGTGTGTGCGGGCTTCAATTCCGCCGGCATCGCGAACGCGGGCGGCGCGGGCCGGCTCATCGCCGAGTGGATAAGCGCCGGCGAGCCGCCGTTCGACGTGTGGGACGTCGACATCCGCCGCTTCGCGCCGTTGCACGTCAATCGCCGCCACCTCGCCGACCGGACCGTGGAGACGCTCGGCCTGCACTACGCGATGCGCTGGCCGCGCGAGGAGCTCGCGTCGGTGCGCCCGCTGCGCCGCTCGCCGCTCTACGACCGCCTGCAGGCGAAGCGCGCCGTGTTCGGGACGAAGCTCAACTGGGAGCGCGCGAACTATTTCCTCCCCGAAGGCGCGACGGAGCCGGCCCCGACGCTCGACACGCCG
>DASURV010000005.1:0-7954 GCA_036375455.1 Casimicrobiaceae bacterium | reverse complement strand
CAGCCACGGGCGCCCGCGTCACCTGGTCCGAACGCGACTCTGTGTTGCCGATCCACTCTTTCCAATCGGATTCCACGCGCATCCCGGCTCGTCGATCGATGCGGTCGTCATTGTCGCCCGCAAACGCGCCGGTCACAAATCCGCTTCGTGCAACTGGCGGGGGCGCCGCACCGCGGCATTGGATTGCGCATAGAATAGGCGGCTCCATAGCGCCCCGGAGGGCCGCCTGCGCAATGCGCGGCGCCGCCACCGGCCCGCGCGAGTTCCCATTTCCCGGAGGATCGCATGTCGCCACGCCATTTTCTGCTCGCTCTCGCGACGCTCGCCGCGCCGGCACTCGCCCAGACGGTGCCCGCCGGCTACCCCGCCGACTATGCACAGACGATCGCCGCGGCGAAGAAGGAAGGCAAGGTCGTCATCTACAGCGCGCTCGACACGAAGGCCGCGCAGCCGCTGATCCGCGACTTCAACGCGCTCTATCCGGACGTCAAGGTCGAGTACAACGACATGAACTCGACCGAGATGTACAACCGCTTCATTGCGGAAGCGGCGTCCGGCCAGGGCGGCGCCGATGTGATGTGGAGCTCGGCGATGGACCTGCAGATCAAGCTCGTCGACGAGGGACACGCGATGACCTACGCGTCGCCCGAGGTGCCCAAGCTGCCGTCGTGGGCCGTCTACAAGAACCAGGCCTACGGCACCACCTACGAGCCGGCGGTGTTCATCTACAACAAGCGTCTCGTCGCCGGCAGCGACATTCCGCAGGACCACGCGGCGTTCGCGAAGCTCCTCAACACCGAGACGGCGAAATTCAAGGGCAAGGTCACCACCTACGACATCGAGAAGAGCGGCGTCGGCTTCATGTTCGTCGTGCAGGACACGAAATATTTCCCGGGGATGAAGGACCTCGAGAAGGGCTTCGGCGCGACGAGCTACCGCGTCTACTCGAGCACCGGCAACATGCTCGAGAAGGTCTCGTCGGGCGAGCACCTGATCGGCTACAACGTGCTCGGCTCCTACGCGCTGGTGCGCGCGAAGAAGGACCCGAACCTCGGCGTCGTGCTGCCGAAGGACTACACGCTGGTGCTCTCGCGCGTGCTCTTCATCGGCAAGGGGGCGAGGAATCCGAATGCGGCGAAGCTGTGGGCCGACTACGTGCTCTCGGCGCGCGGCCAGAAGCTGATCGGCAGCGACGTCGAGCTCTTCGCGATCCGCAGCGACGTCAACGCCGAATACACGGCGGCCTCCCTCGACAGGCAGCTCGGCCCGAACGTCGTCAAGCCGATCCCGGTGAGCTCGGAGATCGTCGGCTACCTCGATCCCAAGAAGCGGCTCGAGTTCCTGAGCGCCTGGAAGACGACGCTGGCATCCGCCGGCAAGTAGCGCGGCCGCGGCGCCACCGTCCGCAGGCAGCGCGTCGGCCGCACGATGGCGAGCCTCGCGAAGCCGACGCTGCCGGTCGCCGCGGGGCGATCGGGCACCGGCTGGCTCGCGGGAGTGCCGCGCGCGCTGACGATCGTGCTCACGGCGAGCGCCGTGCTCGCGCCGCTGTCGCTGATCGCCTACCAGAGCCTGCTGTCGGCGCCGTTCTTCGACCAGCTCAAGACGGTCGGCCTCGACGCGTATCGGTTCGTTTTCTCGGATCCGGACTTCTGGAGCGCGCTCGCCAACTCGCTGCTGCTCGCCGCCGGCATGACGCTGATCGCGGTGCCGCTCGGCGCGGTGCTGGCGTTCGTCATGGAGCGCACCGACTTTCCGGGCAGGCGCTGGATCGAGCCGATGCTGCTCGTGCCGAGCTTCGTCTCGCCGATGGTGCTGGCCTTCGGCTACATCGTCGCCGCGGGACCGGTCGGCTTCTACTCGATGTGGGCGACCGACCTCTTCGGCGGCGCGCCGTGGGGCCTGTACTCGCTCACCGCGATGGCGGTGATCGCCGGGCTCACGCACGTGCCGAACGTCTACATCTACGCATCCTCGGCGCTGAAGAACCTCGGTTCCGACGTCGAGGAGGCGGCGCGCGTCGCCGGCGCCTCGCCGTTTCGCGTCGCCGTGTCGGTGAGCCTGCCGCTGATCATGCCGGCGCTGCTGTTCGCCGCCGTGCTCGTCTTCTTCCTCGGCATCGAGCTCTTCGGGCTGCCGCTGGTGCTGGGCGATCCCGAGGGGCATCTGGTGCTGTCGACGTACCTCTACAAGCTGACGAACAAGCTCGGCACGCCGTCGTATCACCTGATGGCCGCCGTCGCCGTGTGCATCATCGCGCTGACGGTGCCGCTCGTGCTGCTGCAGCGGCGGCTGTTGCAGAACGTGCGCAAGTACGCGACGATCAAGGGCAAGGCGGGCCGCGTGCGCGAGCTGCCGCTCGGCCGCTGGAAATGGCTCGCCGTCGCCGCGGTCGGCGCGTGGCTCGCCGTTGCCGTCATCGTCCCGCTGACCGGCATCGCGCTGCGCGCGTTCGTCACCAACTGGGGCTTCGGCGTGCGCCTCGCCGACGCGCTCACGCTCGACAACTTCCGCGCGGTGTTCGACGAGCCGACGCACCTGCGCGCGATCGGCAACACGATCCTGATCGGCGTCGTCGGCGGCGCGCTCACCGTCGCGTGCTACACGGCGATCGGCTTCGCCACGCACCGGCGCAGCGACGGCTGGTCGCGCGTGATCGACTACCTCGTGCTGCTGCCGCGCGCGGTGCCGGGTCTGCTGATCGGCCTCGCGTTCCTGTGGGTGTTCCTGTTCTTCCCGCCGCTCACGCCGCTGCGCGAGACGATCTTCAGCATGTGGCTCGCCTACAGCGTCGTGTGGCTCGCCTACGGCATGCGGCTCATCTCCTCGTCGCTGTTGCAGGTGTCGACCGAGCTCGAGGAGGCGGCGCGCACCGTCGGCGCCGCCCGCGGGCGCATCTCGCGGGAGATCACGCTGCCGCTGATCCGCTACGGGCTCCTCGGGTCGTGGCTGCTGGTGTTCATGATCTTCGAGCGCGAGTATTCGACCGGCGTCTACCTGCTCGCGCCCGGCAACGAGGTGATCGGCGCCGAGCTCGTGTCGCTGTGGCAGGGCGGCGCGATCGACGTCGTCGCCGCGCTGTCGCTCGTCAACATCGTCCTCGTCTTCATCGGTCTCGCGTTCGCGCTGCGCCTCGGCGTGAAGCTGCGCGATTGACTCCGGCGTGCGGAGAAGCCAAGATGCCCGAGCTCACCGTCGAGAACCTGCACCTCAGCTACGGCGACAACCCGATCCTCACGGGCGTCGCGCTCACGCTCGAGCGCGGCCAGGTCGTGTCGCTGCTCGGTCCTTCGGGCAGCGGCAAGACGACGCTGCTGCGTGCCGTCGCCGGGCTCGAAGTCCCCCGCGAAGGCACGATCCGCATCGGCGACAAGGTCGTGTTCGACGGCGCGCGCCGCATCGACGTGCCGGCCGAGAGGCGCAATCTCGGCCTCGTGTTCCAGTCGTACGCGCTGTGGCCCCACAAGAGCGTGTTCGACAACGTCGCGTACGGCCTGAAGCTGCGCAACGTGAGCGGCACCGAGGTCGAGGGGCGCGTCGACGCCGCGCTCGCGCAGTTGTCGCTCGACCACCTGGCCGAGCGCTATCCGCATCAGCTCTCCGGCGGCCAGCAGCAGCGCGTGGCGCTTGCGCGCGCGCTCGTCTACAACCCGCCGGTGATCCTGCTCGACGAGCCGCTGTCGAACCTCGACGCGAAGCTGCGCGAGGAGGCGCGTGCCTGGCTGCGCGAGTTGATCGTGCGCCTGCAGCTTTCGGCGCTGTGCGTGACGCACGACCAGGGCGAGGCGCTCGCGATGTCCGACCGGATCCTGCTGCTCAATGGCGGCAGGATCGAGCAGCAGGGCACGCCGCAGCAGATGTACAGCGCCCCGGAGACGCTGTTCACCGCCGACTTCATGGGCAGCAACAATCGGCTGCCGGGGCGCGTCGCCGAAATCCGTGACGGGGCCGCGCTCCTCGAGGGCGAGGGCTGGCGGCTGTGGGGAACCGCGAAGCCGGGCGCGGCGCCCGGCAGCGACGCCGTGGGCATGATCCGCCTCGAGCGGATCCGCATCGCGGAGGAGCCCGGCGACAATCGCCTCGCCGCCGATCTCTCGACGTCGATGTACCTCGGTGACAAGTGGGAGCACCTCTTCCACGTCGGCGCCGCTCGCGTGCGTGCCTACGGCGATCGTCCTCTCGCCGCCGGTCGCCACTGGCTCGAGCTGCCGCGCGAGGAGCTGTGGGTGTTCTGAAGGCGCTTCACCACAGGGGTTTGCTGACGTGCCGCGCAAACGCCGCGAACATCAGATTGAAGCTGACGCTCACGCGCTCGTGCTCGCTTGGGTTCGCGTCGACCGAATGCTCGAGATACGAGGGGAACATCAGCAGCGTTCCGCTTGCGACCCTGACGACGACCTGATCGGTGTTGGCGGAGGTCAGCTCGAGGACCGGGGGCCGGATCACGTCCGCCTGGGCTCTCGGGTCGTGGAAGTTGATCGCGCCCGCGCCCGGTTCCGCGCGCACGTAATAGACGGCGCTCAGGAAGTTGTTGGGATGCGTATGCGCCCGGTGCGACGCACCCTGGGCGAGCACCGTCGCCCAGCAGCCCGTGATATCTACCGCGTCGTAGCCGCTGCGCAGGAAACGCAGGACGCTTCGCGCAAGGTCGCCGACGCACGCCGCGAGCTCGCCCAGTTCCTCGCGCTCGTGCAGCGTCTGCTCCGACTGCCATCCCATGCCCGATGCGAGCGGCGGCAGGTCACGGCGCAGCGCATCGAGCACCCGGAGAATCCGCGCATTGACCGCATCGCGCAGGCTCGGCCTGAGCGACGCTTGCCATACCAGCGTGGGAAACATCGAAATCACGTCCGATGTCTCGATCCACGATTCGCGTACGTTGGCCATGATCCGTCGGCCGCCCCCCCGAGAGCGAGGGTCACGGTCACTCTACGCCATTCGCCGGCGTGGCCGTCGGGCCTCTGACGATGCGCGGGCACGCCGGTCATGCCGGCCGACATTGCGGCCTGCGGCACGGGGCGCTGCCTCCGCGGGCGGAGCGCCGGCTGCGGTTCGCGCCCGGCGCGGCGAAATAATCTTGCGCGGCGACTGTTCGCTTCCGCGTCGGATTGCGCGCCCCGCCCGCGGGCGCGCAACTTACCGTCGGCACAACGCCGACGCCACCATCGCGAGCGAGACAAGGAGGACAACGATGACTCATCGCACCCCGCATGCCCTGGCGGCGATCGCCGCCCTCACGGTCCTCGCTGCAACGCCGGCGTCCGCGGACGGCGGCGGTCGGAAGTTCTCGGCGAAGCTGATCGGTTACGAGGAAACCCCGCTGACGATCAATTCGGCCGGCCGCGGCAGCTTCACCGCGACGGTCAACCAGGACGGCACGATCGCCTACACGCTGTCGTATCGCGACCTGTCATCGCCGGTCCAGCAGGCGCACATCCATTTCGGCCGCCCGGCGATCACCGGCCAGATCGTGCTGTTCCTGTGCACGAACCTGACGCCTCCGAGCGGTGTGCCGCTCCCGCAGGCCTGTCCGCCCGCCCCGGCGACGATCACGGGCACGCTGACGGCCGCGGACGTGATCGCGCGCGCCAATCAGGGCATCGACGCCGGCGCCACCGGGTTAGCCGAGATGGTGAAGGCCATGCGCGCCCGCGCCGCGTATGCGAACGTGCACACGACGAACTTTCCGGGCGGCGAGATACGCGGCGCGGTGAAACCGGGTGACGACGAAGACGAAGACTGAGCGGATCTCACCCTCCACCCGTTGCCCCACGACGTGGAAGCGTCGGTGGGGCTTTTTTTCGGTTCTTCGCCGGTCTGCGGGATCGGAGCCTGGGCCGCGAGGCCCGCGTCCTCGCTACCGTCGGTACCGCTGCACGGGCGTCACCGCGCCGCAACGCGATGCGCACACTCGTGAGTGTCGATTCGGCACCGGCGTATCCCAGGCGGCGGGCGACACGAGGCGAGCGCGAGTCGGCCGCGATTGCCGTAACGGGTGGCGGCGACGAGCAAGGCCAAATTCGGGGAACGAAGACAATCGCTGCGGCAAGCCATGCGCCGGCGAAGGAGCCGCGTCCATCCTCCCATCGGTCGGATGGACCCCATAGGCAATCACGGTTGCGGACGCCGAGCGCGGGCCCCGTGTCACCCGCCGCAAACGCCAATACGTCCCGCAAATCGGCGAAGAACCTTTCTTGGCTCTTCGCCGATCCGCCAGCTCACGGCATCGGCAGCCGGAGCCCGTTCGCCTTCGCGACCTCGATCGCCCTCGCGTATCCGGCGTCCGCGTGTCGCATCACGCCCGACGCCGGATCGTTCCACAGCACGCGCTCGATGCGCTTCGCGGCCTCCGGCGTGCCGTCGCAGACGATCACCACGCCGGCGTGCTGCGAATAGCCCATCCCGACGCCGCCGCCGTGATGCAGTGACACCCAGGTCGCGCCGCCCGCCGTATTGAGCAGCGCGTTGAGCAGCGGCCAGTCGGACACCGCGTCGGACCCGTCCGCCATCGCCTCGGTCTCGCGGTTCGGGCTCGCGACCGATCCCGTGTCGAGATGGTCGCGGCCGATGACGATCGGCGCCTTCAGCTCGCCGCTCGCGACCATGTCGTTGAACGCGAGCCCCGCGCGATGGCGCTCGCCGAGACCGAGCCAGCAGATGCGCGCCGGCAAGCCCTGGAAGGCGATCCGCCTGCCGGCCAGGTCGAGCCAGCGGGCGAGCGACGCGTTGCCGGGAAAGAGCTCCCGCACCTTGCGGTCCGTCTTCGCGATGTCCTCCGGATCGCCGGACAGCGCGACCCAGCGGAACGGTCCCTTGCCTTCGCAGAACAGCGGGCGGATGTAAGCGGGGACGAAGCCCGGGAATGCGAAGGCGTCGGCCACGCCTTCGTCGTGCGCGACCTGCCGGATGTTGTTGCCGTAGTCGAACGTCGGAATGCCGCGCGCGTGGAATGCGAGCATCGCGCGCACGTGCGCCTTGATCGACTGCCGTGCGGCGGCGATGAGCGCGGCGTGCCGGTCGGCATCGGCTTGCGCCTCGCGCCAGCGCTCCACCGTCCAGCCCGCGGGCAGGTAGCCGTACACCAGGTCGTGCGCCGACGTCTGGTCGGTCACCATGTGCGGCGCGATGGCGCCGGCCGCGCTGCGTCGCGCAAGCTCCGGCAGCACCTCCGCAGCGTTGCCGAGCAGGCCAACCGACACCGGCTCGCGCGTCGCACAGGCGGCGCCGATCCAGTCGAGGGCCTCGTCGAGGGTGGCGGCCTGGCGATCGAGGTAGCGCGTCGCGAGCCGCATGTCGATCCGGTTTTGCTGGCACTCGATCGCGAGCATCGAGGCGCCGGCCATCGTTGCCGCGAGCGGCTGGGCGCCGCCCATGCCGCCGAGGCCGGCGGTCAGGATCCACTTGTCGGCGAGCACCCCACCGTAATGCTGCCGGCCCGCTTCGGCGAAGGTCTCGTAGGTGCCCTGCACGATGCCCTGGCTGCCGATGTAGATCCACGAGCCCGCGGTCATCTGGCCGAACATCATCAGGCCCTTGCGATCGAGCTCGTTGAACACTTCCCACGTCGCCCAGCGCGGGACGAGGTTCGAATTGGCGATCAGCACGCGCGGCGCGTCGGCGTGCGTGCGGAACACGCCGACCGGCTTGCCCGACTGGATCAGCAGCGATTCGTCGTCGCCGAGCTCGGTCAGCGCGTTGACGATCGCGTCGTAGCACTCCCAGTTGCGCGCCGCGCGCCCGATGCCGCCGTACACGACCAGATCGGCCGGGTTCTCCGCCACGTCCGGGTCGAGGTTGTTCATCAGCATCCGCAGCGCCGCCTCGGTCAGCCACGATTTCGCGGTGAGCGCGGTCCCGCGCGGCGCGCGTATTACGCCGTCACGGTGGCGGGTCCATTCGGTGCGTACGCGTTGCAGCATCAAGGCTCCTCTCCGGTCGGCGAGGTGGATCAGCG
>DASURV010000004.1:0-2870 GCA_036375455.1 Casimicrobiaceae bacterium | reverse complement strand
CCGTCGCGCGTTTCCAGCGCGAGCCCGAACGCGCCGACGGCGATGCCATGCCGCGCGTTCTCGAACCAGACGGCGAGCAGCGTGTCCCTCGGCTTCGCGAAGATGCGCGTCCAGGTTTCGCCGCCGTCGTCGCTGCGCAGGATCACGCCGCCGTGTCCGACCGCGTAGCCGCGCGTCGCGTCGACGAACGTCACCGCCGTCAGCAGCTCGCGTGTGGCCACCGCGCGCGCCTGGCGCCACGTCGCGCCGCCGTCGTCGGAGAGCACGATCACGCCGTAATCGCCGGCCGCGACCAGTCGCGGGCCCGCATGCGCGATGGCGAGCAGCGGCGCGCGGGTCGCGAGCGGGGCGTGGAAGGCCTGCGGCGGGCTGGGCGGCGGTGCGTCGGCAGCGGCCGCGCAGGCGACGACGCCGAGCAGCAGCGCAGCGGCACGCCCGATCATGGGCGCTCCGCCCCGCGAACGCGCGGCCTCATTCGGCATCGGCAGCCCCGCTGTCGCCGCGGCGAACGGCGCCGTCGCGCGCGAACGCCTGCGCGCGCGCGGATTCGAGGTCGACGCCGGCGATTCCGAGCTCTTCGCCGAGCCGCTGCATCATCGCTTCCTCGAGGCGCTCGAGCTGGCCGTCCGCGTAGACCAGATCCCACATCTGGCCGACGATCGCGATCCGCTCCGCGACCGAGAAGCCTTCGCGGACCGCCGAGGCGAAGATCCAGTCCTCGAGCGCGGCGTCGAACTCGGTGCGCGCGGCGCCGATCAGCGCGGCGGTCGCCGCGTCGTCGAGGCCGAGGCGCTGGCGCACGATGCGCTCGATCGCCGCGGTTTCCTCCGGCCGCACGCCACGGTCGCATTGCGCCACTTCGAGCAGGAGCGCCGCGACGGCCAGCTCGCGGCGGGGAAACGGCGCGCCGACCGTGTCGGCGGTGGCCGGTGGAGGCTGCCGCAGCAGCGCCATCAGTGCGTCGAGCATGTCGTCCGCCCTCAGTGCGACAGCAGCGGCACGCGCACCGGGCGCCGCCGCGGAATCAGGACGTCGATCGTCACCGCCAGCGCCGGCAGCAGCGTCATCGCCATCAGCATGTTGACCATGAACATGAACGTCAGCAGCAGCCCCATGTCGGCCTGGAACTTGAGCTCCGAGAACGACCAGGTCGCCACCCCCACCGACAGCGTGATCGCCGTGAAGACCGTCGCGACCCCCGTCTCGCGGATCGCCTGGTTGAACGCGGTGACGATGTCGGCCCCTTGCGCGAGGTAGAGCTGCAGCCGGTTGTAGATGTAGAACGCGTAGTCGACCCCGATCCCCACGGCGAGCACCATCACGGGCAGCGTCGCCACCGTCAGGCCGATCGCGAGCGCCTTCATGAACCAGTAGCCGAGGACGGTGGCGAGCGTGAGCGGCAGGCAGCACGCGAGCATCGCGCGCCAGTCGCGGTAGGTCAGGAAGACCAGCGCGACGATCGTGGCGTACACCCACAACATCATCGGCACCTCGGTCGCTTCCAGCACCTCGTTGGTCGCCGCCTGCACGCCGACGTTGCCGCTCGCGAGCCGGATTACGACCTTGTCGTTCGGATTCTCGCTGCGGAACGCCTTCACCGCGCCGACCACGGCCTTGATCGTCGCCGCCCGGTGGTCGGCGAGGTACAGGTGCACCGGGAGCACCGTGCAGCCCGGATTCCACAAGCCCGCGCTGTCGGGCGCCATGCTGATCGCGTTGGCGAGCGCCTTCGGGTCGCGCGGCAACGCGCCCCACTTCGGATTGCCCTCGTTGAAGCCCGAGAACGCCAGCTTCGCGAGCAGCGGCGCCGACGCGACCGAAAGGACGCCGGGGATGTTCGCCATCTGCCAGCCGAACTGGTTGACGTACTCCATCACCGCGTGGTCGTAGCAGCCGTCCTTCGGCGTCTCCACGACGACCGACAGGACGTCGAGCCCGAGATCGAACCGGCTCACGATCGCGTTCGCATCGCGGTTGTAGCGCGCGTCCGCATGCAGCTCCGGCGCGCCCGGCTGCAGGTGGCCGATGTGGCGTCCCTGGCTCTGCACGAAGGCGACGGCGAACAGCGCGACGGCGGCGAGCGTGCCGAGCATCGCCGTGCGCGGCTCGAACGCGCGCAGCAGCACCCCAAGCGCGCCCGACAGCGCCTTGCGCTGCGCGTTCACCCGCGCGACGTACCGCTCGTCGAACCGGAACCAGGACACCGCGAGCGGCAGCATCACCAGGTTGGTGACGATCTTGTACGCGACGCCGATCGACGCGGTGATGCCGAGCTCGCGGATCATCGGGATCGGGATCAGCGTCAGCGTCGCGAAGCCGACGAACGCGGTGACGAGCGCCATCGTGCCGGGGATCAGCAGGCCGCTGAAGCTGCGCCGCGCCGCCGTCCCGGCGTCGACGCCGTTGCAGACCTCCTTCGAGATGTAGTTGATCTGCTGGACGCCGTGCGACACGCCGATCGCGAAGACGAGGAACGGCACGAGCACCGCGAGCGGGTCGAGCCCGTAGCCGAGCAGGTGCAGCGTGCCGAACTGCCAGACGACCGACGCGAGCGAGCACGCGAGCGGCAGGATCGTCAGCACGACCGAGCGCGAATACCAGTAGACCGCGACCGCCGTCAGCAGGAACGCGAGCAGGAAGAAGCGGGCGACGCTGCCGGCGCCGTCGGCGATGTCGCCGATCTGCTTGGCGAAGCCGATGATCTGGATCTCGAAGCCGGCGTCCTCGAACTTCGAGCGCAGCGCCTCGAGCACGTCGTTGTAGGCGACGTAGTCGATGCGAACGCCCTGCGGATCGACCTCGTTGAGGTCGGCGCTGATCAACGCGCTCGACTGGTCGCGCGCCACGAGCGTGCCGACGAAGCCCGCCTG
>DASURV010000003.1:0-7078 GCA_036375455.1 Casimicrobiaceae bacterium | reverse complement strand
CGGCCGCGGCGAGCGAATCGACGAGCGCGATCCGAGCGGCGATATAGTCGTCCGCGACGCGCAGCGCCGATCGGAAATGCTCGCGCGCCACGGCGTGGTCGCGGGCTTCTCGCGCGAGCACACCGGCGAGATAGAGCGCCGGCGCGTGCTCCGGCTGCACCTGCAGCACGTTTGCGTAGCCGGCGCGCGCCGCCTCGACGTCGCCGCGCTGATGCGCGAGAACCGCCTTCTCCCAGCGTTCGGAAAGCTCCTCGGCGGTCGCTTGCGAGGCAGGGACGGTCGCGAGCGACGCCTGCCGCTCCCGCAGCGCCGACACCAGTACCCCAGGCAAGTCGCCACTTGCGAAGGCACAATCGGCGAGCGGGCGCGCCGCAGGAGCCTCCGCGGACTCCACGACCCAGACTTCGCGCGCCGGATGCAACGCGAGCAGCGGTCCCGATGGATGACGCACGCCCGACAGGTCGATCAGCACGTCGAGATCGAGCGTTGCAACCGCTCGGGCCGCGGCATCGGGCACCGGCGGGAGGCTCCGGATGTCCTCGCGCGCCGGTACCGGGTCGGCGGAGCCATCCCGGTCGACGAGCACCGTACAGCGAATGCGGTCGCCGATTCCGGCATGCGTAAGCTCGGCGCGCAGCGTTTCGGCGTCCCCCTCGGAACCCTGCGCGACCAGAATGCCGACGCGAAGGCTCGCGCCGGCGCTGCGCAGCGGCCACAGCAGCGGCATCGACGCACGGTGCAGCGCACGGCACGCCGCCGCGTAGCGGTCGGCGAAGGCGCGGGCCCCGTCCGCTTCCCCGGCCTCGGCGAGCGCGAGCGCGATGCGCCGCAGCGCGTCCTCGTCTCCCCGGCCGACGACGGCCGTGGCGGCCGCGTCGATCAGCGCCTGCGAGGCTTGCGGAAAACCCGCCTCCGGGCCGAGCCCGAAGACCTGCTCGACGACCCGCGCGAGCAGCGGAAGCGGCCAGCCCGCGCCCGTGCGAATCGCCTGCGCGAGCGCCGCGTCGGAAACCTCGACGCTCGCCGCGGTCAGCAGCACCAGCAGCGCCTTCGCGCGCGCCTCGTCGGGTCGCAGCGCGAGCACCTGCCGCGTCGCCTCCTCGCTCGCGATCAATTCGTCGTTGGCCGCGAGCGCATCGGCAAGCGCGTGCCGGCTCGCCACGTGTGCAGGAGTTGCATCGGCCGCCGCGCGCCACGCGCCGATCGCCTCGGCGCGGTTGCCCAGGCGCCACGCGATCTCGCCGATATGGAACTGCGCATCGCTTGCGCCCGGCAGCTCGCGCAGCGCGCGCCGATAGCACAGCAAGGCATCGATGAAGCGGTCTTCGGCCTGGTGACTGCGACCGCGCGCGAGCCACTCGGCGTAGCGATCGAACGTCACCGCTCACCCATGGAGCCGCGCCTTCAACGCATCGATCACCGGTGCCGGCGTCACTCGATACAGCAGGCGGCCCATCGGCGTGCCTTTCATCGCGAGAGCACGCAGCGCGACGCGGCGCCAGAGCGTGTCCGGCACATCGGCTTCCGCTGCAGCGGCCGCCGGCTCCGGCACCGCGGGCGGCGACCATGCCCGATAGCCGAGCGCGTCGCGAACGCGCAGGTTCGCGAATTCGCGCGGGAATTGCGGTGGCGCCGCTTGCGCCACCGCGGCGTCGTAGCGGGCAAGCGTCGGCTCCGCCATCGCCGCCGGCGTCGCATGCCGGACGGCGCGCGCCCTCGCTGCCGCGGCGACGCGTTCGTCGCGGGCTTGCGGCGCGAGGAGCGCCAGGACCCGATCGAGCATCCGCGCGTCGTCGCGCCATTCCTCCTCGGTCAGCACCCAGCCGGCTCGTGTCGCGGCAACCCGCTCCGACAACGCGCCGATCGGGGGCACCAGCGCGGGCAATCCCGCGCGCCACGCCTCCGACAGCGTGTAGCTGAACGTTTCGGGACATTCCGAGGGAAAGAGCGCGAGCCTGGCGCGATAGTGCGCGAGCAACTCGGGAAGGTCGCGTGAGTCGTAGCGGCCGTGCACGGTAAGCGTCGCGTCGTCGGACTGCCACGGCCCGCGCTGGACGTCGAGATAGCCGATGACGACGAGGCGCACGCGCGCGTCCCGCCGCGCGATCAGATCGGCGAGGCGCTCGATGCGCCGCGCTCCCTTGTCGGGTCCGATCGCGCCGAGCATCGCGACGGTCGGCACGCCGTCGTCGGGCAGCAGCACGCCGAGGCGCACTCCCGGTGCGCGCGACGTATCCGATTCCGGCGTGCCATGCGCAACGAGGCTCACGTCCTCGCGCTCGAAATAGCGGCGCAGCATCGTCGCGGCCCACGTCGACGGCGCGATGACGAACGCCGCGTCCGACAGGAGTCGCGCATGCGCGGCGCGCCACGCCTCGATGTCGACGCCGGCGTACGCCGGCTGGGCGTTCAGGCAGCGCCGACAGGCGCGGGCGTCGGTCTCGCCGCCGCAGTAGCGGCCCTGGGCGTCGAGGAACGTGATCGTCGGGCACGCGAAGTTGAGATCGTGCAGCGTATAGCCGAACGGCACCGGGCCCGCCGCGAGCGCCTGCTGCAATCCCTCGCGGCACGCGGACACGTTGTGCACGTGGATCAGCGCGATGCGCAACGTCGCGCACATGCCGGCGACGAAATCAGGCCAGCTCTCCTGCGGCTCGCGCTCGAACGCGAACGTCGCGATGCTGCCGTCGCCGCGGTGCTCCTCGACCTGCCACTCGTCGCCGACGGCGATCGCGAGGTAATGCCGCCAGCGCTCGCGCGAGGCGGCGATCAGCTCACGCACGTGGGTCTCGGTGCCGCCGCCATGATGATGGACGACGTGCAGCACGCCCCGCAGTTCCCGCTCCCGCTCGAGGCGTGACAGCGCCGCCTCGCGCAATGCCCGCAGCGGATCTTCGGCGATGTAGCGCTCGACCATCGCGGCGTAATGCGGATGGCGCGCGGTGAGCAGTGCCAGGTTGCGCTCGGCGAGCTCGCTCTTGCGCCCGGCGAACGACCGACCGCCGGTGTGCACGACGAACGCGTCGTCGGCGAGCACGTTGCGCCAGCCGGCGCGCGCGGCGCGCAGGCAGAAGTCGTTCTCCTCGCCGTAACCGGCGCCGAACGCGAGATCGAACGTCCCGAGCGCGTCGAGGGCCGCACGGCGGATGTACATGCAGAAGCCGACGCCGGTCGGCAGATCGGGATACGTCGGAACCGCCGCGCGCGCGAGCGCCGAGCGGATCGGCTCCGGGTCGGCGTCGACTCGCCACCGGTTGTCCTCGCAAAAGCGGGGAAACGAGCAGATCTCCGCGTTGTTCGAGAACGGCGTCACCGTGGCGATGCGCGCATCGGACGCCGCGCAGCGCACGAGCGCGTCGAGCCAATCGCGCGTGACGATCGTGTCCGAGTTGAGCAGCACGACGTCGGCCCGCGAGGCCGCCATCCCGCGGTTGACGGTGGCGGTGAAGCCGCGGTTGCGGTCGTTGCGCTCGATCTCGATGCGGGGATCGTCGCGGCGGCGCAGCGCGCCGAGAACCTCGGCGACCCCGGGGTCCGGCGACGCGTCGTCGATCAGCAGCAATCGGAAGCTGCCGGACGTGCAGGCGAGCACGCTCTCGGCGCAGCGCCGCAGATCCTGCGGCGCGTTGTAGACCGGCACGACGATGTCGACGCCGCCACTCATGCCGCGCGTATGCGATTCCACAGCCGGCGCAGGCGCAGCCAGGGGAGCGCCAGCCACCAGCGCACGCTCGCGCGATAGGCGATGATGCGCTCCTGCGCCTCGACCTGGCGCTGGCATTCGCCGAGCGCCTGGCGCAGCGCCGCCTCGGCCTGTGCGCGCGCCTCGAGCAGCGCGTCGCGGTGCACCACCATCGCCTGCAGCTCGTTCACGCGCGCGTGCTGCTCCCGCAGGTCGCCGTCGCGTGTCTTCAGCAGGCCGTCGAGCCGCAGCACCTCGCGCGCCTCGTGATCGATCCGGGCGAGCTCGGCATCGTCGCTGTCCGTAAACAGCGACAGCGCGGCGAAGTCCCGCGGGAGCGCCGCCGGTGCGCGTGCCGCGACGACGACGAAGTACATCGCCTCGGGCACGACGGCGTCGCCCGCCGAGCGGGCGTCGCCGGCGAGGGTCTCGTAGCGCCCATTCGCCTCCTCCGCCCACAGCGCCGACCCGAGATAGCGTCGCTGGCAATGCCAGCGCTGCGCCGGGAAATGCGGCGCGAGCAGCCGTGCGAGCTCGTCGCGGTCGAGCTCGTGCACGTGGAACGGATTCGCGTAGCCGCGTGCGTCGCTGTACTGCGGGCGATTCGGCGACGAGAGCACGAGCACGCCGTCCGGCGCCAGGACGCGCGCGAATTCGGCGAGCATCCGCGGCTGATCGGCCGCGGCGAGGTGCTCGATCGTTTCGAACGACACGACCGCGTCGATGCTCGCATCGGCAAGCGGCAACGCGGCCGCCGAGCCCTGAACGAACGTCACGTTGGCACGATGGACATAGGTGCGCCGCGCATGGTCGAGCGTGCGCGCATCGATGTCGATGCCGGTGACGTGAGCGGCCACTTCGGCGAGAACGCCGCAGCCGTAGCCCTCTCCGCACGCGACGTCGGCCACGCGCCGGTTCGCGGCGAACCGGCGCGCGAACGCGTAACGATGCCAGTGCTCGTGGGCGATCTCTCCCGCCGTTCCCGGCACGTAACGCTCGCCGGTGAACTCGAGGTCGGCGGTCATCGATCGAATGTGCAGCGCGCGGGCATCGGCAGCAATTTTAGACCCGCGACTGCCAGCGATGCGGCAGGCGCACGAAGCCCATCTCCCGCGTCGCCCCGGTGACGGTCAACGAGCGCTCGACATGGTCGAACAGGCGCACGCCCTCGGGGTCGAGCGCGTGGGCGCGCACGTGATAGCGGCCGGGGAGCAGCGCGATCCCCGGAAAAGTCAGCGCGAATTGGTACCGCTGCTCGTCGACTCGATGTGGCGGCGCGTTCTCCATGTCGGTCGCCACGCCATACACGGGCGTGCCGTCGGCGCGCACGATGCCGATCAGGATCACGGGGGCACGCCCGTCAGGCGAGAACGCCTCGCCCCGGACCGTCACCGCATCGCCGTGACCGATCATCTCGCCGGGCTCGATCGCGAGCGCCTCGATCGAGTACCAGCCCTCCCCGGCGGCGCGATCACGCCCGACCGGCTCGCGGTCCCGCGCGTCCTTCTCCTCGTGATACGCCAGATAGGCCTGCGTCACGTCGGCGGCGCTGCCGTAGCGCTCGGCACGCCCGTCCTTGAGCCACAGCGCATGGCTGCACAGCTTCTGGACGTGATACATGCTGTGCGAGCAAAGCAATAGCGTCCCGCCGCCCGCCAAGTAGCGCTCCATCCACGCGATGCACCGCTTCTGGAACGACTCGTCGCCGACGGCGAGGACCTCGTCGGTGATCAGGACGTCCGGCGCCAGCGCCGTTGCCACCGCGAATCCGAGCCGCACGACCATCCCCGACGAATACTGCTTGATCGGATCGTGGATGTGCTCGCCCAGATCGGCGAACGCGATGATCTCGTCGCGCTTCGCCCCGATCTCGGCCGGCGTGAGCCCGAGCAGCGCCCCCGCGAGCTCGATGTTGGCGAGCCCCGTGTAATCGGGGTGGAAGCCCGACCCCAGCTCGAGCAGCGCGCCGACGCGCCCGCCGACGCTCACGGTGCCGCGTGTCGGCCGGATGACCCCGGCGACGATCTTCAGCAGCGTCGATTTGCCGGCGCCGTTCTCGCCGATGATGCCGAGCGATTCGCCGCGGGAGAGCGTGAAGGAGACGTCGTCCAGCGCGCGGAAGACGTGCGCGGCGCCGTGCCCGCGCAACAGGTCCCACACGAGCCGCAGGCGGCCACCGCGCGTCTCGACCTTCGCGTAGTCCTTGCCGACGTGCGCGAGGTGCAGCAGCGGTGTCATCGACGAAACGCCATGCTCAGACGAAGTCCTCGAAATGCGGCGAGAGGCGCCGGAAGATCCAGCGCCCGCCGGCGAGGAGCGCGAGCGCCACGGCGAGCGCGACCGCGTCGGACCACCGCATGGCGAGACGCCCCTCGAGCAAGGCGTCGCGCAGGCGCGTGACGACCCAGCCGAACGGATTCGCCTCGACGAAGCGGCGCAGATCCTCCGGCACCAGCGCAAGCGGATACAGGATCGGCGTCAGGTACATGAGCATCATCAGGAGCGGCATCAGCACGTGCTCGACGTCGCGCACGAACACCTGCAGTGCCGCCAGCGCGAGCGTGAGGCCCAGGCTGCCGATGGCGAGGATCAGCCAGACCGGGACCGCGACGAGCAGCCCCTGGAGCCGGATCGGCTCGCCGGCGATCTTCAGCACGACGAGCACCGCGACGTAGCCGACGAACTGCAGCGCGAACGTCGCGCCGACCGATGCAAGCACGACGATTTCGTGCGGGAACGCGACCTTGCGGATCATCCCCGAATACCCGGCGAGGCTCACCGCCCCGCGCTGCAGCGCCTCCTGCGTCGCGAGCCATGGCCACAGCGCGACAGCGACGAACGCGACGAAGCTCTGGCCGGCAAACGCGGTCGCGCGAAAAACGTGCGTGAAGACGAACTGATAGACGGCAAGCAGCGCGAGCGGACTCAGCAGCGCCCACGCGAGACCGGTGACGCTGCCGAGATAGCGGGTGACGAGCTCGCGGCGGAGGAAGTTGGCAAGCAGTGCGCGGTCGCGCGCGCCGATGAAAGACGGCGCGCGAGCAGCGCCGCCTGCGGGCGTCACGGTCGATCGGTGGCGGCCGGTCACACGCGAAGCGCGGCGACTCCCGCGGATCACTCCGGCTTGGGCGCGGAGGGCGCTGCCTTCGCGGTCGGCGCGGCGGATTTCGTCTTCTTCGGATCGAACATCTTCGGGTCGACCCGGTTCACCAGCGCGTTGACCTCGGCCTGGTTCACCTGGAGCTCCGGGTCGTTGCGAATCGCCTGGATCCGCAGGTCCCGCTGCTCCTCGATGTACTGCTTGCGCAGCGTCTGCAGGATCGGGTCGCGCACCTCGTCGAACGACTGGATGCGCGAGGGCCGCCGCTCCTCGAGCCGGACGACGTGATACGCGGC
>DASURV010000002.1:0-46071 GCA_036375455.1 Casimicrobiaceae bacterium | reverse complement strand
CTCGCCGACGAACAGCACGCGCTTGCGGGAAGAGGTCGGCACGGCCGTCGGCGTCGTGCGGGTGGGTTCGTGGCGGCGGATCCGGCCGAACATCATATGTCAGGTTGCCCGCACGCGAGGCGGGGTACACTTTCCGATCGTCGCCCGGCGTGCCATCCGCGCCGTGCGAACCCCTGCAGGTGCCATGGCCAACCAGAATCCGGAACGCGGTGCGGGCGACACGATCATCTCGATCCCCAAGCCCGTCAAGCTCGAGGCGCTGATCCAGAGCGCGGCCGAGCCCGCGTCCGACAGCACGCTCGCCGAAACGCGGTTCAAGATCCGGCTCGCGAACAGCGAGGGCAGGCGCAGCAATGCGAGCTACCTGATCCAGCGGCGCTATGCATGGCGCGGATACGACGTCGACTCGAGCACACCGCCCGCGAAGGTGCCGAACGTCGTGACGCTTGCCGCCTTCGACCAGGACGCGCTCGTGGCGACGCTCTCCGTCGGCATCGACTCGCCGGCGGGGCTCGTCGTCGAGCAGCTCTATCCCGAGGAGATCGCCGCGCTTCGCGCGCGTGCGGGCGCCGTGCTGTGCGAGTTCACGCGCCTCGCGGTCGACGACATGGTCCGCTCGAAAGCGGTGCTCGCGGCGGTATTCCACATCGCCTACCTCTACGCGCGGCGACTGTGCAAGGCCACCGACCTGCTCATCGAGGTGAATCCGCGGCACGTCAAGTTCTACGTCGGCATGCTGGGGTTCGAGGTCGCCGGCAGCAAGCGCATGGATCCGCGCGTGAAGGCGCCCGCGGTGCTGCTGCGGCTGGACCTGGCCTACGGCGAGGCGCAGATCACCCGCTGGGGCGGGCGGCGCGAGCTCGCAAGCGAGACGCGGCTTCTGTATCCGCTGTTCTTCTCGCCGGCCGAGGAAAAGGGCATCGAGGGCCGTCTCCGCGCCATGGAGCAGGCGGAGTCGGTGCAGTTCACTCGAGTCGCTTCAGGTAATCCTTCGTGAAGACCTTGTCCGGCAGGTCGCGCAGCTTCATCGCGCTGTAGTCGAGCACCGACTGCTCGCCTGCACGCAGCGCATCCTCCATCACGAGCCGGGTCGGCCGCGACTTGCCGAGCACCTTTTCGTATTTCTCGTAGCGGCACGTCTTGAGCAGCCGGTTCGACACCGAATAGAACTCTGCCTTGTACGGCGCGGACGTCGCTTCGCGGACCCAGTAGAGCACGCGGCGGTACGTCGTCGCCTTGTCGGCCGCCGTGAGCTCGATGACGTTGTACCGTTCGCCGTCGATCGTGTCGGTGCGAACGAGGCGCGGAATGTAATCGCCGGCGAAATTGGCGCGCGCCAAATCGCCGTTGGCAACCTGGCCGGTGAGGCGCTGCGCGAGCGACAGGCGAACGGGCTGCGAGACGTTCGGCAGGAACACCCACAGGTCGTGGCCCTTCATGAGCAGGATCTGGCCGCGCTCCGACGCCGGCTCGGTGACCATCACCACGGTGTTGTCGTTGCCCTTGGAGAGCACGCGATATTTGCGCTCCTCCGGATCACGGTCGTTGCCGGTGGTGACGATCGCGATGTCGACCTGAAAGCCTTCGCCGGGAAACCGGATGCGATCGGCGTCCTCGACCATGCGACGCGCCTTCGGATCGTCTTCGGCGGGTGCTGGCGCGGCGGCCTCGTCGGCCCGCGCGCGCGCTGCCAGCAGCGGGAAGAGGAGTCCGAGGACGAGGAAGGTTCGGCGCGGGAGCACGGCGCGTGCGGCGAAGGAATGGCGCGCCCGACAGGATTCGAACCTGTGACCCTTGGCTTCGGAAACCAATACTCTATCCAACTGAGCTACGGGCGCGTGCCGTCGCGAATTATAGCCGGGGGCCCATTGGAGCGTCCAACGAAGCGCGTCCGAGCTGGCCACCGCGGATATAATGCGCAGTTTGGCCGCCGTCCGTCACGCTGCGGCTCCTTCGACGCCGATCGCGCCCATGCCGGAACACGACCCGCACACCTCCCCGATCAAGACCCCGAAGCAGCTCGTCATCGTCGTCCTGCTCGCGTTCCTCGTGCCGGTCACGGTCATCGCGCTGCTGTCGCAACTGTTCACGAGCGGCTCGCGCGGAACGGCGGAAGACGAGCAGCGCGTGCTCGCGCGGATCAAGCCGGTCGGCACGGTCGTGATCGCGGAGGCCTCCGCTCCGCGCGGCAACCTGACGGGCGAGCAGGTATATGCGCAGGTCTGCAAGACGTGCCACGACGCCGGGCTCGCGGGCGCGCCGAAAATCGGAGACAAGGCCGCGTGGGGACCGCGCATCGCGCAAGGCGAGAAGACGCTGGTGCAGCATGCGATCGCGGGATTCCAGGGTAAGACCGGCGTGATGCCGCCCAAGGGGGGCAACGCCGACCTCACGGACGACGAGGTGCATCGCGCGGTCGCGTATCTCGCGAACCAGGTGGGCGCCGGGTGGAAGGAGCCCGCGCCGACGGCGACGGCGGCTGCCGCGCCCGCAACGGCGCCAACCGCCACTGCAGCAGCGACTCCACCTGCTGCGGCCGCTGCTGCGCCCGCAGTGGCGGCAATAGCGGCGGCCCCGTCACCGGCTGCCGCGCCCGCGACGACCGCATCGGCCGCCGCCGGCAAGGCCGACGGCAAGACGGTCTACGATCAGACTTGTCATGTGTGCCACGCCACGGGCCTCGCCGGCGCGCCGAAGTTCGGCGACAAGGCGGCGTGGAGCCCGCGGATCGCGACCGGGATCGAGACGCTCCACAACGCCGCACTGAAGGGGCTGAACGCGATGCCGCCGCGCGGCGGCAACATGTCGCTTAGCGACGCGCAGGTGAAGGCCGCGGTCGACTATATGGTGGCCGCGGCCAAGTAGCGGAGCGCGCGGCCGGCCAGCGCCGCTGCCTTGATAACGCGCACGACTCCGTGCGCGCTCACGACGAAATGCTTACCGGACGAGGAGCAGCCGGACGAGCATGCCGATGTTCAGCGCCGCGACGAAGCCGAACATCCATTTCATGTTGTCGACCGCCCCGGTCAGCCGGTCGATCCTCGCAGCAACGGAGTCGATCCTGGCCCCCAGTGTAGCCGCAACGGAGTCGATCCTGGCCCCCAGTGTGGCAGCAACGGAGTCGATCCTGGCTCCCAGTGTGGCGGCAACGGAGTCGATCCTGGCCTCCAGTGTGGCACCAACGGAGTCGATCCAGCTCTCCAGCATGACCAGGTCGGCGGGGGCCGCGACCGCCCTCGTGAGCGCTTCACCCAATGCCGTGGCCTGAAGCTCCGCCTGCGCGGCGGGGACTCCCGCCGATTCGAGCTTCCTGGCGTAATCGAGCGTATCGAACGGGATCGTCACCGCCACGCCGACTCCTTCGTGGGCAATGTTAACAAGAGATCCCACATTCTCGCTGAGACCGGCGAAAGCCCGAATCAGACCTACGACCGAATCAGAAGCAGCCGGACCAGGATGGCGATGTTCAACGCCATCATGAAGCCGAACATCCATTTCAGCGTATCGACCGATGCGGCGAGCCGATCGATCCTGCCGCCGAGCTCGAGCCGGAGCTCGTTTCTCACCTGCTCGATCTTTGCGTCGAGCGCATCGATGCGCGCGGTTAGGCTCCGCTGGACCGCCTCGATCTTCACATCGAGCGCGTCGATCCTCGCGCCGAGCCTGCTCTCCACCGCCTCGATCTTCGCATCGAGCGCGTCGATCCTCGCGCCGAGCCTGCTCGCCACCGCCTCGATCTTCGCGTCGAGCGCGCCGATTCTCGCGCCGAGCCTGCTCTCCACCGCTTCGATCTTCGCGTCGAGGGCACCGATTCTCGCGCCGAGCCTGCTCTCCAGCATGACCAGGTCGGCAGGCGCCGCGACCGCCTTCGCCAGCGCTTCGCCCAATGCCGTGGCCTGCAGCTCGGCCTGCGCGGCGGGAACGCCCGCCGATTCGAGCTTCCTGGCGTAATCGAGCGTATCGAACGGGATCGCCACCGCCACCTCGGCTCCTTCGCGGGCATCTTAGCAAAATCCCATTCTCATCGAGGTCGCCGTAACGGCGGAATCAGACTTGCGGATGAGCGCCGTGCGACCGATGCGATTTCGCGGCGTCGAACTGCGGAATGCGATCGCGCGGCACGAGCCGCTTGCGAGCGCGGGCGGGCGCCTGGACCATCACCGTGCGACGAGCACCGTCACCGTGCCACGAGCGCCTTCAGTACCGCAAGCCGCGCGTTCCCGGCCGTCTTCGCGGCGGCCACCTCGTCGGGCGACAGCGCACGGTCCGCATGGCGCAGATCCTCCTGTGCGAGCTCCGAGAGGAATCGCGACGGCGTGCAAGCGACCTTCTCGCCGGCGCGCCTGCGCGTCGCGCAGTACGACAGGTGCAGCGTTTCCTGCGCACGCGTCAGGCCCACGTACATCAGGCGCCGCTCCTCGTCGACGCTGCCCGCCTCGATCGCCTCGCGGTGCGGGAGGATCCCCTCCTCCAGCCCGACCAGGAACACGTGCGGGAATTCGAGGCCCTTCGCCGCGTGCAGCGTCGACAGGCGCACCGCGTCGATCGAGTCCTGCTCGCGCCCTTCGAGCATCGTGATCAGCGCGACCATCTGCGTCAGCTCGAGCAGGTCCATGCCGTCCGCCTCGCCCTTGCGTGCGAGCCACGCGACGAAATCGTCGACGCTTTGCGTGCGCGCCTGCGCGTCGCGGCGGTCGAGCGTCGCGGCGAGCCAGTCCGCGTAGCCGATCGAGCGCAGCAGCTCGCCGAGCAATCGCCCCGCGGGCTCGCGCGGCGCCCGATGCCGCAGGCCGTTGACCAGCGCGCAAAACGCCTCGAGCACGCTCCGCTGCCGCGCCGGCACGCGGTCCCCGAGCGCCGGCTCGAACACGGCGGCGAATAGGCTCACATCGCGTGCCTGCGCGACCTCGCCGAGATGGCGCAGCGTCGTCTGCCCGACGCCGCGCTTCGGCGCCGCGAGCGCGCGCACGAAGGCGGGATCGTCGTCGTCGTTCGCGATCAGGCGCAGGTAGGCGACGATGTCCTTGATCTCGGTGCGCTCGAACATCGACTGGCCGCCGGAGATCTCGTACGGCACCGCCTGCGCACGCAGCACCGCCTCGAAGGCCCGCGCCTGATGATTGCCGCGATAGAGGATCGCGTAATCGGAGAATCGCCCGCGCCGCTCGAACTTGTGCGCGAGGAGCCTGCGCACCACGCCTTCCGCCTCCGCCTCCTCGTTCGCGGCCGGTGCGACGCGCAGCGGCTCGCCGTGCGCGAGCTCGGTCCACAGGCGCTTGTCGAAGAGCTTGGGATTGTTGCCGATCAGCGCGTTGGCGCAGCGCAGGATCCGCACGGTCGAGCGGTAGTTCTGCTCGAGCTTGACGACGCGCAACTGCGGGTAGTCGCGCGGCAGCGCGGCGAGATTGTCGAGCGTCGCGCCGCGCCAGCCGTAGATCGCCTGGTCGTCGTCGCCGACGGCGGTGAACGGCGTCGCGGCGCCGACGAGATGCCGGAACAGCCGGTACTGCGCGGGATTCGTGTCCTGGTATTCGTCAATCAGCACGTGCGCGCAGCGCGCCTGCCAGCGCGCGCGGGCGGCCGGGTCGGCCTCGAAGAGCGCCACCGGCAGCGCGATCAGGTCGTCGAAATCGACCGCCTGGTACGCCGTCAGCGCGTCGCGGTAGGCGGCGTAGGCGCGCGCGGCCGCGAGCTCCCCGTCGTCGCCGGCGGCGCGCAGCGCGTCCGCCGGCGCTACGAGCGCGTTCTTCCATTGGCCGATCTTCCACTGGACGGCGCGTGCCCGCGCGTGATCGCCGGTCGCCGCGAGCTCGGCGACGATCGGCTCGGCATCGGCGGGATCGAAGATCGAGAAGCCGGGCCTCAGCCCGAGAGCGCGCGCTTCCGCACGCACGATCGCGAGCCCGAGACTGTGGAACGTGGATATCCGGACCGCGGCCGCCGCGTCGGCGGCGCCGCTGCGCGTCAGCGCGCCTCGCGCACGCTCCCGCATCTCGCGCGCGGCCTTGTTCGTGAAGGTGATCGCGACGATCCGCGCCGGGTCGACGCCGCGCTCGACGAGGTGCGCGATCTTCGCGGTGATGACGCGCGTCTTGCCGCTGCCGGCGCCGGCGAGCACGAGCAGCGGGGCCGCGTCGTAGCGCACGGCCTCGCGCTGCGCGGCGTTCAGGGGAAGCTGCAAGGGAGTGTGCGGCGCGTTGCTACAAAGGACGATGCGGCGCGTTGCTGCAAGGGATCATGCGCGGCGTTGCTACAATTGCGGCCGATTGTACCGGGGGCGCCCGCCGGGGCTCTCGGCCCGCCTCACTCCTCTCCATGGCGCTATACGCGATCGGCGACATCCAGGGCTGCCACGCGGAATTCTGCGACCTGCTGGCGCTGATCGGCTTTTCGCCGGCCAACGATCGGCTGTGGCTGACGGGTGATCTCGTCAACCGCGGCCCCGACTCGCTCGGCGTGCTGCGCGAGGTGAAGGCGCTCGGCGACGCCGCGATCACGGTGCTCGGCAACCACGACCTGCATCTGCTGACCGTCGCCGCCGGACATCGGCGCGCACACCGCGACGACACGCTGGCGCCGACTCTCGACGCGCCCGACCGCGACGAGCTGCTCGACTGGCTCGCGCGGCGCCCGCTCGCCGTCGCGGAAGGCGCGACGCTGATGGTGCATGCCGGCGTGCTGCCGGCGTGGACGGCGCCGGACGTCCTGGCGCTCGCGCGCGAGGTCGAGGCCGTTCTCGCGAGCAGCGAGCGCGAGCCTTTCCTGCGCGTGCTGTATGGCGACGAACCGCACACGTGGCGCAGCGAGCTCGCCGGATACGACCGCCTGCGCGCGATCGTCAATGCGCTGACGCGGCTGCGCTTCTGCACGGCCGCGGGACAGATGGAGTTCCGCGAGAAGCGCGGTGCGATGCACGCCCCGGCGGGCTTCGCGCCCTGGTTCGCGCACGAGAACCGCCGCACGGCATCGAGCCTGGTGATCTGCGGTCACTGGTCGACGCTCGGCCTGCTGCTCGCACCGAACGTGCTGATGCTCGATTCGGGGTGCCTGTGGGGCGGCGCCCTCACCGCGATCCGCCTGCCCGATCGGCGCCTCTACCAGATTCCCGGCCGCTCCCCGGTAACGCCAGTGCCGCGCGAATAGCCTGCTCGGCCTCGTGCGCGAGCTCGCGCCGATGCTTCGCCTGCGCCGGTATCGGCGCGATGGCCTGCAGGTCGACGACGAGCGCGCGCACTCCGCAGATGCGCCAGAACGAGCCGAGGAACGTGGTGCCGTTCGTGTACGCCACGGCCGTCGACCGATCCCCCTCCGGCGTGCGGTAGCGCACGGCGACCGGCTGCACGTGCCCGGACGCGTCGACGATCGGCTGCAGCAGCGAGCCCTTGAACGGCAGGAGCTCCGCGCCGTCGGTGGTCGTGCCCTCGGGAAACACGGCGACGATGTCGCCCTCGGCGAGTGCCTGCGCGACCTCCTGGTTGACGCGGTGCGTGTCGTGCCGGCGCGCGCGCTCGATGAACAGCGTGCCCACGCCGCCGACCAGACGGCCGACCAGCGGCCAGCGCGCGATCTCGGACTTGGCGATGAAGCGCACCGGACCAACCGCGTGCAGCGCGAAGATGTCGAGCCACGACACGTGGTTCGCGACGACCAGCACGTTCGGGTGACCGAGCGCACCGCTCATCCGGATATCGATGTTCATCAGGTGCAAGAGCCGCCTCGACCAGCGCCGGATGCGCGCGCGGCGCGCGTGCGGATCGAGCGACGGAAACACGAACCAGACGGTGCCGAGGCCGTGGAACAGGTGCAGCGCCATGCGCGGCACGCGCCACAGCCTGCGCAGCGCGGGCGACAGCGGAGGCGCCTTGAGGCGCGCGCGCTTCTTCGATGTTCCCGGCATCGTCATCGGGGCGAGGCGCGGGCGGTTCCTCGAAGTTCCCGGCACCGTCGTCGCGGGTGGCGGGACGAGCGTTGCAGGGTCGGATCGACGGGCGCGCGCCATGGACCTCACCACGGCCGCTGCCCGAACGCGTCGCGGTAACGCGCGGCCACCGCGTCACGCTCGACAATGTGGTTCTGGCCGCCGCGGCTCGCGATCTTGATCGACCCCATCACCGAGGCGAGATTGCCGGTCGTCTCCCAGTCCCAGCCGGCCGCGATGCCGTAGAGCAATCCGGCGCGATAGGCGTCGCCGCAGCCGGTCGGGTCGACGATGGCGGTCGGCCGCACCGCGGATATCGCGTACGTCGCACCGTCGGCGTGGATGATCGAGCCCTCGGCGCCCATCGTCACGATCAATGCGTCGACGCGGTCGGCGATGTCGGCGATCGACCATCCGGTGCGCTCCGAGAGCAGCTTCGCCTCGTAATCGTTGACCGCGACGTACGCGGCCTGCTCGATCAGCGCGGCCAGCTCGTCCCCGGTGAACAGCGGCAATCCCTGCCCGGGATCGAGCAGGAACGGAATGCCGCGCGCGGCGAACTGCGCGGCGTGCTGCTGCATACCTTCCTTGCCGTCGGGGGCGACGATGCCGAGCCGGATGTCCGCGACGTCGTCGACGCGGTTGCGATGCGAGAGGTTCATCGCCCCCGGGTGGAACGCCGTGATCTGGTTGTCGTCGAGGTCGGTGATGATGAACGCCTGCGCCGTGTAGGCGTCGTCGATCACGCGCACGCCGTCCGTGGCGATGCCGAGCTCGCGCAGCCGTTCGCGATAGCCCGCGCCGTCGCTGCCGAGCGTGCCCATCACCACCGGGCTGCCGCCGAGGCCGCGCAGGTTGTAGGCGATGTTGCCGGCGCAGCCGCCCCACTCGCGGCGCATGTCGCTGATCTGGAAGGCGACCGAGAGCACGTGCGTCTGCTCGGGCAGGATGTGGCGCGCGAAGCGGTCCCGGAACACCATGATGGTGTCGAACGCAAGCGAGCCGCAGATCAGAGTCCGCATCGGAAGCGCCGCCAGATGAGCGCCGATGGCGCGTGAATCGGAGACCGGGCGCAGTGTAACGCACGCCTACGCGTCCGGCGACGCAATCCGCCGCCCTGCGTGCCTCGCCAGTCCCTCGCGGCGTCACCCCGCCGCGCGTGGCCAGTCGGCCGCAGCGCTACGCCGCAGCGCCGTTGATCGCCTCGCGGCCGATTTCCCGCACGATGAATTGCTGGCGTCGCGACACCGGCAGCGATTCGTTGATCCCGTGCAGCAGCACCTCCCAGTGCGCGTCGCCGTCGTCGTTGGCTCGCCGCTCGAAGCCGCGGATGAAGTCGCGCGCGACGAGGCAGTTCCGATGCACGCGGATGAAGCGCGCGCCGAACTCCTGTTCGAGGCGCGTCAGCGATTCCTCGAGCAGGAACTCGCGCTGCGCAGTACGAATTGTGATGTACTTGAGCTCGGCCTTCAGGTAGATCACCTCGTCGACCGGCACGAGCACGACGCGGGAGCGCTCCGTAACCGACAGGAAGCGCCGCGCCGCGGCCGGCAACTGGGTGAGCTTCTCGATCGTCATGGGCTTCAATCGCGGTACCTTCTGCAATGCGGCCAGCAAGCGTTGTACGCGCACCGGCTTGACCAGGTAGTCGACGGCGTTGACCTCGAACGCGGCCAGCGCATGCTGGTGAAAGGCCGTCGTGAAAATCACGACCGGCGGACGCGACAACTTGAGCAAATGCCGCGCCAGCTCGATGCCGTCCATTCCCGGCATATGGATGTCCGTCAGGACGAGCTCGGCCGGCGCCGTGTGCAGGATGTCGAGCGCCTCCCGGCCGTGCTGTGCCTCGCCGATGATCTGGATCGGCAGCACCGCTGCGCAATCGTCGAGCAGCTCGCGCAGCCGGTGCCGCGCCGGCGCCTCGTCGTCGACGATCAGCACGCGAAGCGGCGGCTCAGCCATGGCTCACCTGCAATGCGCGCAGGCGCGGCGCGCCCTGCGCGAGGACGGGCTCGCGCCGGTCCCGAGTGCCGGGGTCGAGCGCCGACGTCCCGGGCAGCGGCTGCACGAGCCGCGGCTCGCGGCGCTTCTGCGCGCCCGGATCGGCGCCGCGCTCGTGCCGCGACCCGGCCGCGCGACCGTCGCCGGCCGGCGCCGCCTTGCGCGTGCGATACGGCATCCGGATGTGCACCTCGTAGGTGTCGCGATTCACGCGCGACTCGAGGCTCGCCTCGGCGTCGAAATGCAGCGCCAGGCGCTCGCGGATGTTGTCGAGCGCCATCTTGTTGCCGAGCTGATGGCGCGCGCCGTTCGCGATGTACGGGTTCTTGAGCAGCGCGTGCACCTCGTCGCGCGACAGGAAGATGTTGATCGACAGCACGCCGGGCACCGACGAGGGCTCGATGCCGTGATAGACGGCGTTCTCGAGCAGCGGCTGCAGCACGAGCGGCGGCACCAGCGCGTCGCCGGGCATGCTCTTCACGTTCCAGTCGATCACCAGCCGCTCGCCGAGGCGAAGCTGCTCGAGGTCGAGATACTGGCGGCAGAGCTGGACCTCGTCGGCGAGCGGCGCCAATTCGCGGTTGTCGCGCATCAGCACGCGGAAGAGGTCGGCGAGGTCCTCGAGCGCCGCCTCCGCGCGCCGCGGCTCGCTGCGCATCAGCGACAGCACCGCGGTGATGCTGTTGAACAGGAAGTGCGGGCGGATGCGCGCCTGCAACGCCTGCAGGCGCGCCTCGGTGATCGCGGGCGACAGCGCGCGGGCGCGCAGGCGGAAATAGGCGATCAGCGCGAACTGCGCGCTCAGGGCGAAGATCAGGTGCCGCGCGAGCGCGGCGGGCGCATCGCCGGCGATCGGCGGCAGCAGCGCGTTGGCACCGATCGCGATCGCGCAGGTGAGCCCCGTCACGGCGGCAACCGCAACGCGGGGGGTCGCGCGCGCGAGCCAGGGCTGCAGGAGCCACAGCACGGCGAGCTCGGCGAACAGATGCGGCTCGACGAATGCCGTCAGCGTCGCCCATTGCGTCGCGAGCGCCGGCAGGCGCGGCTCGCGCGCCAGGGCGATCAGGAAGGTCGCGCCGTTGACCGCGAGCAGGATGCGCAGGATCGTGCCGAGATTGCGCAGGTCCGGCAATGCAGGGGCCGCGGGCGGTTGTCTTATAATCCCATGCATAACGGACGCGATATGCAAGCATCATGCCGGTTTCCGGCATCCGGGAACAGTGTCCCGCCGGCGGACGCGCCCGAGCCGCCCTGCCCGCGCGCGTCGCGCCTGTCGCGGACTAATTGCTTCCAATTGTCGATAAGTGGCCGTGTCGAGGCGTCCCGGCCGGCAGCACGATGATGTCTGCTTCCGATCCGCCGTCCGACCCCGACCCGACCGAACCGCCGAACACCGCCACCCCGGTGCCGTCCGGCGGCACATGGTCGGGCCGCTTCGGCGAGCCGATGTCGGAGCGGATGCAGCGCTTCACCGCGTCGGTCGACTTCGATCGCCGGCTCGCACAAGCCGACATTGCCGGGTCGCGCGCTCATGCGCGGATGCTCGCCGCACGCGGAATCATCGCCGCCGACGACCTCGCCGCGATCGAGCGCGGGCTCGCGATCGTCGAGCGCGAGATCGCGAGCGGCGAATTCGCGTGGCAGCGCGCGCTCGAGGACGTCCATCTCAACATCGAGCGCCGGCTGACGGCGCTCGTCGGCGACGCCGGCAAGCGGCTGCATACGGCGCGCTCGCGCAACGACCAGGTCGCGACCGATATCAGGCTGTGGCTGCGCGATGCGATCGACGCGCGTTGCGTGGAGCTCGTCGCGATGCGGCGCGCGCTGCAGGATCTCGCCGAGCGCTACGCCGACGCGATCATGCCGGGCTTCACGCATCTGCAGGTCGCGCAGCCGGTGACCTTCGGCCATCACCTGATGGCCTACGACGCGATGCTCGCACGGGACGTGGAGCGCATGCGCGACTGCCGCCGGCGGGTGAACCGGCTGCCGCTCGGCAGCGCGGCGCTCGCGGGGACGGGCTTTCCGATCGATCGCGCACAGGTCGCCCGCGAGCTCGGCTTCGACGCGGTGGCGACGAACTCGCTCGATGCGGTGGCCGATCGCGATTTCGCGATCGAGTTCGCGGCCGTGGCGGCGCTCGTCATGGTTCACCTGTCGCGCTTCGCCGAGGAGCTCGTCCTCTGGTCGAGCCCGCGCTTCGGCTTCGTGACGCTCGCCGATCGCTTCTGCACCGGCAGCTCGATCATGCCGCAGAAGAAGAACCCCGACGTGCCGGAGCTCGCGCGCGGCAAGTCGGCGCGCGTCATCGGCCACCTGACGGCGCTGCTCGTGCTGATGAAGGCGCAGCCGCTCGCCTACAACAAGGACAACCAGGAAGACAAGGAGCCGCTGTTCGACGTGGTCGACACGCTCGCCGACACGCTGGCGATCATGACCGATCTCGTCGCGACGGGATTGACGGCGAACATCGCCCGGATGCGCGAGGCGGCGCGCGAAGGCCACGCGACGGCGACCGATCTCGCCGATTACCTCGCGCGGAAGGGCGTTCCGTTCCGCGATGCGCACGAGGCGGTTGCGCGGGCCGTGCGCGAAGCGGAAGCGCGCAGGTGCGATCTCGCGGAGCTGCCGCTCGACGAATTGCGCCGCTTCTCGCCGCTGATCGGCGCGGACGTGTTCGACGTGCTGACGCTCGAAGGATCGGTCGCGAGCCGCGATCATGCCGGTGGCACCGCGCCGCGGCAGGTGCGCGCGGCGATCGAGGCGGCACGCCGCGAAATCGGGAAGGAGTGAAATGGGCAGAAGACTCGCGTTCCTCGGGCTTGGCGTAATGGGTTATCCGATGGCCGGGCATCTCGCCAAGGCGGGGCACGACGTCACCGTCTACAACCGCACGACGGCGAAAGCCCAGCGATGGGCGACCGAGCACGGCGGGCGCTGCGCGCCGTCACCGGCCGACGCGGCGCACGAGGCGGAGATCGTGCTGATGTGCGTGGGCAACGACGACGACGTGCGGGCGGTCGCGAAGCAGGCGCTGGCGGGGATGAGCGCCGGGACGATCCTCGTCGATCACACGACCGCATCGGCCGAAGTGGCGCGCGAGGTCGCCGGCGCGGCGAAGGCGCGGCGCGTCGAGTTCCTCGATGCGCCGGTTTCGGGGGGCGAGGCCGGTGCGCAGAACGGCAAGCTGACGATCATGGTCGGCGGCGATGCCGCGGTGTTCGCGAAGGCGGAACCCGTGCTCGCGCACTACGCGCGCGCGGTGACGCTGATGGGTGGCACGGGCGCCGGCCAGTTGACGAAGATGGTCAACCAGATCTGCGTGGCCGGCGTCGTGCAGGGGCTGTCGGAAGGCCTCGACTTCGCGCAGCGCGCGAAGCTCGATCCCGAGCTCGTGCTCGACGTGATCGGCCAGGGCGCCGCGCAATCCTGGCAGATGGAAAATCGCGGCCGGACGATGATCGCCGACAAGTTCGATTTCGGCTTCGCCGTCGACTGGATGCGCAAGGACCTCGCGATCTGCCTCGCGACGGCGCGCGCCAACGGCGCGGCGCTGCCGGTGACCGCCCTGATCGACCAGTTCTATTCGCGCCTCCAGGCGCGCGGCGGCGGCCGCTGGGACACGTCGAGCCTGATCCGCCTGCTGCGCGACGAGCGGTAGTTTCGTCGAGCGTGAGGGACGACGCCCGCGCCAGGCGATCGCGTCCCGGCCGCGAACGCGCGCAACGCGGGGCTTCAGTCGGCCTTGAGCCTCTTCACGATGGCGGCGCGCGTGAGCAGATCGAGCTGCGCCTCCAGCCGGATCACCCGTCCCGTCAAGTCCTCGATCTTCTGCTGCTGGGCCTTCATCGCTTCCGCCTGCCGGTTGACCTTGTCCTCCAGCTTGATCATGGCCGTGAGTGCGCCCCAGATCCGCTCGGTGACACTCATCGACGGTTCGTGTTCGACACCCGCATCTTCGCCTCCATCGCGGCGATCCGATGGTTGCTCGCCTCGATGAACTGCAGCGCCTCGTCAATCGCGGCGCCTGCCCGTTCGGCAGCGACCTTCGCCGAATCGGCCAGCGCGGCGAGTTGCTCGTCCGCTTCCGCGGGCTCGTAAGCGAAGGCCCCCCGTCGCATCAGCTCCGAAACGGGCAGCTTGAGCTTCCTCGCCTTGGCGACGATAGCCTTCTTGTCCTCGGCCGTGGCCTGGACGACGATCCGTTCCGCGGCGGTCGACATGGTCTTTCCGGAGTCCGTTATGGACATGTACAGTATATGGACATCGGACGTGCGTGTCGAGGCGCACGCGTCCAGCGACAGGTCCGGTGGCTTAGTTGGCGCTCGCTTCGATGCGATCGCCGTCGACGATGCGCACCTCGTAGGTGATCTCGGCGCTGCGACCGAGCATGATCGTGGCCGAGCAGTATTTCTCCTTTGAAAGCTTCACCGCCCGCTCGACCTGCTTCGCGTCCAGGCCATGGCCCGCGACCGCATACTTCAGGTGGATGCGCGTGAAGACCTTCGGCTCCTCGGGCGCGCGCTCGGCCTCGGCGTCCACGACGCAGTCGGCCACCGGCTGCCGCGCCCGCTTCAGGATCCAGACGACGTCGAAGGCGGTGCACGCAGCCGCTCCGGCGAGAACGAGTTCCATCGGCCGCATCCCCAGGTTGCGCCCGCCCGCCTCCGGTGCGCCGTCGACGACGACGGCATGGCCGCTGCCGCTCTGCGCGACGAACGAGACGCCCTCGAGCCATTTCACTCGTGTTTTCATGTTGTTACCGCTCCGATCCCGTCCGGGCTGTTGCTGACGTTGTTGCCGTCGATCGCGTAAACCGTGCCCTTCGTCCCTTCGGGCTTCTATGCATCTTGCATTGTGCGGCGCAATATGGAATCCTTACAACTGTCTGCGGCCCTGCCGTCTCCTCCTTCGGCACCGCGGACGCCATTCCTCCATTCTCCTCCTATGGTGGAATCCTCGGCGCGGTCACACGACCGCGCCTTTTTTTAGCCGCTTCCCGCAGCGCACCATCGGCGCGAGGCCACCGCTGGCCGGGCCGTGCCACCGGGCGCGCAACCACGCCGGCGCGAATCCCCGGCGGTGGAAATTACCGCATTTGACCGCATCGCCGGCGGAATAGTAAAATCATCGACTTTGCTGAACGATCCCCTGCCGTCGCGCGGGGCGCGAACCCCGGAATCCCCAACATGAAGACCTACTCGGCACGCCCGCGCGACGTCACGCGCGCCTGGTTCGTCGTCGATGCGTCCGACAAGGTGCTCGGCCGGCTCGCGACCCAGATCGCGGCCCGCCTGCGCGGGAAGCACAAGGCGATCTACACCCCGCACATCGACACCGGCGATTTCATCGTCGTCACGAACGTCGACAGGATCCGCGTCACCGGCACGAAGGCGGAAAACAAGCTCTATCACCGTCACAGCGGCTATCCCGGCGGCATCACCACGACGACGTTCGGGCAGATGCAGGCCCGCTTTCCCGGACGCGCGCTCGAGAAGGCGGTGAAGGGCATGCTGCCCAAGGGGCCGCTCGGCTACGCGATGATCAAGAAGCTCAAGTGCTACGCCGGCCCGTCGCACCCGCACTCGGCGCAGCAGCCGAAGGTGCTCGAGCTGTGACCCTTCCGCCCTGCACGCGGCGGCCTCCATCCACGACACCCGGAACGCAATGATCGGCAACTACCACTACGGAACGGGGCGCCGCAAGACTTCGGTCGCGCGCGTGTTCATGAAGCGCGGCGACGGCAGGATCGTCGTCAACGACAAGCCCGTCGACGAGTTCTTCACGCGCGAGACCGGACGCATGGTCGTGCGCCAGCCCCTCGTCGTGACGAACCACGAGAAGACGTTCGACATCATGGTCAACGTCGTCGGCGGCGGCGAGTCCGGCCAGGCGGGAGCGGTTCGCCACGGGATCACGCGGGCCCTCATCGATTACGACGCCGAGCTCAAGCCGACGCTGTCCAAGGCGGGGCTCGTCACCCGCGATGCGCGCGAAGTCGAGCGCAAGAAAGTCGGTCTCCACAAGGCACGGCGGCGCAAGCAGTTCTCGAAGCGCTGACAAACCCGGCCGACGCCTCCCCGGGCCCGCAGGCCGGACGCGGGGGGTGGCCGCCGGAGCCGGTTCCATGCCATTGGCATAATCGGTGCGACCGGTGCTAGAATGCCCCGGAAGCGAGGGGCTCCCATGATCAGCATCGGCATCGTCGGCGGCACCGGCTATACAGGCGTCGAATTGCTGCGCCTGCTCGCGCAGCACCCGCAGGCGCAGTTGCGCGCGATCACGTCGCGCAAGGACGCCGGGACGCGCGTCGACCGGATGTTCGCCAGCCTCCGCGGCCGCTACGACCTCGCCTTCTGCGACCCCAGGGACGCCGACCTTCGGGAATGCGACGTCGTCTTCTTCGCGACCCCGCACGGGGTGGCGATGTCGCAGGCGCGCGAGCTTCTCGGCGCCGGAGTGCGGATCGTCGACCTGGCGGCGGACTTCCGGCTGGCCGATCCGGCGACGTTCGAGCGCTGGTACAAGATGCCTCACGCCTGTCCGGATCTCCTCGCCGAGGCGGTCTACGGCATTCCCGAGATCAATCGCGATGCGATCCGCGGCGCCCGCATCGTGGCCAACCCCGGCTGCTACCCGACGGTCGTGCAGCTCGGGTTCCTGCCGCTGCTCGAAGCGGGCCTCGTCGACACGCGCTACCTGATCGCCGACTGCAAGTCCGGCGTCTCGGGCGCCGGTCGCAAGGCCGAGCTCTCGCTCGCTTTCGCCGAAGCGTCGGACAATTTCTCCGCGTATGCCGTCGCCGGCCATCGCCACCTGCCGGAGATCGTCCAGGGACTCAACCGCGCGAGCAAGGAGCCGGTGCGCCTCGCCTTCACGCCGCACCTGACACCGATCATCCGCGGCCTCCTCGCGACGCTCTATGCGCCGTTGCGCGACCCCGACGTCGACCTGCAGGCGCTGTACGAAAAGCGCTACGCAGCAGAGCCCTTCATCGACGTCATGCCGCCCGGCTCGCTTCCCGACACGCGCAGCGTGCGCGCGTCGAACGTGCTGCGGATCGCCGTCCACCGTCCGCCCGATTCCGACCTCGCGCTCGTGCTCGCGGTCGAGGACAACCTCGTCAAGGGTGCCGCGGGCCAGGCGATCCAGAACATGAACCTCATGTTCGGGCTGCCCGAGACCGCCGGCCTCACGGCCCCGCCGGTGCTGCCGTAGCGGGCGGGCGGGACCTCGCGTGGCATCGCCCGCATGGTGGCGCCGCGCACGGCGGCAGTTCGGCATCAGCGCCCCGCGGATGGCCGTGCGAACGCAGGTTCCCTGGTGGGGTCGCGGACTGGCCGTGGCGCTGCTCGTGGCACTGGTCGGCGCGATGTGGTGGTGGGGGTTCGACTTCGGGCGGATCTTCGGCGGCGTCAAGCGCCAGGAAGCCCTGAGCCGCGTCGAGGCCCTGGAGGCTGCGAATGCGGCGCTCGCGGCGGACGCGGCGCGGCTGCGGGCGCGCACGCTGCAGCTCGAAAGCGAGGTCGCCATGACGCGAGGCGCGCAGGAGGCGACGGCGCGGCAGGCGGCCGATCTCACGGCCGAGAACGCGCAGCTCAAGGAGGAGGCCGCGTTCCTGCGACAGCTCGTCGCCGGTACGAATCGGCAACCCGGAATGTCGGTGCCGGCGCAGGCCAGCGTGCGAGCGGCACCGCCGGCGGCACGTTGACGAATCCGCGAGGAGGCCCCATGTTCAAGCGCGACAAGCCCGCCGGAGCCCAGAAGCGAATCGACAGCCTGATCGGTGCCGGAACGACGGTGCACGGAGACGTCGTCTTCAGCGGCGGCCTGCGCATCGACGGCCGCGTCGAGGGCAATGTCGCGACGGCCGACGGCCAGCCGGGCACGCTGGTCGTCAGCGAGCAGGCTCGCGTCGACGGCGAGGTCAGCGTTTCGCACGTGGTCATCAACGGCACGGTGAACGGCCCGGTGCGCGCCGACGATTATCTCGAGTTGCAGGCGAAGGCGCGCATCGCCGGCGATCTCTGTTACCGGCGGCTCGAAATGCAGACCGGGGCCGTCGTGCAGGGGCGGCTCGAGCACGTCGAACCCGAGTCGGCGCCCGTGGTCGAATTGCGGCTCGCGGCGGCGGAATGAGAGCGATTTCGGGCGATTTTGACGGGGCGGCCGCCGGGCCCGATAATAGGGACATACGGAACTGGGGAGTAGCGCATGAATGCGATGAATGAGATGCCGAGCCCGCTGGTGTTCACCGACGCCGCGGCGGCAAAGGTGAAGACGCTGATCGAGGAAGAGGGCAACCCCGAGCTCAAGCTGCGCGTGTTCGTCTCGGGCGGGGGCTGCTCGGGCTTCCAGTACGGCTTCACGTTCGACGAAGTGATGAACGATGACGACACCGCGATGCAGAAGGACGGCGTCACGCTGCTGATCGACCCGATGAGCTACCAGTATCTGGTCGGCGCCGAAATCGACTACCAGGAAGGCCTCGAGGGCGCGCAGTTCGTGATCAAGAACCCGAACGCCTCTTCGACCTGCGGCTGCGGCTCGAGCTTCTCGGCCTGACGCCGAAGGGCGGTGCGAGCGCAGGGGCCCGTGGCGGGCCCCTTTGCTTTTTGCGGTGCCCGCGCCCCGGCAATCGGCGCATCCGGCGCGCGGCGGCTTCAGCGCGGGTAGACGGCGCCGAGAATCCGCTTGCCCTTCGCTCCGGTGACCTCGGGCAGATTGCCCGGGCGTCCGGCGAGCGCCTCGCGCGCGAGCCAGGCGAATGCGAGCGCCTCGACCTGCTCGATCGGCACGCCCTCGTCGGCGGTCGTCCCGAGCTCGCGGGGCGCCACTTCCTCTGCGAGCGCGCGCATCAACGTGACGTTTCTCGCGCCGCCCCCACAGGCGAGGATCTCCTCGGCGTCCGGCGCATACGCGCGTATCGCGTCGCCGATCGTGCGCGCGGTCAACGCGACGAGCGTGGCCTGGATGTTCTCCGCTTCGTCGGAGACCTTCGCGGCGGCGAGCCGCTCCTCGAGCCACGGCAGGCTGAACCGATCGCGATGCGTGCTCTTGGGCGGCGGCGCACTGAAGAACGGATCGGCGAGCATCGCCTCGAGCAGCGCCGGAATCGGCTTGCCCTCGGCCGCCCACGCACCCTGCGCGTCGTAGGTGGTGCCGCGGTTGCGTGCGCACCAGAGGTCGGACAGCACGTTGCCCGGCCCGACGTCGAAGCCGCGCACGCTGCCCTCGCGCTTCAGATCGGTGATATTGGTGATCCCGCCGAGATTGACGATCACGCGATGCCGGTCGCGGCGCGCGAACAGCGCCGCATGGAACGCCGGCACGAGCGGCGCGCCCTGCCCGCCCGCGGCGACATCGCGGCTGCGAAAGTCGGCGACGACCATCACGCGCGATTTCTCCGCGACCCGCGCCGGATTGTTGAGCTGGACGGTGAAGCCGCGGTCGGGTCGATGCCGGAGCGTCTGCCCGTGCACGCCCGCCGCCTTCACGTCCTCGTGCGCGACCTTGCCCTCCGCGAGTGCGCGGGCGATCGCTTCGGAGTAGAGCTCGGCGAGCATGTTGGCCGCCGCGCACGCGCGCACCAGCTCGTTGTTGCCCGGCTGCTGCAGCGCGAGCAGCTCGTCGCGCAGCATCGTCGGATAGCCGACATGCGCCGCACCCAGCGTTTCGCACGGCTTGCCGCTCTTGGGTGCGAAATCCGCGACGACCGCGTCGATGCCGTCGAGGCTGGTGCCGGACATCACGCCGACGAACAGTTCGCGCGCCATTGCGCCTGGGCGGAGAGATTGCCGATCGCCGGCGGCGGGCGACGATGGAAGGCGTCGCGACTAGCCCGGGCGGTCTGGTGAAATATCCGGGCTACGGCCCGTTCGGAGGCCCTCTAGTCGCCTCTAGTCGGCCGCCACGATGCGCGCGCCGGGGGGCAGGTCCCGCACGACCGCGAGCTCGCCGGCGAGCGGGGCGATCGCCGCGCGGAACTCGCCGCGCTCGTCGTCGGGGATCGGTGTCGCGACCGGCAGCGCGACCGTCATCGCGTCGCGCGCCTCTCCGTCGACGCGCAATTCGTAGTGCAGGTGCGGCCCCGTCGCCCACCCGGTTTGCCCGACGTAGCCGATCGTCTCGCCCTGGCGGACGCGCTCGCCGTTGCGCATGCCGCCGGCGAAGCGCGAGAGGTGCGCATAGACGGTCGAGTAGCGGCCGTCGTGCTTCACGATGATCACGTTGCCGTAGCCGTTCTGCTCGCCGGCGAACTCGACGACGCCGTCCGCCGTCACGCGCACCGGCGTCCCGATCGGCGCGGCGAAATCGGTGCCCTTGTGCGCACGCATCGAGTGCAGGATCGGATGCAGCCGGGCCATCGTGAAACCCGACGTGACCCGGGAGAACTCCATCGGCGAGCGCAGGAAGGCCTTGCGCGAATTGCGCCCGTTCTCGTTGTAATAGCCTTCGGTCCCGTCGGGCGTGCGCCACAGAAATGCGCGCAGCGCGACGCCCCGGTTCTCGAACTCGGCGGCGAGGATGCGACCGGTTCCGGCCGGCTCGCCGTCGACGTAGCGCGTCTCGTACAGCACGACGAAGCGATCGCCGGGCTGCAGGTCGTGATAGAAGTCGATGTCGCCGCCGAAGATGTCGGCGAGCCCCAGCGTCACGGAATCCGGCAGGCCGGCATCGTCGGCGGCCGCGAACAGCGACGACTCGATCTCGCCCGCGCGCAGCGTGAGCCGCATATCGTCGGCGGGCACTGCGCGCTGCGCAACGAAGCCGGCTGGCGTGCGCGCGATCGACAGCACCTCGCCGCCGGCGGAGAGGAAGCGCAAGCCGGCGAGGCGACCGTCGTCATCGAGCGCGATGCGCAGCGGCCGCCCCGGCTTCAACTGGTAGAGCGCGCGCGCCGAAGGGTCGGTGCGCAGGAATTCCATCGCTTCGGGGTCGGCGACCGATGCGCGCGCGAGGAGGCTCCCGATCGTGTCGCCGCGCTGCACGCGCTCCTCGCGCCAATAGCGCTCGTCCGGCTCATCGACCCGCGCGATCGCGGGCAGCGGCAGCGCGCGCGCGATGTGGCGCACGGACAGCGCGTCGAGCGACGTGTCGGGCGTGATGCCGAAGGCCGCGACCCCGGCGAGCCCGAGAACGGCGATTGCGAGCGCCTGGCCGGGTGAAAGCAGGTGCGCCGCCGCACGCGCGGTCGCGCGTAACGGCTGCGATAGAATCCGGGGGTTGTGCGCGGGCAACGGAAATGACGTGCGATGAGCCGGAAATGCACGCCACCGCCGAGCGCCGGGGCGTGAGCCGGCAGCGATTGTAGCAGCTTCCCGCGGGAAAGCCGCAACCCCGCCCGAAGGCGCTGCCTCCCGGAACACACGATGGCGTTCGATATCGATCATCACATTGCCGTATTCGGGCGCGGCGCGGACGAGTTGCTGGTCGAAAGCGAATTGCGCGCCAAGCTCGCGCGCGGCAAGCCGCTCAACGTCAAGGAGGGCTTCGACCCGACGCGTCCCGACCTGCATCTCGGCCACACGGTCCAGTTCAACAAGCTGCGCCAACTGCAGGATCTGGGCCACCACGTGGTGTTTCTCGTCGGCGACTTCACGTCGCTGATCGGCGACCCGACCGGCCGCAACGTGACGCGGCCCCCGCTGTCGCAAGAGGAGGTCGCGGCGAACGCGAAGACCTACACGGACCAGGCGTTCCTGATCCTCGATCGCGAGCGGACCGAGATCGCTTGCAACTCGAAGTGGCTCCGCGCCCTCGGCTCCGACGGCATGATCCGGCTCGCGGCGAAGTACACGGTGGCGCGGATGCTGGAGCGCGACGACTTCGCGAAGCGCTATGCGGCCGAGCAGCCGATCGCGATCCACGAATTCCTCTACCCGCTCGCGCAGGGATACGACTCGGTCGTGCTGAAGACCGACATCGAGCTGGGCGGCACCGACCAGAAGTTCAACCTGCTGGTCGGCCGCGAATTGCAGCGCCACTACGGCCAGGAGCCGCAGTGCATCCTGACGCTGCCGCTGCTCGAGGGCCTCGACGGCGTCAACAAGATGTCGAAGTCGCTCGACAACTACGTCGGCATCACCGAGGCGCCGGCGTCGATGTTCGGCAAGCTGATGTCGATCTCCGATCCGCTGATGTGGCGCTACTACGAGCTGTTGTCGTTTCGCCCGCAGAGCGAGATCGCGGCGCTGCGCCGCGACTGCGACGCGGGCCGCAACCCGCGCGACGCCAAGGTCATGCTGGCGCTGGAGATCGTCGAGCGTTTCCACTCCCGAGCGCAGGCCGAGGCCGCGCGCGCGGAGTTCGACGCGCGCTTTCGCGGCGGCGAGCTTCCGGCCGACATGCCCGAGGTGACGCTGCATGCGAGCGGCGCCGGCATGCCGATCGCGCAGCTCGCGAAGCAGGCGGGCATCGTCGAATCGACGTCCGAGGCGCTGCGGCTCATCGCGCAGCGCGGGCTCAAGGTCGACGGCGACGTCGTGGCCGACAAGGGGCTGGTCGTCGCGCCGGGCGCGACGGTCGTCGTGCAGGCCGGCAAGCGCAGGTTCGCGCGCGTGACGGTGAAGTAGTGACCGACGCAGCTGCCGCCGGGATCAGGGTGCGTCACCGCGCTCGGAGTCGGCAAGCGTGATTTCCTACGGGTCCTGGTGCGGGCCGGTCGGTCGGCAAACACGCACTCCCTCCCCGCACCACCCGTAACGGAAATCGCCGCCTACTCGCGCCGCGCCGCACCCCGATCCCCGCGAGCGCACGCCAGCGCCCGATTCGGCGTCATGCGATCCCCGGATCCACGCCGACCCCTTCGAGCTTCGGCAGATTCGGCATCCGCGGCGTGATCGCCTTCTGCGCGCGCAGGTAGCGCGCGGCGACCTCCCAGATCGGCTCCCCGCCCGCGGCGCGCGCTTCATCGGAGACCGGCGCCCAGCCGGCGACCGTGTACTGGCGACTCGCGTCGAGCGGCTTGCCGTCGAGCACCATGCGTGTGATGCGCCGGCCCATCGGGGCGTAGGGATCGATCGCGTACTGCATGCCGCCGACGCGGACCATGTCACCGCCCTGCTGGTAATACGGATCCGGATTGAACAGGTTATCGGCGACGTCCTCGAGGATCGTCTTGATCGTCTCGCCGCTCATCTTCGTCACCGTGACGTACGGATACGTGATCGCCGTCTGATCGAGCAGGTCCTCGTAGCGGATCGCCTCGCCCGGCAGCAGCGTCGGTCCCCAGCGAAAGCCGGGCGAGAATGCGATCTGCGCGTCCTTCTCCGCGAGCAGCGCGTCGAGCAGCAACTGATCGAACGTGCCGTTGAAGTTGCCGCGCCGATACAGAAGTCCATCGGTCACCGCGAGCCGCTCGTCGAGCCTTGCCGCGTAGGGAGCGCGCAACTGCGCGATCAGGGCGCTCATCGCCCGATCGGGCGGCAGAAGGTTGGCGAACACCGGCACGAGGCGGTAGCGAATGTCGGCCACCTTGCCGCCCTTGACGTCGAGCTCGACGAGCCCGAGGAACTTGCCGTTGCTGCCCGCATTCGTGACGAGCGTCTTCCCGCCGCGGTTCGCCACCGCCGTCGGTTGCGGCACGCCGTCGTGCGTGTGGCCGCCGAGGATCACGTCGATGCCGGCGACGCGGGAGGCGAGCTTGAGGTCGACGTCCATGCCGTTGTGCGAGAGCAGCACGACGGCCCGCGCGCCCTTCGCGCGCGCCTCGTCGACGGCCTTCTGCAGCCCCTCCTCCTGGATGCCGAACGTCCACTCGGACACGTAGTAGCGCGGATTGGCGATCGGCGTGTACGGGAACGCCTGGCCGACGATCGCCACCGCAACGCCATTGATCGACTTGATCACGTAGGGCGCGAACACCGGATCGCCGAAGTCCGCCGTGCGCACGTTCTGCGCGACGAAGTCGATGCGTCCGGCGAAGTCCCCGTCGACGACCTCCTTCACGCGCGCCGCGCCGTACGTGAACTCCCAGTGGCCGGTCATCACGTCGACGCCGAGGAGCTTCGCCGCGTCGACCATGTCCTGCCCCTTCGTCCACAGCGACGTCGCCGATCCCTGCCACGTGTCGCCGCCGTCGCAGAGCAGCGCGCCCGGACGATCGGCGCGCAGCCGCGCCACGAGCGTGGCGAGATGCGCGAAGCCTCCCATCGCGCCGTAGGCTCGCGCGGCGCGCTCGAAATCGAGATACGTGAACGCATGCGCGTCGCGCGTGCCGGGCGCGATGCCGAAGTGCCGCAGCAGCGCTTCGCCGACGAGATGGGGCGGCTTGCCCCGCGCCTCACCGACGCCGAGATTGGCGCTCGGCTCGCGAAAGCGCGTCGGGCGCAACTGGGCGTGGCAGTCGGTCAGGTGCAGCAGCGCGACGTTGCCGAACGGGCGCAGGGCCCCGTACAGCCGCTCGCCTTCCGCGGCGTCGGCGGCGCGCGCCGCATCGAGCGGCAGACCGGCGGCCGCCGCCGCGGCGAGCGCCTGCAGGAATTCGCGACGCCTCATCGACGATGCAGGCGCTCGCGCCGCCGCTGTGCCGGGCGGCGCGCGAGCATCACTGGTTGACCGGAGATGCCGGGTCCACCAGGAGCGCGACGACGTCGCGGATCTGCTGCTCGGTCAGGATGTGATGGTGACCGAAGCGCGGCATGTTCGAGCAGGCCGAAAAGGCCTCCGCGTTGTAGATCTTGCCCCATGCGTACCGGCGCGTTTCGTCGGTGAAGCCGCGCAGCTTCCCGAAGCGGTAGAGCGACGGCCCGATCGTCCCGTAGGAGAGCTCCTGCGGCGTGAGCTGATGGCACGCGTAGCAGTTGGCGCCGGCCGGCTTCGACGCATCGTCGCTGTACTGGAACCCCTGGCCGCTTTGCGCGATCTGCTCGCCCCTCTTCCAGTCGCCGACGAGCTTGCCATCGGCCGGGTAGCGGATCGTCGCGAGATTCGCCTGCTGGATCCTGTCGACGACCGACGCCGGCAGCGCCCGCCCGGCGTACTCGCTGCAAAGCTGCTGCGTCTCGTCCTGGTCGAGCCGGTCGAGCTTCGCCTGGCCGTGCGCCTTGAACGACTCCTTCAGCATCGTCGCCGCGCGCGCGCTCAACTGCGGATCGTCCGCCGGCGCGCTCGCGCATCCGTGCAGCACGCCGCCCGCGACCAGGATCGTGAAGCCCGCGACGACGCCGCGCCCGAGAAGGTTCTTTCGCATGATGTCGTCCCCCGTTCAGCGCTTGATGGCCGGGCCGTCGAACGCGGCGCCGTTCGCACGGCCCGCGAGATAGGCGGTCAGCGCGATCGAGGCGTCCGAGCCGAATTCGAGCTCGGGGAACCGCTGCTGGCGGAAGCAGTCGTTGAGCCGCCACTGGAACGTCCGCAGTTCGCCTTGCGACACGCGATAGGCGGGCCAGGTCGTGTACGCCTTCTGCGCCCCTTCGACCTTGGTCAGGTTCGGGAGGTCCTGGAGCCGGATGCGCTTGCCGTCCTCGGCGTGGCACGTCGCGCACGCGAAGTCGTGCGGCCCTGCCCGATAGAAGAACATCTTCTCGCCGAGGCGGTACATGTCGCGCACGTGCGGCTCGCCGAGGGCGACATTCATCCGGATGCCGCGCGACTGCGACGTGACGTAGGCGGCGAGCGCCTCGAGATCCGAGCGGCGCGCGCTGCCGTTGCCGAACGTGTTCTTCGTGGCGTCGGCTTCCGAGTAGCCCTGCTGGTTGACCATGCACCAGACGAGACGCGTTTCGAGGTCCATCACGCGCTGCGCGTCGGGGAAATAGCGCGGCAGTTGCGCATACGCGCCCTTGACGACGCCGGGGCCGAGGCCGAGGTCGCAGACGGCGAACGAGACCTGCTTCGGCCCGCGCGGCTTCTTCCACAGCTCCTCGCCGCGCGCTTCCCACAACTCCGCCGGGTTGCCGTCCTGCAGCGCTTCGCGATACCTGGCGATGCCCTCCTCCGTCGACGATTGCGCGAAGGCGCCGCCGATCAGCGCCGCGAGCGCGCTCGCGGCGAAGCCCGCGGCGAGCGTGCGCCGCATCGTGCTTGACATGCCTCTCTCCTCCGAAAAGAGCGGATCGTGATCCGCGTGCCGCGTCAGCCGATCGTCGCCTCGTCGGTGCGCGTGTCGTTGTGATTGTCGGTCCAGGTGATCCTCACCTTGTCGCCCTTGGCACCGCCCTTGAACTTGAACGACAGGAACGGGTTCTTCGCCACGGCCGGCCCCCACTGAGCCGCCAGAACGACCTTGTCGTTGTGCGTGACCTTCACGCTCTGGATGAACCACGCCGGAATCGTCTTGCCCTGAGCGTCCTTGCGCTGGCCGGTTTCCATCTCGTGGCTCATCAGCACCTTGACCTCGGTCGAATCACCCGTCGCGCTCGCCCGGATCTTCATCGGATCTGCCATCGCTTCCTCTCCTTGCGGCGCATCGCGCCCGCTCGTCGCCGCGGCTAGCCGCCGCAGCCGCCGAGCGTCACCTTGATCTCCTTCGAGGCCACATGGTACTTCCCGTCCGCCTTCACGAGCGCGAACACGTTGGAAGTCTGGCCCATCTTGATGCGCGTCGACAGCGACGGCTCGGTGCCGGGCGGGATGTCGAACACCGCGGCCAGCATGTTGGGATTCTTCTCGACGAGAATCGCGATCGATTCGGTCTTCGGCATGTTGCTCGTGATGCCGATCGGCACGACGGCGCCGTTCTCCGCAATGTCGGGCGTCGAGAAGAACGTGATGTCCTTGCTCGATACCGGCGTGCCGCCCCCGAGCGCCTTCATCGTTTCGTCCATCGAGTGCGTCTCGAACGCCGCCTTGTTCCATGCCTGCGCGGCGGCCTCGCCCGGCGTGAGCCACCCGGCCGCCGTCACCAGGCCGAGCAGCGTAAGGGCGCCACCGGCTTTCAGCGCCTGCCTGCGATCCGTATCCATCGGAGCTCTCCCGCGGCTACCAAAGATGGCGATTGTAATCGCGCCGGGAAAAAGGCGTGCTGGGCGATATGCTGGTCTCTCGTCGCCCGGCCGCCGCGACAGCGCGCCGGGATCGGGGCGGCGGGCGCCCGAGACGAGCGCCGGAGCGGCAGGGCTCCCCCGGTCAGTGAACGGTCGCGCTCGTCAGGAAGCGCAGCAGGTGCCCGTTGGCGAGGCGGTAGAAGCCGTCGGCGACGTGCTCCGCGTCCTCGAAATCCGCCTGCGTGAAAGCGAGCTCCGTCTCACCGTGGCGCGCTTCGAGCACCACATCGTCGGCCACCGTGAACTCGTCGGGGACGCGCACGTATGCGGTTTCGAACACGACGCCGTCGATGACGACGAAATCCGCGTCGTGCATCGTATCGGACAGCTTGAGCGTCATGACGTCGTCACCTCTGCGTGGCAGGCCGCCCCGGGAGCGGGCGTTCTCGGCATGTAGATGCGGCCGGCCGGGTCCGCTTCAAGCTTCCCGGCCCGGCGCCGTCCGATTCGATTGTGGGCGCAAGGGGTCCGCCGGAAAAGCGGCGAATGGCACGAGAACGCGTCCGGCGCCGGCCTACGCCGCGACGGCGAAACCCGTACGGCGCGTGGGAGGCCGGGTCGCTACGCGACGAGATCGCGGACGAAATTCGGCAGCGCCAGCGCGGCCCGGTAGGTCTCGCCGTTGACGTACTGCAGGTGCGAAATGCCGCGCTGCGCAATGGTCCGGTCGATCGCCGCCGCCGATTGCGCCCGCGGATCGAGGCTCGCCGCGCAGCACGCCATCATCCACATGCCGCCGTAGAGCGGCACCGACGTCAGATAGGGCGTGACCCGCGCGAAGGCGCCGCGCAACTGCTGCAGCGCGGTGCGGATGCGCGCCGCGTGCGCGACCGGGCTCGCCACGTGCATCGTCATCGCCCCGGACGGCGTCAGGCGCTTCGCGCACGCCGCGTAGAACTCGGGCGTGTAGAGCGCGGTCGACGGGCCGCCAGGATCGGTCAGATCCAGCACGATCAGGTCGTATTCACCCGGCGCGTTCGCGACGAAGCGGAATCCGTCCTCGACGCGCACATGCACGCGCGGATCGTCGAGCGCGCCGCGATGCACGGCCCGGAAATGGCGCCGCGCGATGTCGATCACCGCCCGGTCGATCTCGGCGATCGTGACCTCCTTCATCGACGGATGCTTCAGCAGTTCTTCCGCCGAGCCGCCGTCGCCGCCGCCGACGATCAGCGCGCGCTCGGGCGCGGGATGCGCGAGCGCGGCGATATGGACGAGATTCTCGTGATAGAAGAATTCGTCCTTCTCCGACGTCATGAAGTGGCCGTCCAGGCGAAAGAGCTTGCCGAACGGCACGCTGTCGTGGACCTCGACCGCCTGGTATTGCGAGCGAAACGCCTCGAGCATCGCCGCCGAGCGGACGTGCAGCCCCCAGTCGTCGGTCAGGTACTCGGTGAGGATGCCGGGCGCGAGATCGCCCGGCGCCGCTTCGTCGTGCATCCCGTGGCTAGTCGTCCTTGCCGCCGCGATGGATCGCCTGGAAGCGCTTGCGGCGCGGCTTGAACGCGGCCTCGAGCGCCTTGAAGACGCGCTCGGCCTTCTCCGTGTTGTCCGTCGTGTAGTTGCAGACGTAGACGTCGATCGTCACGAATCCCGCCTCCGGCCACGTATGGATCGCGAGATGGGACTCCGCGAGCAGGACCGTTCCGGTCACGCCGTGCGGCTCGAACTGGAAGAAACGGTCGCCGACGACCGTCAGACCCGACTCGTCGACCGCATGGCGACACACATCGCGCAATGCGTCTGCCTGCGTCAGCAAAGGCTCGTCGGCCGGGCACCCGTACCACTCCCCCAGCAGATGGATTCCGTCCATGGCGTTTACCCTCCACGCGCGGCGCCCTCCGGGTCCCGGAGCAACCGTTGCCAGTGTCATTTCGCCTGACGGAGCGAGGAACGCCCGAGAGCGTCGACGTCCGTCCGAATATTCGATACAACTCCCGCGCTCGCGCGCGAATCGAAAAGAGAGAAATTATGGCACAATAATGGTACTTCCGCGAAAAGATTCAATGCCTTCGCGCTGCGACTCCGCGCGATTGCCCGCCGCTCCCGCCGTTGCCGATGCTCGATTCCGCCCGTACGCTGCCCGAGCCGACGGCCGCGCCACCGCGCGACGCCGATCTCGCGAACGCGATTCGCGCGCTGGCGATGGACGCGGTCGAGCAGGCGAAATCCGGCCATCCGGGCATGCCGATGGGGATGGCCGAGATCGCGGTCGCGCTATGGACGCGACACCTGCGGCACGACCCCGCCAACCCGCACTGGCGCGATCGCGACCGTTTCGTGCTGTCGAACGGTCACGGCTCGATGCTGCAATACGCGCTGCTGCACCTGACCGGCTACGACCTGCCGCTCGACGATCTCCGGCGCTTCCGCCAGCTTCATTCCAGGACGCCCGGGCATCCCGAGGTCGGTGCGACGCCCGGCGTCGAGACGACGACCGGACCGCTCGGGCAGGGCCTCGCCAACGCCGTCGGCATGGCGCTCGCCGAGCGGCTGCTCGCCGCGCAGTTCAACCGGCCCGGCCACTCGGTCGTCGACCACTACACGTACGCCTTCTGCGGCGACGGCTGCCTGATGGAAGGCATTTCGCACGAGGCCTGCTCGCTCGCCGGGACGCTCGGCCTCGGCAAGCTGATCGTCTTCTACGACGACAACGGAATCTCGATCGACGGTCCGACCGCCGGCTGGTTCACCGACGACACGCCGCGGCGCTTCGAAGCCTACGGCTGGCACGTCGTGGCGCGCGTCGACGGCCACGACGTCGAGGCGGTGAGCGCCGCGATCGCGGCCGGCAAGGCCGAAACGAAGCGTCCGACGCTGATCTGCTGCAAGACGGTCATCGGCAAGGGCGCGCCGACGAAGGCGGGCAGCGCGGACACCCATGGCGCGGCGCTCGGCGCGAGCGAGGTGGCCGCGACGCGCGAGGCGCTCGGCTGGCCGTACGCCCCGTTCGTCGTCCCGCAGTCGATCTACGACGCGTGGAACGCGAAGGCGCGGGGCGAGCGCCTTGCGCGCGAGTGGTCGGCGTCGTTCGCGGCCTACGCGGCCGAGCACCCGGCGCTCGCCGCCGAATTCGAGCGTCGGATGGCCGGCCGCCTGCCGGAAGCCTTCGCCGCGACCGCGCAGGAGCTGGCCGACGCGCAGGCGCGGAAGGCGGAAACGATCGCCACGCGCAAGGCGTCGCAGCAGGCGATCGAAGCCTTCGCGCGGATCCTGCCGGAGATGCTCGGCGGCGCCGCGGACCTGACCGGCTCGGTGTTCACGAACTGGTCCGGCAGCGTGGCCGTCACGGCGACGCACGCCGGGAACTACGTCAACTACGGCGTGCGCGAGTTCGCGATGGCGGCCATCGCCAACGGGATCGCGCTGCACGGCGGATTCGTCCCGTATGCCGGAACGTTCCTCACGTTCTCGGACTACATGCGCAACGCGATCCGGATGGCGGCGCTGATGAAGGCGCCGGCGATCTTCGTGTTCACGCATGATTCGATCGGCCTCGGCGAGGATGGCCCGACGCACCAGCCGATCGAGCACGCCGCGAGCCTGCGGCTGATTCCGCAGCTCGACCTGTGGCGCCCCTGCGACACGGTGGAGACGGCCGTCGCCTGGACGCAGGCGCTCGCGCGTCGCGACGGTCCCACCGCGCTCCTCCTCACGCGGCAGAACGTCGCGTTCTCGAAGCGCGACGCGGCGGCATCCGCCGCAATCGAGCGCGGTGGCTACGTCCTCGCCGACTTCGGTGCGGGCGACGCGCGCGCGGTCGTCATCGCCACCGGATCGGAGGTGCCGCTCGCGCTCGGCGCCCGCGACCTGCTCGCCGGGGAGGGCATCGGCGTGCGCGTGGTGTCGATGCCGTGCACGCAGCGCTTCGACCGCGAGGACGTGGCCTACCGGCGCGACGTGCTGCCGCCCGGCATCCCCCGGGTCGGCGTCGAGGCCGGCGCGAGCGACGGCTGGCGCAAGTACGTCGGCGCCGTCGACGATCCGCACGCCGCCGTCGTCGGCATCGACCGCTTCGGCGAATCGGCGCCCGCAAGCGTGCTGTTCAAGCGCTTCGGCTTCACGAGCGAGCACGTCGCCGACGCGGTGCGGCGCGTGGTCGGGCGCGCCTAGGACCAGCATCGTTTACGGAGACTCCATGACCCTCAAGGTTGCCATCAACGGCTACGGCCGCATCGGGCGCAACATCCTGCGCGCCCATTACGAAGACGGCAGGAAGCACGACCTCGCGATCGTCGCGCTCAACGATCTCGGCAGCCCGGAAACGAACGCGCACCTGACGCGCCACGACACCGTGCACGGCAAGTTCCCCGGCCGCGTCGACGTCGAGGGCGATGCGCTCATCGTCGACGGCGATCGCATCCGCGTGTTCGCGCAGCGCGATCCGGCGCAACTGCCGTGGGGGTCGCTCGGCGTCGACGTCGTCCTCGAATGCACCGGGCTCTTCACGTCGAAGGAGAAGGCGTCGGCGCACCTGAAGGGCGGCGCGCGCAAGGTGATCATCTCGGCGCCCGGCGGCAAGGACGTCGACGCGACGATCGTCTACGGCGTCAACCACCAGAAGCTGAAGGCGGCCGACACGGTGATCTCGAACGCCTCGTGCACGACCAACTGCCTCGCGCCGCTCGTGGCGCCGCTGCACGAGCGCATCGGCGTCGTGAACGGGCTGATGACGACCGTGCATGCCTACACGAACGACCAGGTGCTCTCCGACGTCTACCACGAGGACCTGCGGCGGGCGCGCTCGGCGACGATGAGCATGATCCCCACGAAGACCGGCGCCGCCTCGGCGCTCGGCCTGGTGCTCCCCGAGCTCGCCGGCAGGCTCGACGGCTACGCGATCCGCGTGCCGACGATCAACGTGTCGATCGTCGACCTGTCGTTGATCGCGGCTCGCGACACCAGCGTCGACGAGGTCAACGCGATCATGAAGGCGGCGTCGGAGTCCGGACCGCTCGCCGGCGGCATCCTGCGCTACAGTAGTGCGCCGCTGGTCTCGGTCGACTTCAACCACGATCCCGCATCCTCGACGTTCGACGCGACGCTCACGAAGGTCTCGGGGCGGCTCGTGAAGGTGTCGAGCTGGTACGACAATGAATGGGGCTTCTCCAACCGCATGCTCGACGCGACGATGGCACTGATGGCGGCGAAGTAGCGGGCATCGTGGACGCGCTCGTGCGGCCGACGCGCACATGATGGCGTGGTTGGCGGCCGTGTGAGGAGGAACTGATGGCGATGCTGCGTCTTGGCGACGTCGACGTGCGCGGCAAGCGGGTCTTCATCCGGGCCGACCTCAACGTCCCGCAGGACGACGCGGGGCGCATCACCGACGACACGCGGATCCGCGCCTCGCTGGCGGCGATCCGCGATGCGCTGGCGCGGGGCGGCGCCGTGATGGTGACGTCGCACCTCGGCCGCCCGGTGGAAGGCAAGCTCACCGAGGCGGACTCGCTCGCGCCGGTCGGGGCCCGGCTCGGCGAGCTGCTGGGCCGCGAGGTGCGCCTGATCCGCGACTGGGTGGACGGCGGCCCATGGCACGCGACGCTCGCCTCGGGCGACCTGGTCCTGCTCGAGAACTGCCGCGGCAACCCGGGCGAGAAGAAGGACAGCGCCGAGCTCGCGCAGAAGATGGCGCATCTGTGCGACGTCTACTGCAACGACGCCTTCGGCACCGCGCACCGCGCCGAGGCGACCACGCACGCGATGGCGCGCTATGCGCCCGTCGCCTGCGCCGGTCCCCTCCTCGCGGCGGAGCTCGACGCCCTCGGCAAGGCGCTCGACCGGCCGAAGCGGCCGCTGCTCGCGATCGTCGCGGGCGCCAAGGTCTCCACCAAGCTCACGATCCTGCGCGCACTGGCCGCCAAGGTGGATACGCTCGTCGTCGGCGGCGGCATCGCGAACACGTTCATCCTCGCCGCCGGTGGCCGAATCGGCAAGTCGCTCGCCGAGCCGGATCTCGTCGGCGAGGCGAAGGCGATCCTCGACCAGTATCCGGGCAGGGTGCCGGTGCCGATCGACGCGGTCTGCGCGAAGGAGTTCGCGGCCGACGCGAAGCCGGAGTTGAAGGCGCTCGAGAACGTCGAGCCCGACGACATGATCCTCGACATCGGCCCGCAGTCGGTCGCGGCGCTGAAGATGATCGTCGCGCGCGCCGGCACGATCGTCTGGAACGGGCCGATCGGCGTGTTCGAGTTCGATGCCTTCGCGGAGGGGACGAAGGCGCTCGCCCTCGCCATCGCCGCGTCGCCGGCTTTCTCGATTGCCGGCGGCGGCGATACGCTCGCCGCGATCGCCAGGTTCGGCGTCACCGACCGGATCGGCTACATCTCGACCGGTGGCGGGGCGTTCCTCGAATTCCTCGAAGGCAGGAAGCTGCCTGCGGTCGAAGTGCTGGAGGAGCGCGGGCGGGAAGCGGTCCTGCGCCGCCAGCCCGAATGAATCCCATCGGCGCGGGCGCCTCGCTCTGATCCGGCGCGCGTCGGCATTCCGCTGCGAGCCCTCCGAATCCTGCGATGCCGCGCGCAACCAAGATCGTCGCCACGCTCGGGCCCGCATGCAGCAAGCCCGAGGTGCTGCGGCGGATGCTCGCGGCGGGCGTGGACGTGGTGCGACTCAACTTCTCCCACGGCAGCGCGGCCGACCACGTCGAGCGGGCGCGGCTCGTGCGCGAGGCCGCGCGCTCGCTCGGGCGCGAGGTTGCGATCATGGCCGACCTGCAGGGGCCGAAGATCCGGATCGGCCGGTTCGCGGAAGGCAGGGTCGAGCTCGTTCCCGGCGCGAAATTCGTCCTCGATGCCGAGTGCGAGCTCGGGGACGCGACGCGGGTCGGGCTCGATTACCGCGAGCTCGTCCACGACGTCGACCCGGGCTCGATGCTGCTGCTCGACGACGGCCTGATCAAGCTCGAAGTCGAGGCCGTCGACGGCCCGCGGATCGTCACGCGCGTCGTGCTCGGCGGGATGCTGTCGAACAACAAGGGCATCAACCGGATGGGGGGCGGGCTCTCCGCACCGGCGCTCACGCCGAAGGACATCGAGGACATGAAGACGGCCGCGCAGCTCGAGTCCGACTATCTCGCGGTGTCGTTTCCGAAGAGCAAGGAGGACATGTACATGGCGCGGCAGCTCATGCGCGCCGCCGGGGGCCGGGCGATGCTGATCGCGAAGATCGAGCGCGCCGAGGCCATTCCCGCCCTCGAGGAGATCATCGACTCGTCCGACGGCATCATGGTGGCGCGCGGCGACCTCGCCGTCGAGGTCGGCAACGCGGCGGTTCCCGGCCTGCAGAAGCGGATGCTGCGCGCAGCGCGCGAGCACAACCGGGTCACGATCACCGCGACGCAGATGATGGAATCGATGATCCACAACCCGGTGCCGACGCGGGCCGAGGTCTCCGACGTCGCGAACGCCGTCCTCGACGGGACCGATGCCGTGATGCTGTCCGCCGAGACCGCCGCGGGACGCTTTCCGGTGGAGACGGTCGAGACGATGGCGCAGGTGTGCGTCGAGGCCGAGAAGTCGGATCCGGTCGAGCTCGATCGCGACTTCATGAACCGGACGTTCACGCGCATCGACCAGTCGATCGCGATGGCGACGCTGTTCACTGCGTTCCACCTGCGCGTCAAGGCCATCGCCTCGCTCACCGACTCGGGCTCCACCGCGCTCTGGATGTCGCGCCACAACCCCGGTGCACCGATCTTCGCCATCACGCCGAAGGTCGAGACGCAGCGGCGGATGGCGCTGCTGCGCAACGTCACCTCGCTCTATCTCGAGCAGAGCGCCGATCGCGACGAGGTGCTGCGCGCCGCCGAGGACCTGCTGCTGGCCCGGTCGCACGTCCAGCGCGGCGACCTGATCGTGCTGACGATCGGCGAGCCGATGGGCAAGTCCGGCGGCACCAATACGATGAAGATTGTGAGAGTTGGAGACCATAGGTCGTAAACTCTCGCAATCTCGGCGTTCGCTAACATGAGCGAAGCTCATGTTAAGCGAGCGGCAGCGAGCGGCGAACGCTCAAATTGTGAGCGAGGGCCACAGGTGCTGACGCGAACGATCTCGGCGTTCGCTGACGTCCTCGTTCGCGAACCATCCCGGCCGTCCGAGCTCCAACGGCTGACAGTCCCACCTCAACCGGCATGCCCGAACCCGCCAACCGCGTCGTCTTCCTGAATCTCGCGCAAATCGGGATGCCGGTCGGCGCGGTGACGTCGATCCTGCACCGGATCAGCGGCGTGCTGCTGGCGCTCGCCATCCCGGTTGCGGCATGGCTTTTCGCCCGCTCGCTCTCCGGCTCGGAAGGCTACCGGGACACGGCGGATCTCCTGGGCCTGCCGGCCGTCAAGCTCGCCGGCATCGCCTGCACCTGGGCGCTCGCGCATCATCTGCTCGCCGGCATCCGGCACATGCTGATGGACGTCGACGCCGGGTCGCGGCTCGCCAGCGCCCGGCAAAGTGCGTGGACGGTCAACATCCTCGCCGTCGTCATTGCCATCCTCGCCATCGGAGCGTGGTGGTGACCATCGTGCTCACCGGCTTGCGCGCGTGGCTCGTCCAACGGGCGAGCGCGCTCTACCTGCTCGGCTTCATGCTGTTTCTCATCGCGCACTTCCTGTTCGACCGGCCTCGGGACTTCCAGGCCTGGCACGACTGGATCGCGCAACCCGTCATCGCGACCACGCTTCTCGCCGGCACGCTCGCGCTCCTCTACCACGCGTGGGTCGGCGTCCGCGACGTGCTCCTCGACTATGTTCATCCGCCCGGGATTCGCGTGCCCGCCCTGCTCCTGCTCGCGGGCGGACTGATCGCCGTCGGCCTGTCGGTGCTGGTGACGGTGCTGCGAGCTGCATGACGGCGAAGCCACCGGCGGCCGCTCGCGTAGCCGCTCCATGAGGCTGTCGATCTTCCGCTTCAATCCGGAGCGCGACGCGAAGCCCTGCATGCAGGACTTCGACGTCGAGCCCGGTCCGCACGACGCGATGCTGCTCGACCTGATTCTCAGGGCACGCCTGCAGGACGACTCGCTCACGATCCGCAAGTCCTGCCGCGAAGGCGTGTGCGGCTCGGATGCGATCAACATCAACGGCCGCAACGGCCTCGCATGCATCACCCCGATCCGCGCGCTGCGGGAGCCGGTCGAGTTGCGGCCGCTGCCGAGCTTTCCCGTGATCCGGGATCTCGTCGTCGACTTGAGCGAATTCTTCCGGCAGTACCGCTCGATCAAGCCCTATGTGGTCGACGAGGGCCCGATGCCCGAGCGCGAGCGCCGGCAGTCGCCGGCCGAGCGCGAGCGGCTCGATGGCCTCTACGAGTGCATCCTGTGCGCGTGCTGCACGGCGCAATGCCCGTCGTTCTGGTGGAATCCGGACAAGTTCGTCGGGCCGGCCGGCTTGTTGCAGGCCTACCGCTTCCTCGCCGACAGCCGGGACCGCGACACGCAGGCGCGGCTCGACGACCTGAACGACGTGTACCGGCTCTTCCGCTGCCGCACGATCATGAACTGCACCGAGGTCTGCCCGAAGAGCCTTGCGCCGTCGCGCGCGATCGAGAAGATCCGGTTGATGCTGGCGAAGCAATCGCTCTGACAAGGCCGCCGTTGAGCCGCAGGCGCATCATGGGAACGACAACACGCAGGCAACCCGACACGATGAGTCACCGCATCGACTACTCCAGCGTGGCGCCCGGCGCCTATGCCGCGATGCGCGGCGTCGAAACGTATGTCCGCCAGAGCGGCCTCGAGCCGCAGCTTCTCGAGCTGGTGAAGACGCGCGCCTCGCAGATCAACGGCTGCGCGTACGCGAGCATTTCGACGACAAGTCGCTCGTGGACCTTACCCTTGCGGTCGTCGCGATCAACGGCTGGAACCGGCTGGCGATCGCGTTCGCGACGCTGCCCGGCAGCTATCGTCGCGAGGCCGCGCCATCGAGCCACCCATGACACGGGAGGACCCGCCATGGAACATCCGATGTACCCCGAGACGAGCCGCGAGTTGCACGCGAAGCGCCGCGAGCTGGCTCCCGACGTGTTCGCCGCGTTCAGGGCGTTCAGCCAGAAGGCGTTTGCCGACGGCGCGTTGCCGTCGAAGACGAAGGAGCTGATCGCCGTCGCCGTGGCGCACGTCACGCAATGCCCCTACTGCATCCGCGGCCACACGGAGCTCGCGCTGATGAAAGGGGCGACGGAGCAGGAGGTAATGGAGGCGATCTGGGTGGCCGCCGAGATGCGGGCGGGCGCGGCCTATGCGCACGCGAATCTCGCGATCGATACGATGAATCGCGTGGCGGCCAAGAAGGCGGGCGGCTGACGCGGGAAGGAGGATGCCGTGGCGATTCCCCATGCGACCCCCGGTGAAGTGATCGACGTGCGCCCGCTCGGACGCACGATCAGCGAAGCCGATTCGCAGACGCTGATCAGGACCCACCACCTCGAGGTGTTCCGCTACGCGCTGCCGGCCGGCAAGGCGGTCCAGCAGCATGCGGCCGCCGGCCTGATGGTCGTGCAATGCCTCGAAGGCACCGTGGCCTTCACCGCCCTCGGCCGCACGCAGACGCTGGCGAGCGGCGACATGCTCTATCTCGCCGACGGCGAGCCGCATTCGCTCGAGGCGCTCGAGGACAGCTCGCTGCTCCTGACGATCCTCCTGCATCGCGCCTAGCGGGTAATCGGGCGGGCGGCGTTCGGTAGAATCCGTCGCATCACCTGCGGAGGAATCCCGATGCCCCTCGTCTCGATGCGCCAGCTCCTCGATCACGCCGCCGAGCACGACTACGGCCTGCCGGCGTTCAACGTCAACAACCTCGAGCAGGTGCAGGCGATCATGGCCGCAGCGTCCGAGACCGACAGCCCGGTGATCATGCAGGCGTCGGCCGGCGCGCGGAAGTACGCCGGCGAGGCGTTCCTGCGCCACCTGATCGAGGCGGCCGTCGAGAGCTATCCCGACATTCCGGTGGTGATGCACCAGGATCACGGTCAATCGCCCGCCGTATGCCTCGGCGCGATGCGGCTCGGCTTTTCGTCGGTGATGATGGACGGATCGCTCCGGGAGGACGGCAAGTCGATCGCCGATTACGACTACAACAAGCAGGTCACGAGGAGCGTCGTCGACATGGCCCACGCGATCGGCGTCACCGTCGAGGGCGAGCTCGGATGCCTCGGGTCGCTCGAGACGATGAAGGGCGACAAGGAGGACGACCACGGCGCGGAAGGGACGATGACGCGCGACATGCTGCTGACCGATCCCGACCAGGCGGCGGACTTCGTCAAGGCGACGCAGCTCGACGCGCTCGCGATCGCGATCGGGACCTCGCACGGCGCCTACAAGTTCTCGCGCAAGCCGACCGGCGACATTCTTGCGATCGACCGGATCAAGCAGATCCACCGCCGCATCCCGAACACGCACCTCGTGATGCACGGCAGCTCGTCGGTGCCGCAGGAGCTGCTCGCCGAGATCCGCGAGTTCGGCGGGGAGATGAAGGAGACGTACGGCGTGCCGGTCGAGGAGATCCAGGAAGGCATCAGGCACGGCGTGCGCAAGGTGAACATCGACACCGACATCCGGCTCGCGATGACGGCCGCGGTCCGCCGCTTCATGGCCGAGAACCGATCGAAGTTCGATCCGCGCGAATACCTCAAGCCGGCGACGGCCGCGGCGAGGCGCATCTGCAAGGAGCGCTACCAGCAGTTCGGCTGCGCCGGGATGGCGTCGAAGATCAGGGCCGTGCCGCTCGACCGGATGGCGGTGCGCTACAAGGGCGGCGAGCTCGCGCAGATCGTCAACTGAGGCACGCCGCGCGGCGGGCCGGGGACCGCCGATCGGGCGGTATCGCCGTGGCTCGATCCCGAGCCGGGCCGACCGGCGCTACGCGATCGTCCACTCGCGTGCGCACTTGCGGCACCTGACGCCGAGCGCGCACCCGTCCACGGCATCGCGGGAGGCCCTGGCGGAAACGACCGCGAATCGCCCGTAGACGCTGCATGCGGGGCAGCACGCCTGACCGGCGAGATGCTCCGCCCGCGCGAGCAGCCGGGTGAACCGTCCCCACGTGTAGACGCACACGCCGCCCCCGCTGAACGCGATGACGAGCAGCATCAGCAGGCCGGCGAGCGATTGGCGAAACTCGATGACCTCGAGCGATACCGCCATCATGATCAACGCGAGGAACCCGGTCACGAGGCACGCGAAACCCTCGTAGAGCTGGTGCTCGTACCAGCGGACGAAGCCGTTCCTCCGAATGGCGTCGGCGAGGGGCATCGGGCTACTGCGCACTCGGGGACATGGCGTGAGCAGGCCCTCTAGAGCAGTCCGATGCCGGCGACCGCCATTCCGGCCATCATCGAGACGAAGGTGAGCAGCAGCATCGAGATCCCGATGAACTCGGCCTGGTCCCTGCGAATCTGCAGCACCGCGCCGACCCCGAGGTGATAGAGAAACAGCGTGTAGCAGAGCGCGACCATCGACACGACCACCATCGCCGGCAGGACCAGCGTCACGCCCGAGAGCAGCAGCGGGCTCGCGCCGTGAACGGCGACCTTCAGTGCCGAGACGTAGCTGCACCTGCGCCTGTACATCGGCGCGATCACCACCATGATTGCCGCCAGGGCGAAGATCGAGCCGATGATGCCGAAAAAGGTCGTGACGGCCGCGTTGAAGATCTGATCATGGGGGACGAGGTAGCCCTGGTCCACGTCCCATGATCGATCGAACACCTCCATGCCGATGAAGGTGGCGACCGGCGCGAGCGTGGCGAGCGGCAGGATGTAGCGGCGCAGGAGCTCGTCGACGCTCGTCGGCTCGTCGGCGATCAGCGCCCACTCCGCCACGGGCCGGAACACCAGGCGGCTCACGCGATGCAGCGCTTCGATGGCGCCCTCCTTCGATCGCGGACGCGAATCCGCGCGGTCCGACCCCGGATGACGGCAGTCATTATAGGGTCTGGCATCGCGCTGCGGTCGGCGGCGGTCGTCGCGTCGTTCGACCGACGCGTTCCGGTAAGATCATGGACAGCCTCTCGCCACGATTGTTGCGCCAGGGAAGGGTCCGGGAGCCTCTGATGCTGGCAACGGCCGAACCGGTGGCCGGAAACGATGTCGCCGCACTGCGGCGGTACCCGCCTTTCGACCGGCTGGACGAGGCGGCCCTCGCATTTCTCGCGCGGCATCTTGCCGCCGTCCGGTACGCGGCAGGTGCGACGATCCTCGGCGTCGGCGCCGAAGCGCAACGGCTGTACGTCATCGACCACGGGACGGTCCACAGCGAGCAGCCGCGGCTCGACGACCTCATCGAGGAGCCCTATCCGGTGCTCGGCCCGGGCGACTGCTTCCCGCTCGGCGCCCTGTTCTCGCACTCGACGCTGACGACCGTCTACCGCGCGGTCGAGCCGACGCGATGCCTCGAGCTCACCGCCGAGCAGTTCGCCGAGCTGCTGCGGCTTGCGCCTGCGTTCGAGCGCCACTGCGTCGCCCGGTTGACGGAGCTGCTGCGGCAGGCGCGCTCGCGGCTGCACGCGCAGTTCACCCAGGTGAGCTCCGAGCAGCAGTCGATGGCGAGCCCGCTGCGTGCGATCGTGCAGCGCACGCCCGTCGTCTGCGCGCCGGACACGCCGATCCGGGACGCCCTCGACAGGATGCGGCAGGCCCGGATCGGCTCGATCGTCGTCACCGCGCCCGGCGGCGAGCCCGCCGGCATCTTCACGCTGCCGGATCTGCGCGACCGCGTTGTGCTCGAGGGCGTCGACCTCGCAGCCCCGATCGCGACGGTGATGACGCCGCGCCCTCTCGCGCTCCCCGCCGACGCGACCGCCTACGACGCCGCGCTCGCGATGGCGCAGCACGGCATTCGCCACGCTCCGGTGATCGAGGAACGGCGCGTCGTCGGCGTCGTGTCGCAGCGCGATCTCTTCTCGGTGCAGCGCGTGACGCTGCGCCAGTTGCCCGAGACGATCGCGGCGGCGCGGGACGAGGCGGGGCTCGTTCATGCCGCCGGGGACATCCGCCAACTGACGAAGGACATGCTCGTCCATGGCGTCGCCGCCGAGCAGTTGACGCAGTTCATCGCGGCGCTGAACGACCGGCTCACCCAGCGCGTGCTCGAGATCGAGCTGCCCCGGCATTCGTTGCCGGACGTTCGGTTGTGCTGGATGGCGCTCGGCAGCGAGGGGAGGCTGGAACAGACGTTCGCAACCGACCAGGACAACGGGCTGATCTTCGGCATTCCGGCCGGCGCGCAGCCGGACGCAGCGCGCGAGCGTCTGCTTCCCCTCGCCGCCGCCGTCAACCGGATGCTCGACCGGTGCGGATTCCCGCTGTGCAAGGGCGACATCATGGCCGGCAACGCGCGGTGGTGCCTGTCGCTCGCGGAATGGCAGGCGCAGTTCTCCGCCTGGATCCGCAACACCGATCCGGAGGCGGTGCTCAATTCCGCCATCTTCTTCGATTTCAGGCCCGTGTTCGGCGATGCGACGCTGGCCGAGCGGCTGCGCGCCTGGCTGCTCGGCGTGACGCAGGCGACGCCGCGCTTCCTGCTGCAGATGGCGCAGGGCGCGCTCGCCACCCGCCCCCCGCTCGGCGTGATCCGCGATTTCCGCTACGACGACGCCCCCGATTTCCCGCATACGATCGATCTGAAGCTCTACGGCCTGCGGCCGTTCGTCGAGGCGGCCCGGATCAACGCGCTGCGCTTCGGCATCGCGCATACGAACACCGCGCAGCGCCTGCGGCTCGCCGCGCCCGCGCTGCACGTCGGCGACGGCGACACGCGCGCGATGGTCGCGGCGTTCTATTTCATCCAGCTACTGCGCCTGCGCCACCAGCAGTTCGACCCGGTCGGCGAGCACGCGCCCAACCGGATCGACCCCGATCGGCTCAATGCATTCGACCGGCGTATGCTCAAGGAGTCGTTCCGGCAGGCGCGCGCGCTGCAGCAGAGGATCGCACTCGACTTCCCGCAATAGGCCGCGGCCGGCGGCCCGGAGGAGACCATGCCCTGGAGAAAACTGCCCCGCCAGCGACTCGTCGCGCTGTTCCTGCTCGGCTGCCTGCTGCTCAATTTCCCGCTGCTCTACCTGTTCGAGCGCGCCGTCACGATCAACGGCGTGCCGCTGCTGTTCGTCTACGTCTTCGTCGCGTGGGCCGCGCTGATCGCGCTGCTCGGCCTCACGATCGAGCGCGGCGGCGTGGGCGACTAGGGCCTGTCAACGCCATGTGCGCACGCGTGAACGGGCCCGGCGCGAACGCCGCCCCGGCACGATGAAGCTCGACGGCACCGTCATCGCGCTGGTCGCGCTGGGCTATCTCGGCGTGCTGTTCGCGATCGCCTACGTCGGCGACAAGCGGGCCGATGCCGGGCGTAGCGTGATCGCCAATCCGTGGGTCTACGCGCTGTCGATGGCCGTGTACTGCACGACGTGGACGTTCTACGGCAGCGTCGGTCGCGCCGCCGCCACGGGCATCGGCTTCCTGCCGATCTACCTGGGCCCGACGCTGATGGCGACGCTGTGGTGGTTCGTGCTGCGCAAGATGATCCGCATCAGCCGCGCGAACCGGATCACGTCGATCGCCGACTTCGTCGCCTCGCGCTACGGGAAGAGCCAGCTCCTGGGCGGCCTGGTCACCGTGATCGCGGTCGTCGGCATCATTCCCTACATCGCGCTGCAGCTCAAGGCGGTGGCGGTCAGCGTCGCCATCCTGCTCACCGATCCGGCGACGTCGGCGATCGCGCACGGCGCGGGCGGGCTGCTGAGCGATCCGGTGACGAGTCCCGCCGTGCGCGGCGCGACCGGGCTGCTCGACGACCATGCGTTCTACATCGCGCTGATGCTCGCGGCCTTTACCGTGCTGTTCGGCACGCGCCACCTCGACGCGACCGAGCGGCACGAGGGCATGGTCGCGGCGATCGCCTTCGAGTCGCTCGTCAAGCTGATCGCATTCATGCTCGTCGGCGCGTTCGTCACCTGGGGCATCTACGACGGCGTCGGCGACATCTTCGCCCGCGCCGCGGCGGACCCGCGTCTGCAGCCGCTGATGACGTCGCAGTCGGCGCCGGGACAGTACACCGGCTTCGCATCGCTCACGCTGCTGTCGATGTTCGCGATCCTGTTCCTGCCGCGGCAGTTCCAGATCGCCGTCGTCGAGAATGTCGACGAGCGGCACCTGAAGAAGGCAATCTGGATCTTCCCGCTCTACCTGCTCGCGATCAACGTATTCGTGCTGCCGATCGCGTTCGGCGGCCTGCTGCTGTTCCCCGACGGGCGCATCGACGCCGACACGTTCGTGCTGGCGCTGCCGCTGCACGAAGGCCGGCTGACGCTGGCGATGCTCGCGTTCGTGGGCGGGCTCTCGGCCGCCACCGCGATGGTGATCGTCGAGACGATCGCGCTGTCCACGATGGTCTGCAACGACCTCGTCATGCCCCTGTTGCTGAAATTCGGGCTGCTCCGCTCGGCCGGCGCACGCAACCTCTCCGGGATGCTGCTCGGCATCCGTCGCGGCGCGATCGTGCTGGTCCTGCTGCTCGGCTACCTCTACTTCCGGCTCGCCGGCGAGGCCTACGCGCTGGTCTCGATCGGGCTCATCTCCTTCGCCGCCGTGGCGCAGTTCGCGCCGGCGATGCTCGGCGGTATGTACTGGCGCAACGGCACGCGCCACGGCGCGCTGGCAGGGCTCCTCGCCGGATTCCTCGTCTGGACCTACACGCTGCTGCTGCCGTCGTTCGCGAAGTCGGGCTGGCTGCCGATCGAATTCGTCGAGCACGGACTGTTCGGCATCGCGCTCACGCGGCCGCAGGCGCTGTTCGGGCTCTCCGGGCTCGACCAGATCACGCATTCGCTGTTCTGGAGCATGCTCGCCAACATCGGCTGCTATGTCGGCGTCTCGCTGTTCACGCGGCCGGGCGCGAGCGAGACGGAGCAGAGCCTGCGCTTTGTCGAGGTGTTCACGCGGGCCGCCGCGCCCCAGCTCTGGCGCGGCAGCGCGTCGCTCGACGAGCTCACGAAACTGCTGAGCCGCTTTCTCGGCGACGCGCGCACCGAGGAGATCCTCGCGGCCTACCGGCAACGGCGCGGCTGGCCCGCGCACGCCCCGGTGCAGGCGGATGCCGCCCTCGTCGCCTATGCCGAACGCGAGCTCGCCGGCGCGATCGGCGCGGCGTCCGCGCGCGCGATCGTCGCCTCGGTCGTGCAGGAAGAGCCGCTGCAGATCGACGACATCATGCGCATTCTCGACGAGACCTCCGAGGCGATCGCGCACAGCCGCGCGCTCGAGCAGAAATCGCGCGAGCTGGAGGCGGCCACGGCGCAGTTGCGGGCGGCCAACGAGCGGCTGAAGGAACTCGATCGGCTCAAGGACGATTTCGTGAGCACCGTCTCGCACGAGCTGCGCACGCCGCTCACGTCGATCCGCGCGTTCTCGCAGATCCTGTTCAGCGATCCGGACACCGATCTGCCGCGGCGCAGGGAGTTCCTCGGCATCATCGTCACCGAGAGCGAGCGGCTGACGCGCCTCATCAACGACGTGCTCGACCTCGCCAAGCTCGAATCGGGCAGCGCGAAGTGGCAGGTGACGACGCTCGACCTCCGGAGCGTGATCGCCGACGCGGTCGCCGCGACCGGGCAGCTCTTTCGCGAACGGGCGATCGGATTGCAGACGCGGGCGGCGACCGGCGAGGTGGCGGTCCGGGCCGACCGCGACCGCCTGATGCAGGTGTTGATCAACCTGCTGTCCAATGCCGCGAAGTTCTGCCATGCCGGCAGCGGCCGGGTGGTCGTGGAATTGCGGAGGCTCGATGGCTTCTTCCAGGTCGATGTCGCCGACAACGGCCCGGGAGTTCCCCCACGGGCCGAGGAGCTCATCTTCGAGAAATTCCGCCAGGCCGGGGACACGCTTACCGGGAAGCCGCAGGGGACCGGGCTCGGCCTGCCGATCAGCCGCCAGATCGTCGACCATTTCGGGGGCCGGCTGTGGGTGCACGCCACCCCCGGGGGCGGGGCGACGTTCTCGTTCACCCTGCCCGCGCTGGCGGCGGCACCCGAGGTGCCGGCGGCGCAGCAGGAGCGAGCGACCTGATCCGCGGAAGATTCCGGCCGACGCCCCGCGACGGGCGCGTCCGCCCGATCGACAATGAGCGCCATGGCCAAGAAAGTCCTGATCGTCGACGACGAGCCCAACATCGTCGTCGCGCTGGAATACCTGATGCGGCAAAGCGGCTTCGACGTCCGTACCGCGCGCAACGGCGACGAGGCGCTCGCCGCCGTCGCCGATTTTCGTCCGGATCTCGTGCTGCTCGACGTGATGATGCCGGTGACGAACGGCTACCAGGTCGCGCAGAAGATCCGCGACGACCCGAACCTGCGGGCGATGAAGATCGTGATGCTCACGGCGAAGGGGCGCGAGACCGAGGTCAGCAAGGGCATCGCGATCGGCGCCGACGCGTATGTCACCAAACCCTTCTCCACGCTCGAGCTGGTGGCCCAGATCAAGCGCCTGCTCGAAGCCTGACGGCGCGATGCGGCGCACGCAGGCACCGCAGGGGTCGAGCGCTCCGGCAAACGCGTCGGGCGGCGCGCCCGCCCTTTCGGCGGACGCGCGTCTCCGCGCACGCGGGATCGGCCTGCGCTGGAAGCTTGCGCTTGCCGTCGCGATCGTGTTCGCCGTGGTCGCGGCCATCGACGCGGCCGAGGTCGTCGTGCTCTGGTCGCGGATTCCGGCGGAGCTGCGAGCGCCCCTCGCGCAATCGCTCGACGATGCGGCGGGGCTCGTCGTGCTGTTCGCCGCGTTCCTGCTGGTCGCGCTCGGCATGCTCGTCGCCGCCTGGTTTCGGACCTACGTCGAGCGGATGGCTCAGCTCGGCGAAGGCGCACGGATCATCCTGACCGCCAATCCCGCGCACCGGATCGCCGACGAAGGCGCCGCCGAAGCGGTCGAGCTCGCGCGGCTCATCAACGCGCTCGCCGATCGCCACCAGGGCGCGCTCGCCGCGATCGAGCAGCGCGTGCGCGACGCGAACGCGACGCTGGAGCTGGAGAAGCACCGGCTCGCCGCGCTGATGTCCGACCTGAGCAGCAGCGTGCTCGTGTGCAATCCCGAGGGCCTGATCCTGCTGTACAACGAAGCGGCGCGTTCGCTCTTCGACCGCCCCGCGGACACGCCGCCGACATCGGGAATCGTCGGCCTCGGC
>DASURV010000001.1:0-2405 GCA_036375455.1 Casimicrobiaceae bacterium | reverse complement strand
TTCGGGGATCTGCCCTTGCGGCGTCATCCCGTTGACGACGTCAGGCAGCGCCTGCGCGAGCTGGCCTTCCGCCTCGCCGCGCGACATGCCGAGCTGCTGGGCGATGTCCTGCATCTGTCCCTGGCCGAAGATCTGCGAGAGTACGCTCGCGTCGATCGGGAGATTTTCGCCGCTGCCGATCCACGATTGCGCCTGGTCGCCGTAGCCGGCCTGCTGCATCTTGCCGAGCATGCCCTGCAATCCGCCGTTCTGCGTCAGGAGCTGCAGGATGATCTGCAGCAGCGGATTTTGGCCTTGCGCGCCCATGCCGAGGCCACCCCCCGATTGCGCCTGTCCGCCGCCCATCATGCCGCCGAGAATCGCGTCGAGTAAACCCATGGGCCACCTCGTCAGGAATGGAACGGGAAGTGTACTCCGCGCGTTCGGCGCCAGCGGTCGAGCTCGGCGCTGCGCGTCAAGCGCAGGTTTCCGGAGGCGGGTGGTGACCAGGCGGTCGACAATTCATCGAGGAGGGATCATGTTCAACGGATTGACGGCGCGAGTCACTGGCTCATGACAACGCACGCGACATCGCGACACCGCAGGCCGGCGGACGCATCCGCACGGCGTGCGTTCCCGGGCCAGGTGGTCCTTGTCCTGCAAGGCGGCGGCGCACTCGGCGCCTACCAGGTGGGCGTCTACGAGGCGATGCACGAATGCGGCACGGAACCCGATTGGGTGATCGGGACGTCGATCGGTGCGATCAATGCCGCCCTGATCGCCGGCAACGCAAGGGAGAGCCGGTTTGCGCGGCTGAAGGAATTCTGGGCGCGCGTCGAAGCGCGCGCGGCAACGCCCGATTTTCTGCAGTACTTCACCGGACTCGCCAACGCGTCGGTCAACCTGACCACGGTCTTTCGCGGCATCCCGGCGTTCTTCGAGCCGCACGGTCCCGCGTGGCTGGGTTCGCACGTCCCGCTCGGCGTGGAATCCGCGGGCTATTACTCGACGAAGCCGCTGCGCGCCACGCTCGCCGGCCTGATCGACCTCGAGCACATCGACGCCCGCCGCGTGCGCCTGACGGTTGGCGCCGTCAACGTGCGCAACGGCGCCATGCGCTATTTCGACAGCCGCGACGAGCGCGTGACGCTCGATCACGTGATCGCGTCGGGAGCGTTGCCGCCGGCATTCCCCGCGGTGCGCATCGATGGCGATCCGTACTGGGACGGCGGCATCTACTCGAATACGCCGATCGAGGCGGTGCTCGACGACAAGCCGCGCGCCGATTCGGTGATCTTCGCGGTGCAGATGTGGAATCCCGAAGGCCCCGAACCCGAGACGCTGTGGCAGGTACTGGGCCGGCAGAAGGACATCCAGTATGCGAGCCGCGCCGACAGCCATATCGCACGGCAGAAGCAGATTCACCACCTGCGGCACGTCATCCGCGAGCTGTCGCAGCGGATTCCGATGGCTGTGCGCAGCACGCCCGAGGTGAAGGAGCTCGCATCGTGGGGATGCGGCACGACGATGCACATCGTGCGCCTCGTCGCGCCGAAGGTCGTTGGCGAGGATCACACGAAGGACATCGACTTCACGCCGTCGGGGATTCGCGAGCGCTGGCGTGCCGGCTACGTGGATACGAAGCGCATGCTCGCCGCCGCGCCCTGGCGCGCGCCGGTCGATCCGGTCGAAGGCGTGATCATCCACGATGTTCCCGCGCGCCGCGCCCGCAAGGCCGTGCGCGGCATCGACGGCTTCGCCGGCCGCACGCGCTGAAACGGTGCCGCCAGGATCACGCGTCGTCCCCGCTACGCGCCGGATCTTCGGTTCGCGGGCCCTGCAAGGCGGCGACGGCAGCCTTGAGTGCGGCGACGTCCTCCCGCAACGTCGCGATCTCCGCGGCGAGCGCGGCGAGTCGCGGCGCGTGCGGCGCCGCATCCATCGCGTCCGCGACGGCCGGCGTCGTCGGCGAAGTCTCGGCCATCGGTCCGGTCAGCAACTGGACCCATCGCGTTTCGCGCGTCCCGGGCGAGCGTGGCAACTCGGCGACGAGCGCGCCGGATGGACGTTCCTCGAGCTCGTGCAGGAATCCCTCGACCGCCGAGACGTCGGCGAATCGATGCAACCGGTCGCTATTGCTGCGCAGCTCGGCCGCGGTCTGCGGCCCGCGCAGCGCGAGCGTCGCAAGCAGCGCCGCCGATTGGGACGGCAGGCCGAGCGCGCGCTCGGCGTTGTGCGCATAGCGCATCACGCGCCCGCCGCTCGTTTCCACGACGAGCGAGCGGTGCTTCAGCGCGTCGAGCACTTCCAGCACCTCGGCCTCGCTCGCGTTCATGATCGGCGACCGGCTCGTCTTCTGGTTGCAGCCGGCGACGAGCGCATTGAGGCTCATCGGGTAGGTATCGGGAACGCTGCGCTGCTTCTCG